>JAEZEB010000312.1 GCA_023438115.1 Pseudomonadota bacterium | reverse complement strand
GCCCCGCCCGGTCCGCGCGCGGAGGGCGCCGGCGCCATGGCCTATCTCCCCACGGTGCTGGCGGTGCGCGCGCGCGAGCTGGGCGTGGAAGGGCGCACCCTGCGCAACGTGGTGCTCGGGGGCTCGCGCGACGGCCGGAACTGGCGCGCCAACGTGGACGCCGATGAACTGAACGGCTACGTGGAATACCGGCAGCCACTCGGCACCGGGGCGGGCCGCGTGCATGCGCGCCTGGCGCGCCTGAGCATCGCCGCTTCCACCGCCACGCAGGTCGAGAGCTTCCTGGAGGAGCAGCCGGGCAGCATCCCGGCGCTGGACGTCGTGGTGGACGACTTCGAGCTCAAGGGCCGCAAGCTGGGCCGGCTGGAGATCGACGCGGTGAACCGCGGCGCCGGTACCGTGGCGCGCGAGGGCGGCATCCGCGAGTGGCGCCTGAACCGGCTGCGCCTGGTGGCGGACGACGCGGTCTTCACCGCCTCGGGCAACTGGGCCGCGATCGGTGCGCAGCCGGTGCCGCCGGGTGGTCCGCGCCTGGAGGCGCGGCCCGGTGAGCGGCGGCGCACTTCGATGAAGTTCCGCCTGGACATCAACGACGCCGGGCAGACGCTGGGGCGGCTCGGGATGCAGGAGGTGGTGCGGCGCGGGCGCGGCGCCATGGAAGGCGTGGTGTCCTGGGTCGGCTCGCCGCTCGCGCTGGACTACGCCACCCTCACCGGCGGCTTCAACGTCGACGTGGAAAGCGGCCAGTTCCTCAAGGCCGATCCAGGCCTGGCCAAGCTGCTGAGCGTGCTGAGCCTGCAGTCGCTGCCGCGGCGCCTCGTGCTGGATTTCCGCGACGTGTTCAGCGAAGGCTTCGCCTTCGACTTCCTGCGCGGCGACGTCACCATCGAGCAGGGCATAGCCGCCACCAACAACCTGCAGATGAAGGGGGTCAACGCGGCGGTGCTGATGGAAGGCCAGGCCGACATCGCCCGCGAGACCCAGAACCTGAAAGTGGTGGTGGTGCCGGAGATCAACGCCGGGACCGCCTCGCTGGTCGCCACCGTCATCAACCCCGCGATCGGCCTCGGCTCCTTCCTGGCGCAGCTGTTCCTGCGCCAGCCGCTGATGCGCGCGGCCACGCAGGAGTTCCAGGTGGACGGCACATGGGCCGATCCGCGCGTGACGCGCATCGTGCGCACGCCGCCGGAGAGCACGCGCGCCTCCGGTGCGCCGGCCGGGGACGTCGCGCGCTGAGGAGCCATCCATGAAGATCGCCGCATTGCAGACCGTCTCCGGCACGCAGCTCGAAGCCAACCTCGCCCGCGCCCACGCCCTTTTGGGGCAGGCAGCCCGAGCGGGCGCCGAACTCGCGGTGCTGCCCGAATACTTCTGCCTCATGGGCCGGCGCGAGAGCGACAAGATCGCCGCGCGCGAGGCCTTCGGGGACGGCCGCGTGCAAGTCTTCCTGGCCGACGCCGCGCGCGAGTTCGGCCTGTGGGTCGTGGGCGGCACGCTGCCGCTGGTGGCCGACGACGCGCAGCGGGTGCGCAACACCAGCCTGGCCTTCTCGCCGCAGGGCGAGTGCGTCGCGCGCTACGACAAGATCCACCTGTTCCGCTTCGACAACGGCCGCGAGCAGTACGACGAAGCGCGCGTCATCGAAGGCGGCCGCACGCCGCAGGCCTTCACGCTGCCTTCGCGCGACGGCCATGCCTGGCGCGTGGGCCTGACCGTCTGCTACGACCTGCGCTTCCCCGAGCTGTACCGCGCCCTGTCCGCCGACCTGCTGCTGGTGCCCAGCGCCTTCACCCATACCACCGGCGAGGCGCACTGGGAGGTGCTGCTGCGCGCCCGCGCGATCGAGAACCTCGCCTATGTCGCCGCGCCCGCGCAGGGCGGGCGGCACGAGAACGGCCGCCGCACCTGGGGCCATTCCATGGTGGTGGATCCCTGGGGCGTGGTGCTGGCGCAGCGCGCCGAAGAAGGCGAGGGCGTGGTGCTGGCCGAGCTTTCACGCGAGCGCATGGCGCAGGTGCGGACGCAGCTGCCCGCGCTGGGGCACCGCGTCCTGTGAGCGCCGCCCGGCCGCCCGAAGGCGCTCGCCCCCTCCGCTTGCGGAGGGGGGAGGCGCAGGCCGCGCAGCGGACCAGCCTGGGGGAGGTTTCCTGACCTCGGCGCTTCCCCTGCGCATGCCCACGGGCCTGCGCCGTCCTTCCACGTGGCAGCGCTGGTCGCTGTGGATGCTGCTGGGCGTGCTGGTCGTGGCCTTGCTGGCCACGCTGGTGTGGCTGGCGGCGCGCTACGAAGCCAGCGTGGCGCAGAGCAACGTCGAACGCGATGCCGCCGATGCGCTCAGCGACATCCGCTCCGCCCTCACGCGCAACGTGCAGGAGCTGCAGGCGCTGCAATCCGTCCACCGCGATGGCCAGACCTGGGAGCAGGCCGCGGAGCAGCTGCTGCGCGCGCACCGCGAGTGGGTGCGCATCGAGTCGCGCAGCCCTTCGCTCGCCCTGCGCGCGGAGGTGGACAGCCCCTACCGGCCGCCGGTGTTCGTACGCCTCGGCCGCCGCGCGACGCTGCCGGAGCTGCAGCAGGCCTGCACGCTGGCCAACCGCACGAGCAGCCATGCCTACGCGCGCAGCTACTTCGCGCCGCAGGCGGACGGCCTGGGCCTGGAGCTGATGGAGCTGTGCCTGCCGCAGGTGGAGGCCGGCCGCCTCACCGGCTTCGTGGTGGCCACCTATTCGCTGACCGACCTGCTCGCGGTGCACATGGGGCCGCAGATGGGGCGCAGCCAGGAGATCTCGTTCACCGAGGCCGACGGAACGCGGCTGGCGATGCACGGCCTGGCGCGGCGCGGCCAGCGCGTGTTCACTGCGCAGCAGCTGCTGGACCTGCCCGGCGCCACCATGGTGCTGCGCATGGACAGCTGGCGCCGGCCCGAGCCGGACCTGTTCCCCAACTTCATGACGGCGCTGGTGACGGTGCTGTCGATCGCGCTCGTCACGGTGCTGTTCATGCTGGGCCACGACACCCGCCGGCGGCTGCGGGCGGAGGAAGACCTGGCCGACGCGCTGGCCTTCCGCAAGGCGATGGAAGACTCGCTCGTGACGGGGCTGCGCGCGCGCGACCTGCAGGGCCGCACCACCTACGTCAATCCCGCCTTCTGCCAGATGGTGGGCTTCAGCGCCGAGGAACTGCTGTTCCACGGCCCGCCCGCGCCCTACTGGCCGCCCGAAGTGGCGGACGACTACCGCCGGCGGCAGGAGGTGCGCCTGTCCGGCAACAGCGTGCCGCCGCGCGAGGGCTTCGAATCGGTTTTCATGCGCAAGGACGGCAGCCGCTTCCCGGTGCTGATCATCGAGGCGCCCCTCATCAACGCCCAGGGCCTGCAGACCGGCTGGATGAGCGCGGTGCTGGACATCAGCGAGCAGCGCCGCGTGGAGGAACTCTCGCGCGCGAGCCAGGAGCGCCTGCAGGCCACCGCGCGCCTGGCCACCGTGGGCGAGATGGCCTCGTTGCTGAGCCACGAGCTGAACCAGCCGCTGGCGGCGATCGCCAGCTATGCCAACGGTTCGATGAACCTGCTGCAGCAGGCGCCCGCCCCGGCGCAGGACCTGCGCGTGGCGATGACGCGCATCGCGGAACAGGCCGACCGCGCCGGCCGCGTGATCAAGAGCGTGCACGACTTCGTGCGCCGCCGCGACCAGGCCCGCGAGGCGGTGCCGCCCAAGGCGCTGGTGGAGGCGGTGCTGCCGCTGGTGAACCTGCAGGCGCGCAAGCTGGGCGTGCGGGTGGAGATCCGCGTGCCCGAAGGCCTGCCCGGCGTGCTGTGCGACCGCACGATGGTCGAACAGGTGCTGCTGAACCTCGCGCGCAACGCCATGCAGGCGATGGACGAAGCCCGCGTCACGCGCCCGGCGCTGGTGCTGCAGGTGGCGCCGGTGCGTCCCGTCGGCACCGCGGAAAAGGGCAAGCGCTGGCTGGAGTTCTCCGTCGCGGACTGCGGGCCCGGCATCCCCGACGAGGTCAAGCGCCGGCTCTTCACGCCCTTCTTCACCACCAAGCCGGAGGGCATGGGCCTGGGCCTGAGCCTGTGCCGCACGGTGGTGGAGCAGCACGGCGGCCAGCTGCTGTACGAGGACAACGAGCCGCAGGGTACGATCTTCCGCTTCACGCTTCCCGCGCAGACCTGACCATGCAACCCGCCACCGGCGCCACCGTGTACATCGTCGACGACGACGCCGGCGTGCGCGATGCGCTCGCCTGGCTGCTGCGTTCGCGCCGGCTGCTCTCCAGCACCTACGAAAGCGCGGAGCAGTTCGAGGCCGCCCTCGACGAAGGCTCCCACCCCGCGGAGCCCAGCTGCCTGCTGCTGGACGTGCGCATGCCGGGCACCAGCGGGCTGGCCCTGTTCGACCGGCTGGCCGAGCGCGGACTGGTGGAGACGATGCCGGTCATCTTCCTCACCGGCCATGCCGACGTGCCGACCGCGGTGGACATGGTCAAGCGCGGCGCCTTCGATTTCTGCGAGAAGCCTTTTTCGGACAACGCGCTCGTCGATCGCGTGGAGGAAGCGCTGCGCCGCTCCGCCGACGTGCTGGCGGCGCAGCGCGAGCGGCATGCGCTGCAGCACCGGGTGGACGAACTCACCGAGCGCGAGCGCGACGTCATGCGGCTCGTGGCCAAGGGCCTGCCCAACAAGCTGATCGCCGATGAACTGTCGATCAGCGTGCGCACGGTGGAAGTGCACCGCGCGCGGGTGTTCGACAAGATGGAAGTGAAGTCGGCGGTGGAGCTGGCGAATCTGTTGCGCGAGCTTTGATGTGGTGTCGGGGTTCGCCTTCGGGCTCACCGCCGACCTACGACGCAATCCCACCGTAGGTCGGGGTGAGCCCGAAGGCGAACCCCGACATGCAGCGAGGCCCGTTACCGTTCGTCTCCGTCCTCGGGCGGCGGCTCGCCGCCCTTGCGGCCCGAAAACATCGTCCACCAAACAATGCCCACGAGCAGCACCAGGGCCAGCAGGGCTTCCAGCAGAATCAGCAGCATGTATCGGGTCCTGTTCTCCACCCTCATTGTAGGAATGCTCGCGGCGTGCACCTCGGTGCCGCTGACCGAAGTCCCTGAAGCACCGACCGGGGTCGCACCGGCGCCCTCGGAGCCGCCCACGGCGGCGGCCCCGGACGACGGTCCCCTGCCCGGCGCGCTGCGGCATGGCCGCAGCCGCTGGGAGCCGGTGCGCTGGTCGGATCTGCCCGGCTTCGGCGAGGACGCGCTGCACGAAGCCTGGAACGCGTGGATCCGCAGCTGCGAAAAGCCGCCGGCCGCGTGGGCGCCGCTGTGCCCCGAGGTGCGGCGCCTTTCGATCGCCGGTCCCGCCGAACAGCGCGCCTGGATGATGCAGCGCCTGCAGCCCTATCGCGTCGAACCGCTGTCCGGCGGCGACGCCGGCCTGCTCACGGGCTACTACGAGCCGGTGCTGGAGGCCAGCCGCATGCCCACGGCCACGCAGCAGGTGCCGCTGTACCAGCCCCCGCCGGGCGTGGGGGGACGCCCCGGGTACACCCCCCACGAGATGGAGACCCAGCCCCAGG
>JAEZEB010000306.1 GCA_023438115.1 Pseudomonadota bacterium | reverse complement strand
AGGCGGAACAGCAGGCCGGCCAGGGCGCCGAACAGCCAGACGATGGGACGCAGCAGCCGCGTCCACCACAGCATGGGCGTGACCACGCGCACGGCCATGCGCTCGGGATCGGCCATGCCCAGGCGCTTGGGGAACAGGTCGGAGAAGAGGATGAAGAGCGAGGTGACGACCAGGAAGGCGATGACGAAGCCCAGCGTGTCGGCCATGCTCCCCACGCCGGCCTGACGCAGCAGGCGGGCGATGTGGGGCGTGAGCGCTCCTTCGCCGGCGATGCCGCCCAGGATGGCCACCATGTTCTGGCCGATCTGGACGACGGTGAAGTAGTCCCCCGGCTGGCTCTGCACCTCGGCCACGCGTTCGGCGCGTGCGTCGCCCTCCGCGGCCATCTGCCGCAGGCGCACCCGACGGGCGGCGGCCAGCGAGATCTCCGCCACGGACAGGAAGGCGCTGCAGGCGATCAGCAGCGCGAGGACCAGGAGGCTGCCCGGCAATTCCATGCGCGGGAGTGTAGTCGTCCGGCCGGGCGGTGGCGCCCGCACCCGCGCTAAGGGTTGACCCCGCACCGCCGCGTCCGGCCGCTCCCTAGAATCTGCTGCAACGCAACAGTGCGGGTGCTGCAGCCCGCCCAGAGGAGCCTTGTTCGTGACCAGCAAGAAAGCCGGCGCCGGTGCCAAGTCCGCGCAGCGCGTCATCAAGAAGTACCCGAACCGCAGGCTCTACGACACCGAGACCTCCTCGTACATCACGCTGGCCGAGGTGAAGCAGCTGGTCATGGACCACCAGCCCTTCGTGGTGCGCGATGCCAAGACCAACGAGGACCTGACGCGCAGCATCCTGCTGCAGATCATCCTGGAGGAGGAGGCGGGCGGCGAGCCGATGTTCAGCGAGGCGGCGCTGGCCAACATCATCCGCTTCTACGGTCACGCGATGCAGGGCTTCATGGGCAGCTACCTGGAGAAGAACGTGCAGGCCTTCACCGACCTGCAGAGCCAGATGGCCGAACAGACGAAGAATTTCACGCCCGAGATGTGGTCGCAGTTCATGAACCTGCCCAACCCCATGCTGCAGGGGACGATGGCCGGCTACGCGGAGCAGTCGCGCGCCATGTTCGAGAAGATGCAGGAGCAGCTGCAGAAGAACACCGAGCAGATGTTCGGCGCATTCGGGGTGAAGAAATAGGACTTTCGATCTCGGGGACAATAGCGGGATGAGCGAGACCGCCGACCCCGCGACGACCCCGACGACCAGCCCCAGGGTGGGCTTCGTCAGCCTGGGCTGCCCCAAGGCCCTCACCGATTCCGAACTGATCCTCACGCAGCTGAGCGCGGAGGGCTATGCCACGTCCAAGACCTTCGAAGGCGCGGACCTGGTGATCGTCAACACCTGCGGCTTCATCGACGATGCGGTCAGGGAAAGCCTGGACACCATCGGCGAGGCGCTGTCGGCCAACGGCAAGGTGATCGTGACCGGCTGCCTCGGCGCGCGCACGGGCGAGGGCGGCGACAACATGGTCCGCCAGGTGCATCCTTCCGTGCTGGCCGTCACCGGCCCGCACGCCACGCAGGAAGTGATGGACGCGGTGCACGCGCACCTGCCCAAGCCGCACGATCCCTTCGTCGACCTGGTGCCGGCCGCCGGCATCAAGCTCACGCCCAAGCACTACGCGTACCTGAAGATCAGCGAGGGTTGCAACCACCGCTGCACCTTCTGCATCATCCCCTCGCTGCGCGGCGACCTGGTCAGCCGCCCCGTCGGCGACGTGCTGAAGGAAGCCCGGGCCTTGTTCGAAGGCGGGGTGAAGGAGCTGCTGGTGGTGAGCCAGGACACCTCCGCCTACGGCGTGGACGTCAAGTACCGCACCGGCTTCTTCGATGGCCGCCCCGTGCGCACGCGCATGCTGGAGCTGGTGCAGGCCCTGGGCGAACTGGCCGAGCCTTTCGGGGCCTGGGTGCGGCTGCACTACGTGTACCCGTACCCGCACGTGGACGAAGTGATCCCGCTGATGGCGCAGGGCCGGGTGCTTCCGTACCTGGACGTGCCTTTCCAGCACAGCCACCCCGATGTGCTGCGCCGGATGAAGCGTCCTGCCAGCGGCGAGAAGAACCTCGAGCGCATCGCGCGGTGGCGCGAGATCTGCCCGGAGCTCGTGGTGCGCAGCACCTTCATCGCCGGCTTTCCCGGCGAGACGGAGGCGGAGTTCCAGCACCTGCTGGACTTCCTGCGCGAGGCGCAGATCGACCGTGCCGGCTGCTTCGCCTACAGCGCGGTGGACGGCGCCGCCGCCAACGACATCCCCGGCATGCTTCCGCTGGAAGTGCGCGAGGAACGCCGCGCGCGCTTCATGGCGGTGGCCGAGGAGGTGTCTTCGGCGCGGCTGCAGCGGCGCGTGGGCGCCACCATGCAGGTGCTGGTCGACTCCGCGCCGGCGCTCGGCCGCAAGGGCGGCGTCGGCCGTTCCTATGCCGATGCGCCGGAAATCGACGGCACCGTGCGGCTGCTTGCGCCGCAAAAGCTCAGCAAGCGCCTGTCCGTGGGAGAATTCACGCAGGCGCGCATCGTCGCCACCGACGGGCACGACCTCGTCGCCGAGCCCATCTGACCTTCGCCACCCACTGACCACTTTCCCCGCCCTCCCTTCCCAGGCCGCCCGCGCGCGGCCGGCGGAAGCGGTGACGCCGGCGAAAGCGACCCGGGCCGGCGCGACCGGCCTTATCATCCCCTTCGAGTCCAGGCGCGACGAAGCCGGCAAGAGCCGGCTTCAGCGCAAAAGGAAAACCCGGCATGAGCCGGGTTCTTCAGAGTTATTTGGTGCCCAGGAGAGGACTCGAACCTCCACGGACACGTTCGAGTCTCCCAAAAGAAAAACCCGGCAGAGCCGGGTTTCGGGAGAAACTTTGGTGCCCAGGAGAGGACTCGAACCTCCACGGAGTTACCCGCTAGTACCTGAAACTAGTGCGTCTACCAATTCCGCCACCTGGGCATTTCAGGAAAAACAAGATTGTATAGCAAAAACTTCGAACGAAACAACGGCACCGGGCTTCTCGACGAGATCGAGGGCACCGTCCAGGGACATCGTGATGGCCACGGCTACGTGGTGCGCGACGACGGCGAGGCCGACATCTACCTGCCGCCCAACGAGATGCGCGCGGTGCTGCACCGCGACCGCGTGCGTGCGCGCATCGTGCGCCACGACCGCAAGGGACGCCCCGAAGGGCGCGTGCTCGAGATCGTCGAGCGCCCGCCGCATCCCATCATCGGCCGCCTGCTGCACGAAAGCGGCGTGTGGCTGGTGGCGCCGGAAGACAAGCGCTACGGCCAGGACGTGCTGATCCCGAAGGGCGCCACGGCGCTCGCCAAGGCGGGCCAGGTGGTGGTGGTCGAACTGACCGAGCCGCCCAGCCTCTACGGCCAGCCGGTCGGCCGGGTGAAGGAGGTGCTGGGCGAGGTCGACGACCCCGGCATGGAGATCGAGATCGCGGTGCGCAAGTACAGCGTGCCGCACGAGTTCTCCGAGGCCTGCATCGCGCTGGCGCGCTCGCTGCCGGACAAGGTGCGTCCGCAGGACCGCCGCGGGCGGGTCGACCTCACCGACGTGCCGCTGCTCACCATCGACGGCGAGGACGCGCGCGACTTCGACGACGCCGTCTATTGCGAGCCGGCGAAGGTCGGCCGCGGCAAGGGCTGGCGCCTGCTGGTCGCCATCGCCGACGTCAGCCACTACGTGGAGACGGGCAACGCGCTGGACGTCGACGCCTACGAGCGCGCCACCTCGGTCTACTTCCCGCGGCGGGTGATCCCCATGCTGCCGGAGAAGCTGTCCAACGGGCTGTGCTCGCTGAACCCCGAGGTGGACCGCCTGTGCATGGTCTGCGACATGCTGATCAACGCGGCCGGCGAACTGCATGCCTACCAGTTCTACCCCGCGGTGATGCACAGCCACGCGCGCATGACCTACACCGAGGTCGCGGCCATCCTTGCCAACACGCGCGGGCCCGAGGCCGCTCGGCGCAAGGAACTGGTGCCGCATTTCCTCGACCTGCACGACGTGTTCCGCGCGCTGCTCAAGGCGCGCAACGCGCGCGGCGCGGTGGACTTCGAGACCACCGAGACGCAGATCATCTGCGACGAGAACGGCCGCATCGAGCAGATCGTGCCGCGCGTGCGCAACGACGCGCACAAGCTGATCGAGGTGGCCATGCTGGCCGCCAACGTCTGCGCCGCCGACTTCATCCAGCAGGCGGCGCATCCCGGCCTGTACCGGGTGCACGAGGGCCCCACGCCGGAGAAGCTGGAGATCCTGCGCACCTACCTGAAGGCGATGGCCGTGGGCCAGACCGTCTCCGACGACCCGCATCCGCGCGAGTTCCAGAAGATCGCGGAGACCACCAAGGAGCGGCCGGACGCGCAGCAGATCCACACCATGCTGCTGCGGTCCATGCAGCAGGCGATCTATACGCCGCACAACAGCGGCCACTTCGGGCTGGCCTTCGAGGCCTACACGCACTTCACGAGCCCGATCCGCCGCTATCCCGACCTGCTGGTGCACCGGGTGATCAAGGCCATCCTGGCGAAGGAGCGCTACCAGCTGCCGGTGCTGCCGACGCCGGGCGAGGCGCACGAGAAGCTCTCGCGCCGCCTCGCCGCGCGCGCCGCGCCGCCCGGCCAGAAGCCGCGCGCCAAGGT
>JAEZEB010000289.1 GCA_023438115.1 Pseudomonadota bacterium | reverse complement strand
CCAGCGGGCTTTCGAAATTCGGCACCTGCAGCGCCAGCAGCCCGCCCGGCGCCAGGGAAGCCCCGATGGCGCGCAGGAAGGGCAGCGGGTGCTCGACATGCTCCAGCACGTCGAAAAGGGTGACGAGGTTATAGGGCCCGGGCGGCGCGTCAGCGGGGAAGACGCCGCAGCGCACGGCGGCGTGGCGGGCGGCGGCGGCGGCGGCGAAGTCGGGGGCGGGCGCGGCGCCCGCCCCCGACGCGGCGCTCAGTCGGCCTTGAAGCCGCTGGCAGCGACCGCCTTGCCCCAGGTCACCGTGTCGGCGGCGATGATGCGCGCGAACTCCTCGCGCGTCGTGCCGGTCACGCGGAAGCCCGCTTCCTCCATCCTGCGCCGGCCGTCGGGCGACTTCACCGCCTTCTGCACGTCGGCGCTGAGCTTCGCCAGGATGTCCGGCGGCGTGCCGGCGGGCGCGACGATGCCGAACCACGAGCTGAATTCGAGCGTCGGGTAGCCCAGCTCCTTCATGGTCGGCACGTCGGGCAGGCTGCCGGCGCGCTCGGGCCCGGTGCTCGCCAGCGCGGCCAGCTTCCCGGCCTTCACGTTGGGCGCGGACAGGCCCATGCTCGCGAACACCGCGTGCACGTCGCCGCTGAACATGCCGCCCAGCGCGTCGCCGGTGCTCTTGTAGTGCACGGGCTCGGGCTTGATCTTGACCGCGTCGCCGAACATGTAGGCGCCGAAGTGGCCGGGCGTGCCGGCGCCGAAGGTCGCGATGAACAGCTGCTTCTGCGCCTTGGCCCAGGTGACGAATTCCGGCAGGGTGCGCGCGGGCACCTTCTGCGGGTTCACCAGCAGCGCGAAGTCGGCGCCGACCACGTGGCTCACCGGCACGAAGTCCTTCGCCGGGTCGTAGGGCAGCTTGTTGTAGCTGCTGGGGGCGATCGACAGCTGCCCGGTCTCGCCGAGCATCAGCGTGTAGCCGTCCGGCGCGGCGCGCGCCGCCTCGCTGGCCGCGATCAGTCCGCCGGCGCCCGGCTTGTTGTCCACGATCACGCCCTGGTTGCCCCAGGTCTCCGAGAGCTTCTGCGCCAGCAGGCGCGCGACGATGTCGGGGCCGGTGCCCGCCGGGAAGCCGACGATGATGCGCACCGGCCGCGAGGGATACGGGGCCTGCGCGTGGGCGGCGAAGGGCAGGCAGGCCGCGGCACAGGCGGCCAGCAGCGTGCGGCGGGCGAGACGGAAGGCGGAGCGTTGCATGGGCTTGGTTTCCTCTGGCAGGTCAGGCGAGTTCATGGAAGCGCATCACCACCCGGTCGGGATGCCGCAGGCCGGCTCCCACGAACAGGCGGTCGTTGATCCAGCGCAGCTGCGGCGACGCGGTCTCCAGCGTCGGCAGGCAGCGGAAGTAGACCCGCGCGGGGTCCACCGGCTCGCCGCGCACGAGCGCGGCGGTCACCTCGGGCGGCGCGACGCGGATCGCGTGGTTGCGCACGTAGACGAGATCGCCGGCGTCCGTCTCCAGCACGTAGTGCGCCTCGAGCTCGGCGCGCGTGTCGCTCACCACGCGCTGGTAGTCGGCGCCGCCGGGGAGCACGCGGGCATGCCAGCCTTCGCCGTGCGCCTCGCCGCCGAGGATGGGGATGACGCGCCGGCGGCCGCCGGAGGTGATGCCCACCTCGAGCGGCGCGCCCACCTGCACGGACACGTCGGCGAAGGGGCGCAGCTGCGGCAGCAGGTCGTTGGGGGACGATGCGGAAGTCACGGCCGCAGGTTAGCGGGGCGCGATCCGGGCGCTGTCGTCCGCGAGGAGGACAGCCGCCCGCGACGCAAGGGAACTGCGCGGGCGAGCCACCGAGCGCGGCCGCGTCCGCTACAGTGCCCCGCCATGCACCAGCGCCTGAATTTCGCGACCGCCCTGCTCCTGACGACGCCGCCCCTCCTGTGGGCCGGCAACGCGGTGGTGGGCCGGCTGGTGGCGCCACTGGTTCCGCCCAGCACGCTCAACTTCCTGCGCTGGGGCCTGGCCTTCCTGTTCCTGCTGCCCTTCGCCTGGCGCGTGCTGCGGCGCGACGGCCCGCTGTGGGCCGGGATGCGTCGCTACGCCGTGCTGGGCCTCCTGGGCGTGGGTTGCTACAACGCGCTGCAGTACCTCGCGGTGAAGACCTCCACGCCGATCAACATCACGCTGGTGGCGTCCAGCATGCCGGCCTTCATGCTGGCGCTCGGCGCCACCTTCTTCGGCCAGCGGGTCACCCGGCGCCAGCTGGTGGGCGCGCTGCTGTCCATCGCGGGCGTGCTGGTGGTGCTGTCGCAGGGCAGCTTCGCGCACCTGCTGCAGGTGCGCTTCGTCCCCGGCGACCTCTACATGCTGGTGGCGACCGCCGCGTGGGCCCTCTACAGCTGGTTGCTCGCGCAGCCGGTGGACCCGCCCGAGGTGCGCTCGGACTGGGCCGCCTTCCTGATGGTGCAACTGGTGCCCGGCCTCGCCTGGTCCGGGATGTTCGCCGCCGGCGAGACCGCGATGGGCGCGCAGCCGATCCAGTGGGGCTGGCCGCTCGCGGCCGCGCTCCTGTACGTGGCCATCGGCCCCGCGCTGACCGCCTACCGCTGCTGGGGGCTGGGCGTGCAGCGCGTGGGGCCGAACATCGCCGGCTTCTTCTCCAACCTCACGCCGCTGTTCGCCGCGCTGTTCTCGGCGGCCTTCCTGGGCGAAGCGCCGCGGCTCTTCCACGCGGTCGCCTTCGTGCTGATCGTGGCGGGCATCGTCGTCTCCTCGCGACGCTGACGCCCGCGACCATCCTCAGTACGTCCCCGGGTACGCCCCGCCGTCGATCAGCACGTTCTGGCCGGTGATGTAGCCGGCCTGCGCGCTGCACAGGAAGGCGCACGTGGCGCCGAACTCGTCGGCCTCCCCGAAGCGCTGCGCCGGGATCGTCTTGATGCGCATCTGGCGCACTTCGTCGACGCTCTTGCCGCTCTTCTTCGCGCCGCCCTCGATCGTGGCCTTCAGGCGGTCGGTGTCGAAGGCGCCGGGCAGCAGGTTGTTGATCGTGACGTTGGCGGCCGCCAGCTTGCTGGTGCGCGCGACGCCGGCGACGAAGCCCGTGAGCCCGCTGCGCGCGCCGTTGGACAGGCCCAGGATGTCGATGGGCGCCTTCACCGCGCTGGAGGTGATGTTCACGATGCGGCCGAAGCCGCGCTGCGCCATGCCGTCCACGGTGGCCTTGATCAGCTCGATGGGCGTGAGCATGTTGGCGTCCACCGCCTTGATCCAGGCTTCGCGGTCCCAGTCGCGGAAGTCGCCCGGCGGCGGGCCGCCCGCGTTGGTGACCACGATGTCGTAGTCCTTGCGGAAGGCGAAGACCTTCTCGCGGCCTTCCGTGGTGGTGATGTCCACGGCGATCGGCTCCACCTGCGTGCCCTGCGGCACCTCGGCGTCGCCGCGCAGCCGCTGCGCGGCCTCCTGCAGCGCCTCGGCCCCGCGCGCCACGATCACGACGTGAACTCCTTCACGCGCGAGTGCCTGGGCGCAACCAAAACCCAGTCCCTTGCTGGCGCCGCACACCAGCGCCCATTTGCCCGCGATACCCAGCTTCATACAATGCCTGCGATTCGGATGAACGAGCCAAGCATGATACGCATCGCCCTGTGCTCCCTGCTCGCCGCCTGCGTGCTGCCCCTCGCGCACGCGCAGGAAGCGGCGCTCACCCGCCGCGCCGTGGAACTGCGCGAGGCGCCCGCGGACCAGGCGCGCAGCCTCGCGTCGCTGCCGGCGCAGGCGCCCGTCACGCGAACGAACGAGCGGCGCGGGCCTTGGGTGAAGGTACGCAGCGAGGCGGGGGCGACAGGCTGGGTGCACCTGTTCGACGTGGGACCGGCGGCATCCGCCGGCAGCGGCGGCTTGGCCGGCGGTGCGCTGCGCAGCGTCACCAGCCTCTTCGGTGGAGCGCGCCCGCCCACGACCTCGGCGACGACGGCCGGCATCCGCG
>JAEZEB010000016.1 GCA_023438115.1 Pseudomonadota bacterium | reverse complement strand
GACCCAACGCGGGGCCACGTAGGGTGGGCACCTCCGGTGCCTACCACCTCACCCGCG
Source organism: Pseudomonadota bacterium (assembly GCA_023438115.1). Taxonomy (GTDB): domain Bacteria; phylum Pseudomonadota; class Gammaproteobacteria; order Burkholderiales; family Burkholderiaceae_C; genus Ramlibacter. The sequence continues at coordinate 12,164 of JAEZEB010000016.1, read as the reverse complement.
AATGGCCACGCTCAGGCGCCGGCCCGCTCCCGGGCGAACTGCACGAACCAGTCCAGCGATTGCGGATTGGCCATGGCGTCGCGGTTGACCACCTTCTCCAGCGGCTGGCCCAGGAGCAGCTTCTTGATCGGCAGCTCCTGCTTCTTGCCCGAGAGCGTGCGCGGCACCTCGCCCACCTGCAGGATGGCATCGGGCACGAAGCGCGGGCTCAGCGCGCTGCGGATCGCGCCGGCGATGCGGCCCTTCAGGCTTTCGTCCAGTTCAACGCCGGGGCGCAGCACCACGAACAGCGGCATCCAGCTCTCGCGTCCCAGGTACTCGAGATCGACCACCAGCGAATCCAGCACCTCGGGCAGCGCCTCCACCGCGCTATAGAGCTCGCTGGTGCCCATGCGCAGGCCATGGCGGTTGATGGTGGCGTCGCTGCGGCCGTAGATGATGCAGCCGCCCTCGGCCGTGATCTTCAGCCAGTCGCCGTGGCGCCAGACGCCCGGGTACATGTCGAAGTAGCTCGAGACATAGCGCGCGTTGCCCTCGTCGTTCCAGAAGTACAGCGGCATGGAGGGGATGGGCCGCGTGCACACCAGCTCGCCCACTTCATCGATCACCGGCTGGCCCTGCTCGTTCCACGCTTCGACGGCGCAACCGAGCAGGCGGCACTGCATCTGCCCGGGCACCTGCGGCAGCTCGCGGTGGCCGCCGATGAAGGCGCCCGCGAAATCGGTGCCGCCGGAGATGTTGCACCACCAGATGTCGTGCACGCCCAGCGCCTCGAACTGCTGCGTGCCCCAGCGCTGCGCGTCTTCCGACAGGGGCGAGCCGGTGGTGCCCAGCGCGCGCACGCGTGAGAGCGACGGGAAGCGCTTGAGGTCCACGCCCGCCTTCATGCAGTTGGCGAAGAAGGCGGCGCCGGCGCCGAAGAAGGTCACGTCCAGTTCGGCGGCGAAGCGCCACAGCACGTTCCAGTCGGGGTTCTCCTTGCTGCCGCCCGGGTTGCCGTCGTAGATGCAGCAGGTGGTGCCCAGCGCGAGCCCCGCCATCTGCGCGTTCCACATCACCCAGCCCGTGGAGCTGTACCAGTGGTAGCGCTCGCCCCAGCTGTTCCTGTCGTAGCTGCAGCCGATGTCGTTGTGGATGCCCGTCATGAGCATCATCACCAACACCACGCCGCCGTGGCCGTGCACGATGGGCTTGGGCAGGCCCGTGGTGCCGCTGGAATAGACGATCCACAGCGGATGGTCGAAAGGCAGCCACAGCGGCTCGAATGCATCGACCTCCGGTCCCGTGTGCGCGACGGTGCCGGCCCAATCGGTGAAGGGCGGGACGGCGCTCGTGTCCAGGCCGAGGTTGCGATGCAGCACCAGGTGTTCCACGCTGGGCAGCGCCGCCTTGAGTTCCGCCACCACGCCGGTGCGGTCGTAGTCGCGGCCGCCGTAGCGCACGCCGTCGCAGGCGATCAGCATCTTCGGCGCGATCTGCCGGAAGCGGTCCAGCACCGCATTCGTGCCCATGTCGGGCGCGCAGATGCTCCACACGCCACCCAGGCTCACCACGGCCAGGAAGGCGATCATGGCCTCGGGGATGTTGGGCAGGTAGGCCGCGACGCGATCGCCGGGCTGCAGGCCCTGGGCCTTCAGGTGCAGCGCGAGCGAAGCGACCTGCCGCTGCAGTTCGGGCCAGGAGAGCTCGCGCTGCTCGCCTTTCTCGTTGCGGCTGATGATCGCCGGAAAGCCCGCGGCGTGCGCCGGCTGCACGTGGCGGAATACCTGGCGCGTGTAGTTCAGCTGCGCACCTTCGAACCAGCGCGCGCCCGGCATCTTCTCCTCCGCCAGCACCTGGCGGTGCGGCGTGGGCGATTCGAGTTCGAAGTAATCCCAGATGCTCTGCCAGAACGCGGTCAGGTCGGTGACGGACCATTGCCACAGCGCTTCGTAACTCGCGAAGTCCAGTCCGCGCTGCGTGCGCAGCCAGTCCTGGTAGAGGCGGATCCGGGGAACGTAGGGAGCGGGCATGGGCCGAGGGTAGCGCCAGTGCGAGCGGTGCTGGCGCTAGGGTTTGCACGCATGTCCAAGCTTTTTGAACACTTGTTCAATCCGCCTCCATGGACCTGCGCACTCGTCCGGCCCGGCGTGCCGTCGACCGTTCCGAACGGCCGGACCGCCAGCAGGCGATCCTGCTCGCCGCCGAGCGCCTGTTCGCGCAGCACGGCTACCGCGCGGTCTCGATCCGCCAGATCGCCGACGAGGCCGGCGTGCCGCTCGCGCTGGTGAGCTACTACTACGGGCAGAAGCACGAGCTGTTCCGCGCGATCTTCCAGCGCTGGCGCGGCACCGTGGACGAAAGGCTCGCGCTGCTGGCCGTCGCGCGCGAAGGCGAACCCGGGCCGCAGATGCTGCATCGCGTGGTCGAAGCCTTCGTGCTGCCGGTGCTGCGCCTGCGCGCGAGCGCCGAAGGCGAGTGCTACGCGCAGCTCGTGGCGCGCGAACTGTTCTACCGCACGCCCGAAGCCGCGCAAGTGCTCGCGGAGCATTTCGATCCCATGGCGCACGCCTTCATCGACGCGCTGCAGGCCGCCGCGCCGGGCAGCACGCGCGGCGCGGCCGCGTGGGCCTATCAGTTCGCGGTCGGCGCGCTGCTGCACCACATCAGCGACGAACGCGTCGAGCGCCTGTCGCGCAACGAGAACACGGCCGCCGAAGCGGCGGCGGCCCCGCTGCTGGTGGACTTCATCCGCAGCGGCATCGCCGCGGTGCTGGTGCCGGCCGCGGCCGCTTCCTCCCCATCCCGCCCCAAAAGGAGACAACCATGAACCGTCGCACTTTCCGCCGCACGCTGCTGGCCGCCGCCCTCGCCTTCGCGGGCCTGGCCGGCAGCGCCCATGCGCAGCAGACGATCAAGCTCACGGCCGCCGCGGGCCACCCGCCGACCTTCCTGTGGGTGAAGACGCTCGACGAGGTGTTCATCCCCGAGGTGGACAAGCGCCTGGCCGCGGCCGGCAACAAGTACCGCATCGACTGGACCAAGGCCTGGGGCGGCACGCTGGTGAGGCTGGGCAGCGAATCGAAGGGCATCGCCGACGGTGTCGCGGACCTCGGCGTGGTCAGCACCATCTTCGAGGCGCCGCGCTTCCCGCTGCAGAACGTCTCCTACTTCGCGCCCTTCGGCACCGACGACATGCGGCTGGTCGCGCGCACCATCGCCGAGATGCAGCAGACGCTGCCGGCGATGGCCGATGCGTGGACCAGGAACAACCTCGTGTACCTGGGCGGCATGTCGCTCGACACGTACCACATCTGGACCAAGTTCCCGCTCGCGAAGCTCGAGGACCTGCAGGGCAAGAAGATCAGCGCGCCCGGTCCCTCGGCCAACTGGATCCGCGGCACGGGTGCGGTGGCCGTGGCGGGCAACCTCAACACCTACTACGAGGACATCAAGTCCGGCGTGTCCGACGGCACGCTCACCTTCGTCACCGGCGCCTGGGGCGCCAAGATCCACGAGGTGGCGCCCTATCTCACGCGCGTGAACATCGGTTCGCAGTTCGCCGGCGGCATCGCGATGAACAGGAACCGCTTCGACAAGCTGCCGCCCGAAGTCCAGAAGGCCATCCGCGACGCGGGCGAGGTCTGGACCGCGCGCTATGCCGAAGCGCAGGCCGCCGCGGCCGCGGGCCTGATGGACAAGATGGTGGCCGCGGGCGCCAAGGTCAGCGACCTGAGCGAGACCGAGCGCAAGCGCTGGGCCGACGCGCTGTCGCCGGTGGGCAAGACCTGGGCCGCCGACGCCAAGGGCAAGGGCCTGCCCGGCGACGAGGTGCTGAAGGCCTACACGGGCGCGCTGGTCAAGGCCGGCACCAAGATGCCGCGCGACTGGACGCAGTGATGGCGGTGCAGGCGCAAGATTCGTACGCCACGCCGCTGCCCTTCGGCCTGCAGCGCGTGTTCGGCGTGATGAACGCGCTGGGCACGCTGTGGATCCTGGCCCTGATGGTGCTGATCAACCTCGACGTGCTGGGGCGCAACCTGCTCGCCGCGCCCGTGCGCGGCGTGACGGAGATGGTCTCGCTCTCCATCGTCGGCATCGTGTTCCTGCAGCTGGCCGACACGCTGCACGCCGGCCGCTTCACGCGCGCCGACGTGCTGCTGGATCGCCTCAAGCGGAACCGCCCCGCGCTGGGCGATGCGCTGCAGGCGCTGTTCCACCTGGTGGGCCTGGCGCTGATGGTGGTCATCCTCGTCGCGAGCTGGGGACCCCTCGCCGAATCGGTGGCGATCCGTGAGTACGTAGGTGCGGTGGGCGATTTCCAGGCGCCCGTGTGGCCGGTGCGGCTGATCACGCTCGTGGGCCTGGGCGCGACGGCCGTGTGCTTCGGCCTGCTGGCGGCGCTGGACGTGCGGCGCCTGCTGCGGCGGAGGGCGAAGGCATGAGTTCGCTGGCGATCGCCCTCGGCTCGCTGGTGCTGATGCTGGTGCTGATCTACGCCGGCCTGCACGTGGCGATCACGCTGGGCCTGCTCAGCTTCATCGGCGTCTGGCTGATCCGCGATGATGCGACGGTCGCCGCCAACATGATGGCGGCCGCGGTGAACGACGCGATCGCCAGCCACATCTTCGGCGTCGTGCCGCTGTTCGTGCTCACCGGCTTCCTGGTGGCGCGCGCCGACGTCGGCAAGGACGCCTTCGAAGTCGCCAACCAGGCCTTCCGCCGCATCCGCGGCGGCCTGGGCATCGCCACCGTGGCCGCCAACGCGGTGTTCGCCGCGATCACCGGCATCTCGATCGCATCGGCCGCGGTGTTCAGCCGGGTCGCCGTGCCGCAGATGCTGCGCTTCGGCTACCAGCCGAAGTTCGCCGTCGGCGTGGTGGCGGGCTCCTCGGTGCTGGGCATGCTGATCCCGCCCAGCCTGCTGATGATCCTGTACGGCTTCCTGTCCGAGCAGTCCGTCGGCGACCTGTTCACCGCGGGCATCGTGCCGGGCCTGCTGCTCGCCTTCGGCTTCGCGGTCGCCATCGTGCTGATGGCCACGCTGCGGCCGGTGATGGTGTACCGCGGTGGCGAGGCCCTAACGGTGGATCCAGGTGCGCTCATGAGCGTGCCGCGCATGCTGTGGAAGATGCTGCCCAGCGTACTGCTGATCGTGCTGGTGCTGGGCGGCATGTACGCCGGCCTGTTCACCGCCACCGAGGCCGGCGCCGTCGGCGCGCTGCTGGCGTTGATCGTCGCAGTGCTGCGGCGCAAGCTGTCCTGGCGCGCCTTCTGGGAAGTGCTCACCGAGACCGGTCACGTGACGGTGGCCGTGAGCTTCCTGATCATCTGCGCCAACATCTACACGCGCATGCTGGCCATGAGCGGCACGCCGCAGGCCATGGTGGAGTGGATGGCGGCCGCCGGCCTGGGCGTGGGCGCCTTCCTGCTGCTGTACGTGCTGCTGATCCTGCTGCTGGGAACGATCATCGACTCCAGCTCCATCCTGCTGATCGTGCTGCCGCTGATGCTGCCGATCGCGCAGCAGTTCGACCTCAACCTGGTCTGGTTCGGCGTGATCACCGTCGTCGCCGTGGAGGTGGGCCTGCTGACACCGCCCTTCGGATTGAGCGCCTACGTGATCAAGAGCACGCTGGGGAACACCGCCGACGTGTCCCTGGGCGACATCTTCCGCGGCGCGGGCCCCTTCACGCTCACCATGCTGGTCGTGCTCGGCCTGCTGATGGTGTTTCCGCAGATCAGCCTGGTGCTCCTGAAATGACGACGACCAATCCCCTGGACGGCTTCACGGTGGACCGCGCGGCGATCCGCTACATCGGCACCGAGCTGCAACGGCCCGAGTGCATCCTGGCCGAGCGCGACGGCACGCTGTGGTCCGCCGACGCGCGCGGCGGCGTGATGCGCATCGCGCCCGACGGAACACAGCGCTTCATCGGCCAGCGCAGCGACGATCGCTTCGCCTCGGCGCAGGTGGACCGGCCGGAGGACTTCGAGGCCAAGTTCACGCAGGGCACGCTGCCCAACGGGCTGGCCTTCGCCGCCAATGGCGACCTGCTGGTCTCCAACTTCGGCACCGACCGGCTGGAGCGCATGACGCGCGAGGGCGAGACGCGCGTGCTCTACGACCGCATCGACGGCCTGGCGATCGGCAAGGTGAACTTCGTGCTGCGCGATTCGCGCGACCGCATATGGCTCACGGTGTCCACGCGCGTCAACCCGTGGACGGCCGCCGCGGCGAGCCGCGTGCGGGACGGCTATCTCGCCGTCGTGGACGACAAGGGCCTGCGCGTGGTCGCCGACGGCTTCTACTTCACCAACGAAATCCGCCTCGATGCGAAGGAGGAGTGGATCTACGTCGTGGAGACCACCGGCCCCTGCATCACGCGACTGCGGCTGCGCGAATCCGACGCCGGCGTGACGCTCACCGACCGCGAGCTGTTCGGCCCCTCGCACCTGGGCGGCTATCCGGACGGCATCGCCTTCGACGCCCACGGCAACCTCTGGTGCACGCTGGTGATGACCGACCAGCTCATCGCCCTCACGCCGCAGGGCGACAAGCGCCTGCTGCTGGACGACGGCGATCCGGAGGCCAGCGCCAACCTGCTGGCCCGCTTCCTCGCCGGCACCGTGCGGCCCGAGGACATGCAGCGCGCGCACGGAACCATCGCGCCCTGGATGGCCAGCGTGACCTTCGGCGGCCCGGACCTGCGCACCGTCTACCTGGGCAGCCTGCTCGGCACCCGCATCCCTTTTTTCCGCTCCCCCGTGGCCGGCCTGCCGATGGTCCACTGGTGAAGCGCCCCACCGCAAGGAGAACGCCATGCCCCGCCGCTTCGTCGACCTCTCGATCTACCTGGAGAACGACGTGCAGTCCGATCCGCCCGGCTTCAGCCCGAAGATCGAATACCTGCGCCACGACAGCACCGCCGAACAGATCGCCGGCTTCTTTCCCGGGCTGAAGAAGGAAGACCTGCCGGACGGCGAGGGCTGGGCGGTGGAGATGGTGCAGCTGAACACGCACAACGGCACGCACCTCGATGCGCCCTACCACTTTCACTCCACCATGAACCAGAAGCTGGGGGAGAAGGAACGGGCGATCGCGATCGACGAAGTGCCGCTCGAGTGGTGCTTCCAGCCGGGCGTGAAGCTGGACTTCCGCCACTTCCCCGACGGCTACGTGGTGACCGCGAAGGACGTCGAGGCAGAGCTCGCGCGCATCGGCCACACGCTGCGGCCGCTGGAGATCGTGGTGGTCAACACGCGGGCCGGCTCGCGCTACGGGCAGCCCGATTACGTCGCCGCGGGTGCGGGCATGGGCTACGAAGCCACCATGTATTTGCTGGAGCGCGGCGTGCGCCTCACCGGCACGGATGCGTGGAGCTGGGACGCGCCCTTCGTGCACACGGCGAAGAAATACGCGGAGTCGGGTGACGCCGGCCTGATCTGGGAGGGCCACAAGGCCGGCCGCGACATCGGCTACTGCCACCTGGAGAAGCTGCACAACCTGGAAGCGCTGCCGCCCGACGGCTTCTTCATCAGCTGCTTCCCGCACAAGATCCGCGGCGCCTCGGCGGGCTGGACCCGCGCGGTGGCCATCTTCGACGACGCGTTGATGGCGGGGCACTGACATGCCGGCGCTGGACCACACGCACGATCCCCAGGCGCGCAGCTGGGTCGCGTCGGCCAACGATGGCGGCGACTTCCCCATCCAGAACCTGCCGCTGGCGGTGTTCCGCCGCAGCGGCAGCAGCGAGGCTTTCCGCGGCGGCGCGGCCATCGGCGACCAGGTGCTGGACCTCGCCGCGCTCGCGCGCACGGGCTTGCTGGAAGGTGATGCGCAGGCGGCGTGCGAAGCCTGCGCGCAGGACGCGTTGAACGACTACATGGCCCGGGGCACGCGTTCGTGGCGCGCACTGCGCCACGGCCTCTTCGCGCTGCTGCGGCAGGACGCGAGCGCGCGCATCCAGGACGCGGTGGGCGCCTGCCTGGTGCCGCAGGCAGACGTCGAGTACGGCCTGCATGCGCGCGTGGGCGACTACACGGACTTCTACACCTCCATCCACCACGCGCTGAACGTCGGGCGGCTGATCTTTCCGGACAACCCGCTCACGCCCAACTTCCAGTGGCTGCCGATCGCCTACCACGGGCGCGCCTCCAGCCTGCGCGTGGGCCAAGCGGGTTTCGGCTTCCGCCGCCCCATGGGCCAGGCGATGCCGCCCGGCGCGAAACAGCCCACCTACCGCCCCTGCGCGCGGCTGGACTTCGAGCTGGAGATGGGCTTCTACATCGGACCGGGCAACGCGCTGGGCGAGCCGGTGCCCATGGCGCAAGCGGAGGAACACATCGCCGGCATGGTGCTGCTCAACGACTGGTCGGCACGCGACCACCAGTTCTGGGAGATGAACCCGCTGGGTCCCTTCCTGGGCAAGAACTTCTGCACCACCGTCTCGCCCTGGCTGGTGAGCATGGATGCGCTGGCGCCGTTCCGCGTTCCCTTCGAGCGGCCGCCCGGCGATCCGCAGCCGCTGCCCTACCTGGACGGCGAGGCCAACCGCGCGCACGGCGGCGTCGACGTGCAGCTGGAAGTGCGGCTCGACACGCCGCTGCATCGCGAACGCGGCGCCACCGCGAGCCGCATCGCGGCAACGTCCTTCCGCCACCAGTACTGGACGCCCGCGCAGATGCTGGCGCAGCACACCGTGGGTGGCTGCAACCTGCAGCCCGGCGACCTGCTCGGCACGGGCACCGTGTCCGGGCCCACGCCGCAGGAGGCCGGCGCGATCGTCGAACTGAGCAAGGGCGGGCGCGAGCCCGTGAAGCTGGGAGCGACCGGCGAGCAGCGCGCCTTCCTGGAGGACGGCGACACGGTCATCCTGCGCGGCTGGTGCGAGGCGCCCGGGCGCAAGCGCATCGGCTTCGGCGAATGCCGGGGGACGGTGCTGCCAGCCGTGGGCTGAAGAGGCCCGGAGCGCCGTTCGTCGGCCGGGTTTTGCTTTTCGCACAGGCGTGCTAATCTGCGCGCCATGGACGCCAAGACCCAGAAAGCCGAGTTCACCCGTGCCGCCATCGTCGGCGCGGCGCTGGACCTCGCGGCCGCCGAGGGCCTGGAGGCGATTTCCCTGCAGGTCGTCGCCGACCGCGTGGGCCTGTCCAAGAGCGGCGTGTTCTCCCGCGTCGGCTCGCGCGAGGCGCTGCAGAAGGCGGTGATCGAGGAGTTCGGCCGCCGCTTCATCGCCGAGGTGTTCGTGCCCGCCATGCAGCAGCCCAAGGGCCTGCCGCGGCTGGAAGAGATCGTGCGCCGCTGGATCATCCGCGTGCGCGACGTCGAGGCGCAGCAGGGTTGCATCTACACCGCCGGCGCCTTCGAACTGGACGACCGCGACGGGCCGCTGCGCGACCTGCTGCACGACGAGATCACCCGCTGGCGCGCCGCGCTGCGGCGCACGGTGCTGCAGGCGATCGAGGCCGGCCACCTGAAGCCCGACACCGACGCCGAGCAGCTGGTCGCCGAGATCAGCGCCATCGCCATGGCGCTGGTGCACGACGCCCGCTTCCTGCGCGAGCCCCGCGCCGCCGAACGCTCCCAGCGCACCTGGGAACGCCTGCTGGCCACCTACAAGAACTGAACGAGCGACGCAGATCGCATCCGCCTCGACCCTCGCCCATATTTCGCACGACCGTGCGAGAAAGGAATCAACCATGCTCGCCCTGCTGTCCTTCGCCGCCCTCTACGGCGCGTGGCGCGTCGGCCGCGCCGCGCTCGACGCCCTGCGCCGCATTCCGCGCAGCAACGACGACCTCGTCTTCTTCTGAAGGAACCCGATGAACACCCCCACCGCTTCCCCGACCGTCGGCTACTACCAGGCCGGCTGGGGCCTGCGCCTGTTCCGCCTGGCGCTGGGCACCTCGCAAAAGCTGTGGCCGCGCCTGGCCGTGCGCGCGGCCGACCGGCTGTTCACCACGCCGCTGCCGCCCCGGTGGATGCGCCGCAGCGCGCCCTGGGACGCCGCCTGGAAGATCGCGCAGTGGCCTTTCGAGACCGCGCAGCTCACGGTCTACAGCCAGCCCGCCGCGCCGCACGGACCCGTCGCCCTGCTGGTGCACGGCTGGGGCGGCCACGCGCGCCAGCTGCTGCCGCTGGCCGAATCGCTCGCGCAGCATGGGTGGCGGCCGGTGCTGCTGGAGATGCCGGGCCACGGCCGCAGCGCCGGCGCCACCAGCAGCCTGCCGCAATTCGCGCGCGCCATCGACTACGCGGTCGGCAAGCTGCAGCAGGAGGGCCATCGCATCGGCCTGCTGGTGGGCCATTCGCTGGGCGCGAGCGCGGCGGCCCATGCGGCCAGCCGCGGCATGGGCGCGGAGCGCCTGGTGCTGATCGCTCCGCCCGCCTCGCCGCGTGCCTACACCCGCTACTTCGCTTCCGTCTTCGGCCTGAAGGAGGCCACGCGCGCGGCGATGCAGCGGCGCATCGAGGCGCGCGAAGGCATGCTGATGCAGCAGTTCGAGCCGCACGCGGTAGCCCCGCGCATCCGCATTCCCACCCTGGTGGTGCACGACCGCGGCGATTCGGTCAACGCCTTCGCCGACGGCCAGGCCTTCGCGCACGCCATCACCGGCGCGACGCTCGTTCCCACCGAAGGACTGGGCCACCGCAAGCTGCTAAAGGACCCCGGCGTCATCGGGAAAGTGGTCGTGTTCGCCGGCTAGCTGACGGCCGCGCGGGCGTTCTTGCGCGCCCGGAACATTGCACCTAGCATCGCCCCACTTCAACAAACAGAGGGCGAGAAGAGATGGGAATGTTCAACTGGACGGAGCGGCCCGCGTCGGTGCTGCAGCAAGGCGGGGTGGTCGCCCCGGACGAGCGCCTGCCCTGGCCGCAGACGGCGGCGATGGGCGTGCAGCACGTGATCGCGATGTTCGGCGCCACGGTGCTGGCGCCCATCCTCATGGGCTTCGATCCCAACGTGGCGATCCTCATGAGCGGCATCGGCACGCTGATCTTCTTCCTGGTCACCGGCGGCAAGGTGCCCAGCTACCTCGGCTCCAGCTTCGCCTTCATCGGCGTGGTGATCGCCGCCACCGGCTATGCCGGCAAGACCGGCCCCAACACCGCCATCGCCGTGGCGCTGGGCGGCATCATCGCCTGCGGCGTGCTCTACGCCATCATCGGCGCGGTCGTGCACGCGGTGGGCACCGGCTGGATCGAGCGCTTCATGCCGCCGGTGGTGACCGGCGCCGTCGTGGCGGTGATCGGCCTGAACCTCGCCGGCATCCCGATCAAGAACATGGCCCCCACCGACTTCGACAAGTGGATGCAGGCCGTCACCTTCGTCTCCGTCGGCCTGGTCGCGGTGTTCACGCGCGGCATGGTGCAGCGCCTGTTGATCCTGGTGGGCCTGATCGCCGCCAGCATCATCTACGCCATCCTCGCCAACGGCCTGGGCTGGGGCAAGCCGATCGACTTCTCCGGCATCGCCAACGCCGCCTGGTTCGGCGCGCCCGCCTTCACCGCGCCGGTGTTCGAGCTCGGCGCCATGATGCTGATCGCGCCCGTCGCGATCATCCTGGTGGCCGAGAACCTGGGCCACATCAAGGCCGTGACGGCCATGACCGGCCGGAACCTCGATCCCTACATGGGCCGCGCCTTCCTCGGCGACGGCATTGCCACCATCGTGAGCGGCTCCGCCGGCGGCACGGGCGTGACCACCTATGCCGAGAACATCGGCGTGATGGCGGCCACCAAGATCTATTCCACCGCGATCTTCCTGGTGGCGGCGATCATCGCGCTGGTGCTGGGCTTCTCGCCCAAGTTCGGCGCCGTGATCCAGGCGATCCCGCTGCCGGTGATGGGCGGCGTGAGCATCGTGGTGTTCGGCCTGATCGCCGTGGCCGGCGCCAAGATCTGGGTGGACAACAAGGTGGACTTCTCGCAGAACCGCAACCTGATCGTCGCGGCCATCACCCTGATCCTGGGCACGGGCGACTACACGCTCAACTTCGGCGGCTTCGCGCTGGGCGGCATCGGCACCGCGACCTTCGGCGCGATCCTGCTGTTTGCGCTGCTGAACAAGAACACGTCCGCCGGCGTGTCCGTCGCCGACGCACCCAACGTCGAGACGCCCCCGGCCAGCACGCCGCGCTAACATCGCCGCATGCCCGCCATCTGGACCCGCCCCATCACC
>JAEZEB010000148.1 GCA_023438115.1 Pseudomonadota bacterium | reverse complement strand
CGCGGCGTGTGCGCCGCGCGCGAGGTGACGGCGGAGATGATCGCCGAGCGCCGGGTGCGCGCCGCGCAGCGCCTCACGGAATCGGTGATCGAGGGCGCGGGCGCGCTGGTGTACGCCAAGGATCTCGAGGGACGCTACATCCTGTCCAACCAGGCCTGGCGCCGCGTGAACGGCTTCACGCCCGAGAACGCGCATGGCGTCACGGACGCGGACATCTTCGGGGCGGAGGCGGCCGCGGTGCTGCGCGCCAACGACCGGGTGGTGATCGAATCCGGCGAACCGCTGCTGGTGCAGGAGCACGTGCTGTTGCGCGGGCAGCCCACCGTGTTCCGATCGAGCAAGTTCCCGCTGTACGACGAGGCAGGGCAGGTCTACGCGGTGTGCGGCGTGTCGACGGACATCACCGACGTCGTCGAGGCCGACCGGCGCAAGGACGAATTCATCGCCACGCTGGCGCATGAACTGCGCAACCCGCTGGCGCCGATCCGCACCGGCCTGGAGATCCTGCGGCGCGTGGGCGACCTGCCGCCGCAGGCCGCGCGCACGCGCGACATGATGGAGCGCCAGCTCGCGCACCTGGTGCGGCTGGTGGACGACCTGCTGGATGTCTCGCGCGTGAGCCGCGGCAAGCTGGAACTGCGCTTCGAGCCGGTGGCGCTCGATCGCGTGCTGCGCGATGCGCTCGAAGCCAGCCAGCCCGCCGTGGACGCCGCGGGCCACGAGCTGGAAGTGGATCTGCCGCCCGAGCCGCTGGTGGTGCGCGGCGACCTCACGCGGCTCGCCCAGGTGTTCGGCAACCTCGTGAACAACGCGAGCAAGTACACGCCACCGGGCGGGCACATCGCGGTGCGCGTCCGGCGCGAGGGTGGAGAGGCGGTGGTGGCGGTGCACGACGACGGCTGCGGCATCGCGCCCGCCATGCTGCCGGACGTCTTCGACCTGTTCGTGCAGGGGCGCAGCCCCTCCGGAGCGGGCCACTCCGGCCTGGGCATCGGACTGTGGCTGGTCCGCAGGCTGGTGGAACTGCATGGCGGCACGATTGCGGCCGCCAGCGCGGGCATCGGCCAGGGCAGCACGTTCACCGTGCGCCTGCCTCTGCAGGCCGCATGAAGCCGCTGCGCGAATAAGTCACGCAGCGAGCGCGGCCGTACAAAGCCTGTCGGCCTTGTCCTACGACACCAAGGTCTTAGGCCCGGGACACTCCCCAACCGCCGAGGACGGGATCATCAATACCGTCCGACGCTTCGTGCCGCCGGTGTCCTGCATCCCGGGGGCGAACGCCACCCGGAGCCATCATGGACCAGGCCATCACGCCGACCGCGCTCAAGAAGAAATCCAACCGGGGAGCCGCGCGCTCCGCTCCTCCACCGGCCGTGGTCCCTGCCGCCATTCCCTCGATCCACACGCTGTCTGCGGAAGCCCATGACGCCCGTTCGCTGCAGGTGCTGGCGGCGCTGCTGGCCTTCGCCGAGGGCGACTTCCGCGCGCGCCTGCCTGCGGACTGGTCCGGCGTCGACGGGCGCATCGCGGAAGCCTTCAACCGCAGCATCGCGAACGCTTCGCGCATCACCACCGAGGCCGAGCGCCTGTCCAACACCGTCGGCAAGGAAGGCCGGCTGACGCAGCGCATCTCCGCGCCCGGCGCGGTGGGAAGCTGGGCGGCCCAGGTCGATGCCGTCAATACGCTGGTGGACGACCTCGTGCGGCCCACGGCCGACATCGCGCGCACCATAGGCGCGGTGGCGAAGGGCGACCTCGGCCAGCCGATGGAACTGCAGGTGGACGGCCGGCCGCTCAAGGGCGAGTTCCTGCGCTCGGCCAGGCTGGTCAACACGATGATCGAGCAGCTGTCGGTCTTCACCTCGGAAGTGACGCGCGTGGCGCGCGAGGTGGGCACCGAAGGCAAGCTGGGCGGGCAGGCCAAGGTCAAGGGCGTGTCGGGCGTCTGGAAGGACCTCACCGACTCGGTCAACCAGATGGCCGGCAACCTGACGGCGCAGGTGCGCAACATCGCGGAAGTGACGATCGCGGTGGCGAACGGCGACCTGTCCAAGAAGATCACGGTGGACGTGCGCGGCGAGATCCTGCAGCTCAAGGAAGCCACCAACACCATGGTGGACCAGCTGCGTTCCTTCGCATCCGAAGTCACGCGCGTGGCGCGCGAGGTCGGCACCGACGGCCGGCTGGGCGGCCAGGCGGTGGTGCCGGGCGTCGCGGGGACGTGGAAGGACCTGACCGATTCGGTCAACTCCATGGCCAACAACCTCACCTCGCAGGTGCGCAACATCGCGACGGTGACGACGGCGGTGGCGCGCGGCGACCTCTCGCGCAAGATCACCGTGGACGTGAAGGGCGAGATCCTGGAGCTGAAGGAGACCATCAACACGATGGTCGATCAGCTCAATGGCTTCGCCGCCGAGGTCACGCGCGTGGCGCGCGAGGTGGGCACCGAAGGCAAGCTGGGCGGGCAGGCGCAGGTGCCGGGCATCGCCGGCACCTGGAAGGACCTGACGGACTCGGTCAACTCGATGGCGTCCAACCTGACGGGCCAAGTGCGCAACATCGCGGGCGTGGCCACGGCCATCGCCAAGGGCGACCTCTCGCGCAAGATCACCGTGGAGGTGAAGGGCGAGATCCTGGCGCTGAAGGAAACCATCAACACGATGGTGGACCAGCTCAATGGCTTCGCCTCGGAAGTGACGCGTGTCGCGCGCGAGGTCGGCACCGAGGGCAAGCTCGGCGGCCAGGCGCAGGTGCCCGGCGTGGCGGGCACCTGGAAGGACCTCACGGACAACGTGAACTTCATGGCGTCCAACCTCACGGGCCAGGTGCGCAACATCGCCGAGGTGACCACCGCGGTGGCCAACGGCGACCTGTCCAAGAAGATCACCGTGGACGTGCGCGGCGAGGTGCTGGAGCTGAAGAACACCATCAACACGATGGTGGACCAGCTCAACGGCTTCGCTTCCGAGGTGACGCGCGTCGCGCGCGAGGTGGGTACGGAAGGCAAGCTGGGTGGCCAGGCGCAGGTGCCGGGCGTGGCGGGGACCTGGAAGGACCTCACGGACAACGTCAACTCGATGGCGTCCAACCTGACCGACCAGGTGCGCAACATCGCGGAAGTGACCACCGCCGTGGCGCGCGGCGACCTGTCCAAGAAGATCACCGTGGACGTGCGCGGCGAGATCCTGGAGCTGAAGAACACCATCAACACGATGGTGGACCAGCTCAATGGCTTCGCGGGCGAGGTGTCGCGCGTCGCGCGCGAAGTGGGCACCGAAGGCAAGCTGGGTGGCCAGGCGCAGGTGCCCGGCGTGGCCGGCACGTGGAAGGACCTGACGGACAACGTCAACTCCATGGCCAACAACCTCACCGCGCAGGTGCGCAACATCGCCGACGTGGCGACGGCGGTGGCCAACGGGGACCTGTCCAAGAAGATCACCGTCGACGTCAAGGGCGAGATCCTCGAGCTGAAGAACACCCTCAACACGATGGTGGACCAGCTCAATGGCTTCGCTTCGGAAGTGACGCGGGTGGCGCGCGAAGTGGGTACCGAGGGCAAGCTGGGGGGCCAGGCCCAGGTGCGCGGCGTCGCAGGGACGTGGAAGGACCTGACGGACAACGTCAACTCCATGGCCAACAACCTCACCGGCCAGGTGCGCAACATCGCGGAAGTGACGACGGCCGTGGCCCGCGGCGACCTCTCGCGCAAGATCACGGTGGAAGTGAAGGGCGAGATCCTGGAGCTGAAGAACACCATCAACACGATGGTGGACCAGCTCAATGGTTTCGCCTCGGAAGTGACGCGGGTGGCGCGCGAGGTGGGCACCGAAGGCAAGCTCGGTGGCCAGGCGCAGGTGCCGGGCGTGACGGGCGCCTGGAAGGACCTGACGGATTCCGTGAACTTCATGGCGTCCAACCTCACGGCGCAGGTGCGCAACATCGCCGACGTGGCCACGGCCATCGCGCGCGGCGACCTGTCCAAGAAGATCACGGTGGACGTGCGCGGCGAGATCCTGCAGCTGAAGCAGACCATCAACACGATGGTCGACCAGCTCAACGCCTTCGCCGGCGAGGTGTCGCGCGTCGCGCGCGAGGTGGGCACCGAAGGCAAGCTCGGGGGGCAGGCCGCGGTGGAAGGCGTGGCCGGCACCTGGAAGGACCTGACGGACAACGTCAACTCGATGGCGTCCAACCTGACCAACCAGGTGCGCAACATCGCCGAGGTGACCATCGCCGTGGCGAACGGCGACCTGTCCAAGAAGATCACCGTGGACGTGCGCGGCGAGATCCTGGAGCTGAAGGAAACCATCAACACCATGGTGGACCAGCTCAACGCCTTCGCCGCCGAAGTCTCGCGCGTGGCGCGCGAGGTCGGCACGGAAGGGAAGCTGGGCGGCCAGGCGCAGGTGCCTGGCGTGGCCGGCACGTGGAAGGACCTGACGGACAACGTCAACTCCATGGCCAACAACCTGACGGGCCAGGTGCGCAACATCGCGGACGTGGCCACGGCCATCGCGCGCGGCGACCTGGGCCGCAAGATCACGGTGGACGTGAAAGGCGAGATCCTGCAGCTGAAGGAAACCATCAACACGATGGTCGACCAGCTCTCGGCCTTCGCTTCCGAAGTGACGCGCGTGGCGCGCGAGGTGGGTTCGGAAGGCAAGCTGGGCGGCCAGGCGCAGGTGCCGGGTGTCGCGGGCACGTGGAAGGACCTCACCGACAACGTCAACTCGATGGCGTCCAACCTGACCAACCAGGTGCGCAACATCGCCGAGGTGACGATCGCGGTGGCGAACGGCGACCTGTCCAAGAAGATCACCGTCGACGTGCGCGGCGAGATCCTGCAGCTCAAGGAAACCATCAACACGATGGTGGAGCAGCTGCGCTCCTTCGCCTCCGAGGTGACGCGCGTCGCGCGCGAGGTGGGGACGGAAGGGCGCCTGGGCGTGCAGGCGGTCGTGCCGGGCGTGGCCGGCACCTGGAAGGACCTGACCGACTCGGTCAACACCATGGGCGCGAACCTCACCTCGCAGGTGCGCAACTTCGCCGAGGTGACCACCGCCGTGGCGCGGGGCGACCTGAACCGCAAGATCACCGTGGACGTGAAAGGCGAGATCCTGGAGCTGAAGAACACCATCAACACGATGGTCGACCAGCTCAACTCCTTCGCCAACGAGGTGACGCGCGTGGCGCGCGAGGTGGGCACCGAAGGCAAGCTGGGCGGCCAGGCCCAGGTGACCGGCGTGGGCGGCACCTGGAAGGACCTGACGGACAACGTCAACTTCATGGCGTCCAACCTCACCGAGCAGGTGCGCGGCATCGTGAAGGTGGTGACGGCCGTGGCCAACGGCAACCTCACCCAGCGCCTGACGGTGCAGGCCAAGGGCGAGGTCGCGGCGCTGGCCGACACCATCAACAACATGACCGACACGCTCGCGACCTTCGCCGACCAGGTGACCAACGTCGCGCGCGAGGTGGGCGTGGAAGGACGGCTGGGCGGCCAGGCCAACGTGCCCGGCGCGGCCGGCACCTGGAAGGACCTGACCGGCAACGTGAACCTGCTGGCGGCCAACCTCACGACGCAGGTGCGCGCGATCGCCGAAGTGGCGACGGCGGTGACCAAGGGCGACCTCACGCGCTCGATCCAGGTGGAGGCGAAGGGCGAGGTGTCCGAGCTCAAGGACAACATCAACACCATGATCTCCAACCTGCGGGAGACCACGGAACGCAATCGCGAGCAGGACTGGCTCAAGACCAACGTGGCGCGCTTCACGGGCATGCTGCAGGGCCAGCGCGACCTGAACACGGTGGGCAAGATGCTGCTGTCCGAGCTGGCGCCGCTGGTCAATGCGCAGCAGGGCAGCATCTACCACAACAACCTCGGCGAGGCGAACACCGACGAGATGTCGCTGCTCGCCACCTATGCGCAGCCCGGAAGCCTGCGCCTGCCGGACACGATCCGCCGCGGCGAGGGCCTGATCGGCGAATGCGCGCTGCAGAACCGGCGCATCCTGCTGACCGACGTGCCCACCGAGTACGTCACCGTCGCCTCCAGCCTCGGGCAGGCGCGCGAGGTCAGCGTCGTGGTGCTGCCGGTGCTGTACGAGAACCAGACCAAGGCGGTGATCGAGCTCGCCTCGCTGCATCCCTTCTCCGCGGTCAATCTCAACTTCCTCGACCAGCTCGCCATGAGCATAGGCGCCGTGTTCAACACCATCGAGGCGACGATGCGCACCGAGGGCCTGCTCAAGCAGTCGCAGCAGCTGACGGTGGAACTCCAGGCGCGCCAGATCGAGCTGCAGCAGACCAACGAGGAGCTGCAGAACAAGGCCCGCCTGCTGGCCCAGCAGAACGCCGAGGTGGAGCGCAAGAACTCCGAGGTGGAGCAGGCCCGCCGCGCGCTGGAGGAGAAGGCGTCCGAGCTGGCCCTCACCTCCAAGTACAAGTCGGAGTTCCTGGCCAACATGTCGCACGAGCTGCGCACGCCGCTCAACTCCATCCTGATCCTGTCGCAGCAGATGGCGGAGAACACGGCCGGCAACCTCACGCCGAGGCAGGTGGAGTTCTCGCGCAACATCAACTCCTCCGGCAGCGACCTGCTGAACCTGATCAACGACATCCTGGACCTGTCGAAGATCGAATCCGGCACCGTGACGGTGGACGTCGAGGAGATCCCCTTCCAGGGCCTGCGCGAAAGCCTGGACCGCAACTTCCGCCACGTCGCGGAGCAGAAGAGCCTGCCGCTGCACCTGCGCTTCGCCGACGGCCTGCCGCGCACGATGGAGAGCGATCCCAAGCGGCTGCAGCAGATCCTGAAGAACCTGCTGTCCAACGCGGTGAAGTTCACCGCCCAGGGCCATGTCGAGGTGCGCGTGGCGCTGGCCGATTCGGGCTGGAGCCCGGACCATCCCGTGCTGGCGCAGGCGCAGCACGTCATCGCCTTCTCGGTGGAGGACACGGGCATCGGCGTACCCCCGGACAAGCAGCGCCTGATCTTCGAGGCCTTCCAGCAGGCCGACGCTGGCACCTCGCGCAAGTACGGCGGCACCGGCCTGGGCCTGGCGATCTCGCGCGAGCTGGCCGTGCTGCTGGGGGGCGAGATCCGGCTGCACAGCGTGCCGGGGCAGGGCAGCACCTTCACGCTGTACCTGCCGCTGCACTATGCCGGCCCCGACGCCGCAACCGCCAGTGCTCGCAAGGCGAGGGCGCCGGAGGCGACCCTGGTCACGCTGCCCGTCGTGCGCGAGGAGCACGTGCCGGACGACCGCGAATCCATCCAGCCGGGCGACCCGGTGCTGCTGGTGATCGAGGACGATCCGCACTACGCGCGCATCCTGCTGGGGCTGGCGCGCGACAAGGGCTTCAAGGGCCTGGTGGCCACGCGGGGTTCCATGGGGCTGTCGCTGGCGCGCCAGTACCAGCCGGCGGCGATCTCGCTGGACATCTTCCTGCCCGACATGCTGGGCTGGACGGTGCTCAACCAGCTCAAGCTCGATCCCGCGCTGCGCCACATCCCGGTGCAGATCGTCACGCTGGAAGAGGAGCGGCAGCACGGGCTGTCGCACGGCGCCTTCAACTACCTGCTCAAGGAACCCACGACCACGGGGCTGGAAGCCGCTTTCGACCGGCTGAAGGCCTTCACGCAGCCGCGCACGCGGCGGCTGCTGGTGGTGGAGGACAACGCGGTGGAGCGCGAAGCCGTCGTCGAGCTCCTCGGCTACGACGACATCGACATCGCCACCGCGGGCAGCGGCGACGCGGCGCTGGACGCCATGCGCAGGCAGCCCTTCGACTGCGTGGTGCTGGACCTGCGCCTGCCCGACATGAGCGGCTTCGAGTTGCTGGAGACCATGCGCGCGGAGCCGCAGCTGTCCGCCGTGCCGGTCGTCGTCTTCACCGGCAAGGAGCTCTCGGGCGACGAGCAGGAGCGGCTGCACGCGATGGCCAAGAGCATCGTGCTCAAGGACGTGCAGTCGCCCGAGCGGCTGCTGGACGAGACGGCCCTGTTCCTGCACCGCGTCGTCACGCAGCTGCCGCCTCAGAAGCAGGCCATGCTGGACCGGTTGCACAACTCCTCGGAGGTGCTGCGCGGGCGCAAGGTTCTGGTGGTGGACGACGACGCGCGGAACATCTTCGCGCTGACCTCGGTGCTGGAGAACCACGACGTGGAGGTGCTCAGCGCCACCAACGGCCGCCAGGCCATCGAGATCCTGCAGACCACGCCGGGGCTCGAGATGGTGCTGATGGACATCATGATGCCGGAAATGGACGGCTACGCCACGATGCGCGAGATCCGCAAGGACCCCGCCTTCCGCACGCTGCCCATCCTGGCCCTCACGGCCAAGGCCATGAAGGGCGATCGCGAGAAGTGCCTGGAAGCCGGCGCGAGCGACTACATCTCCAAACCCGTCAACACGGACCAGCTGCTGTCGCTGATGCGCGTGTGGCTGTTCCGGTGAGGTCGCCTGCCATGAACGCCGCCGAACCCCGCGTCAACATCCTCATCGTGGACGACGAGCCGCGCAACCTCGCGGTGCTGGAATCCATCCTCGACGACCCCGGCTACCGCCTGGTGCGTGCGAACTCGGGCGACGAGGCCCTGCTCGCCCTGATGGCCGACGAATTCGCGCTGCTGGTGCTGGACGTGCAGATGCCCGGCATGAGCGGCTTCGAGCTCGCGCAGCTGGTGAAGGAGCGCCGCAAGACCGCGCGCATTCCCATCATCTTCCTCACCGCCTACTACAACGAGATCCAGCACGTGCTGGAAGGCTACGGCAGCGGCGCGGTCGACTACCTGCACAAGCCGGTGAACCCGGCCGTCCTGCGCTCCAAGGTGGCGGTGTTCGCGCAGCTGTACCGGCAAAGCCGCGAGCTCGAACGTGCCAACCGCCTGCTGCAGGCCGAGGTGGCGGAACGCCGTCGCGCCGAGGAGCGGCTGGGCGAGCTGAACGCTTCGCTGGACCAGCGCGTCACCGAGCGAACGCTGGAGCTGCAGGCGAGCGAGGGGCGCCTGCGCGAGGCGAACCGGCGCAAGGACGAGTTCCTCGCCACGCTGGCGCACGAGCTGCGCAACCCGCTCGCGCCGCTGCGCAACGCCGCGCACTTCCTGAAGCTGCGCGGGCCGGCCACGAACGACGTGCAATGGGCCTCCGACGTCATGGACCGCCAGGTGTCGGTGATGGGCCGGCTGATCGAGGACCTCATGGACGTCAGCCGCATCAACCAGGGGCGGCTGGAACTGCGGCGCGAACGCGTGGAGCTCGAACAGGTGGTCGCCGATGCGCTGGAGACCATCCAGCCGCAGATCGCCGGCGCGGGGCACAAGCTTACGGTGCTGCAGCCGCGCGCCCGCCTGGTGCTGGACGCGGACCGGGGCCGGCTGGCGCAGGTGCTCGTCAACCTGCTGAGCAACGCGGCGAAGTACACCGACCCGGGCGGCGCGATCGAGCTGCGCGTGGCGACCGACGGCGGGCAGGCCGTGATCTCGGTGCACGACAACGGCATCGGCATCCCGGCGCACCGGCTGGAGAACGTGTTCGAGATGTTCTCGCAGGAAGAGCCGGCGCTGGCGCGCTCGCGCGGCGGGCTGGGGATCGGCCTGTCGCTCACGCGCAAGCTGGTGCAGCTGCACGGCGGCAGCGTCACGGCGCACAGCGAAGGGCCCGGCCAGGGCAGCGTCTTCACCGTGCGGCTGCCGCTGCTGGCGATGGACGCGGAGCCCGCGCCCGACGCGGCCGACGCGGCACCCGCTTCGGCCGGTGGCGGCCTGCGCATCCTGGTGGCCGACGACAACCGCGACGCCGGCTCCACGCTGGCCATCCTGCTGCAGGTGATGGGGCACGAGGTGCGCGACGTCGGCAGCGGCGAGGAGGCGATCGAGGTCGCGGCCGCTTTCGATCCGCAACTGGTGCTGCTGGACATCGGCATGCCGGGCCTGAATGGTTACGACACTTGCCGCCGGCTACGCGCGCAGGAGGGCGGCCCCGGGCGCACGATCGTGGCCGTCACGGGCTGGGGCCAGCCGCAGGACGTGGCGCGCGCGGGCGAAGCCGGTTTCGACCACCACCTGGTGAAGCCCGTGGATGTGCAGGCCCTGGTGGAGGTGATCGCCGCGCGCGTGAAGGGCGCCGCGCCGGCGGCGGGGGCCCTGGACTGCGGTTCCGGCCCGGCTTGAGACCCGTCCCGGGGGCCGTGGCTTTCTGCGAGACTCGCGCTCCATGAGAACCGCTTCCCTTTTCCACTCCCTGGGACTTCTCGCCGCCGTCGCCCTGGCCGCCTGCGGCACCACCCCGCCGCCCGCCGACACGGGCGCCGCGCCGCCGCCGCCAGCGGGCGCGAGCTGCGAAGCCGATCCGGCCCGCGTGGTGATCGGCCAGGTCGCCTCCGCGTCGGTGGTGGAGGACGCGCGCCGGCGCTCCGGCGCCCACATCGCGCGCGTGATCCGTCCCGGCCAGGCCGTGACGCTCGAGTTCAATGCGAGCCGGATCAACCTGGACGTGGATGCGTCCAGCAAGGTCGTGGGCGTGCGCTGCGGCTGATCAGCCCGCGTCGGCTGCACCGGGCGCGCGGCTGCGCTCGGCCAGCCGCGCGATGCATTGCAGGTGCTCCCGCAGCCGCTGCTGCAGTTCGCCGCTGTCCGGCCGCTGCCCGGGCTGGCCGCGGCGCCAGAGGCAATGCACCAGCTCGGCGTGCGAGACCAGCATCGCCACCCAGGGCACGGAGAGTTCGGGCCGCTCGGCGCAGAGGGCGCGGATGGCATCGACCTCGTCGCTGACGGTGCGGTAAAGCTCCATGTCGAGCCAGGTGAAGACCAGTTCGCGCACGTGCGCTTCGTACGCGGCGAGCCATGCGCCGATCTCCGCGACGGTGGCCTGCACGGCCTGACATTCGCAACCCGACATCTGTCTCCCATGCGCGGCCTGACCATGCCGCGCGCACCGGCCGTGACACAGGGGCCGGGAGGACAGTCTAGGGCCAGCTGGACGGTGGTACGCCCAAGTCCGCGTTGCGCGCTGGGGCATGGGCGTACCGCGGCCTGCTATCGCTCCAATGCGCGTGATTGCCGGTGTTCATGCTCCTCCCGCTGTGGCGCTCGCCGGTACGCGGCATGATGCGGGGATGATCGTCGTCTTCTGGCTCCAGGACGCGCAGCCGCAGGCGCGCAGCTTTGCCCCCGATGCGCTGGCGCCGGCGCTGAAGTTCGCCGAGGACCTGCGGGCCCGCCGGCGCGCTGGCGAAGCGGTCTCGCACGTGGCCATCCAGTCCGAGCTGCCGCAGAGCGTGGGCGCCGCGGGGGTGAGCGATCCGGCCGCCGACTACGCGCACTACAAGCGGCGCATCGACCCGGCCATTCCGCTGGGGCGGCCGTCGGGGGGCCGGCCGCGGGACTAGGGAGGCGCCGACGCGGGTCCGATGGGCTTCCTCCGCGCTTCGCTCTCGCCATCCACCTTCCGGGAGTCGGGTCCGGGCTGACTGCCTCGCACGGCCTGGCTTCGGGGTCAGTCCGCCGGCCGCTGCTGCAGCCACGACAGCAAGCCTTCGAGGGCGGGACAGAGCCGCTCACCCCATTCACTGAGACGGTACTCCACCCGCGGCGGCACCTCCGCGTGAACCTCGCGCAGCACCAGTCCTTCTGCCTCCAGCCGCCGCAGTTGCTGCGCGAGCATCTTCTGCGAGATGCCGGTGACCAGTCGCTCGAGTTCCGAGAAGCGGCGCACCTGTCCGCCGAACAGCTGGAACAGGATGACGAGCTTCCAGCGGCCTTCCAGCAGTGCCAGCGCGATCTCGACGTCGATGGCTGCGGTCAGGGGCGTATACGACTTACCCGCAGGTAAGCTGCGGACGTCCTGGTGCGTTCTTGGCATGGGCGCAGTGTAGGGCGAGCATTCCAGGTCCCCACCCACAGACAGTGCCATGCCCTCCCAGCTCCCCACTTTCCTTCAGCGCTATCTTGCCGCGGACGCGGCGCGCGACCTGGACGCCTTCGCCGATTGCTTCGCCCCGGAAGCGGTGGTCCGCGACGAGGGCCGGACCCACCCGGGTCGCGGCGCCATCCGCAGCTGGAAGGCCCATGCCGATGCGACCGTGCCGTACCGTCTCCAGCCGCTCGGGCTGACTCGCCGGGGCGAGCAGTGGAAGCTGCTGACGCAGGTGTCCGGCGAGTTTCCCGGCAGTCCCATCGAACTGATGCACGTCTTCGAGGCGGCGGATGACCGCATCACTTCCCTCGAGATCCGTCCACCCATCCACCTGGAGGGAAAACGTGCCGTGGTCACCGGGGGAACCCGGGGCATCGGGCGCGCGGTCGCGCAGCAGCTGGCCGTGGACGGCGCCCTCGTGGCCGTCATTGGCAGGACGCCGCCGGAGGACGAGAAGCTGCGCACCCTGTTCGTGCAGGCCGACCTGGCCAGCGAGGAGGGTTGCGACACCGCGGCCGCCAGCGTCCTGGCGCAGCTGGGCGGGGTCGACCTGCTCGTCCATGTGGCCGGAGGGTCGGCTGCACCGGCAGGCGGCTTCCGCGCTCTCGCGGCACAGGATTGGCGCGAGGCGCTGGATCTGAACCTGATGGCCGCGGTGCGCCTGGACCGCCGTCTCGTCCCGGAGATGCTCGCCCAGGGCTCGGGCGTGGTGGTGCATGTCACCTCCATCCAGCGCCAGCTTCCGCTGCCGGAGTCGACGACGGCTTACGCGGCGGCCAAGGCGGCGCTCTCCACCTACAGCAAGTCCCTGTCCAAGGAGGTCAGCGGGCAAGGCGTGCGCGTGGTCCGTGTATCGCCCGGCTGGGTGGCCACCGACGCGGCCCGCAAGTTCGTCGCCGACCTCGCGCGCGACCAGGCGCTCACCGAGGCGGCGGCCCGGGAGAGCGTCATGCAGGCGCTCGGTGGCATTCCCCTGGGACGGCCCGCGCGGCCCGAGGAAGTCGCGGAACTCATCGCCTTCCTGGTTTCGAGCCGCGCATCCGCGATCACCGGGGCGGAATACGTGATCGACGGCGGGACCGTGCCGGTCGCCTGACGCGGGTGGCACGGCGCACGCCTCCTCGCATGACGGGCCGCTCAGTCCGGGAAGTCGCCGGGCCGCAGCTCGATGGGCGCCCCGTGCGGCGTGCGCTCCGCGGCATGGTCCCACGCCGCGCGGTAGCGCTGCAGCTCCGCGCCAGAACAGGCGTCCTTGGCCGCCACCATGTCCTCCAGCGCTGCCAGCCACTGGCGATAGTAGGCGTCGCCGGCGTCCTCGCCCGGCGCCGCAGGGGCTTGCGCGATGCGATGTCCCAGCGCCTGCGCCCACTCGGGCCAGGTGAACAGGCCGCGCTCGTACAGCGCCAGCGTCATGGCGAAGGCCTGCGCCTGCCAGGGCGCGGAGAACACGGGCCCGTCCGCATCGCGCGGCAGGCCGGGCACGTGGGGCAGCTTCGTCATGGCGCCTCCTGAGGTTCGAGCGTCCGCAGCACGCGGCAGGGATTGCCCGCGGCGAACACGTCGGGCGGGATGTCGCGCGTGACGACGCTGCCGGCGCCGATCACGGCGCGCGCGCCTATGGTCACGCCGGGGCAGACGATGGCGCCGCCGCCGATCCAGACGTCGTCGCCTATCGTCACCGCCTCGCCCCACTCGGCGCCGCTGCGGCGCCGAGCGGCATCCATGGGATGCATCGCGGTGTAGACGTGCACGCCGGGTCCGAACAGCACGTGGTTGCCGATGGTGACCGGCGCCACGTCGAGCACCACGCAGCCGAAGTTGAAGTAGACGCCGCGCCCCAGGCGCATTTGCGTGCCGTAGTCGCACGCGAAAGGCGGCGTGACGTACACGTCGGTGTCCGCGCCGAACAGCTGCGCGAGCAGCGGACGCAGCGCCTGCGGCTGGTCCGCGGGCAGGGTGTTGATCCGCTGGCACAGCGCCCGTGCGTGATCGCGCGCCGCGACCAGCCCGGGGTCCTGCGGGTCATAGGGCTCGCCCGCCACCATCTTCGCGTGTTCGCTCATGCGCTCGCCCAGTCAGTGGCCCACCAGCGCCATGCACGCCCGCTGCAGGGACGTGCTGGTCTCGAGCACCCGGTCCAGCAGCGCCTGCCGGTCCGCCTCGGTGGGCGCATCTCCGGCGCGCGTGGATTGCCACAGGCCGTGCACGAACTCGGCATGCGCGATCAGCAGGGCTACCCAGGAAGCGGAGAGCGCCGGCACGGCCGCGCATGCCGTGCGCACCGCATCGAGGTCGCTGCTGGTGGCCTGGTACAGCTCCGCGTCGAGGAAGTGCGACACCAGGCGCTGCACGCGGCCGCGGTACTGCTCCAGGGCGGCGAGCACCTGGTGGGCGGCGGCGAGGGTGGATGGCGGCTGGCTGGGGGACATGGGCCTCTGGCGCGCAGTGTAGGGCCTTGCGATTTTCAGTCCGCCAGCAGGTAGGGCTCCCAGGCATCCACCGACACGCGCAGGCCGGGCACGGCACCCGCGCCCCAGAGTTCCGCGCCGTCGAACACCACGGTGTAGAGGTGCTGCGGCTGCTCGCCGAGTCCCTGCGCGTGCGCGTCGGCGAACACGTGGCTGCCGTGCCAGCGCTCGATCGTGCCGCGCTTGCCGCGCGCGTAGCCGGGCAGCCGCGTGTGGTGCGGCACGGCCCCGGCGCGCGTGCGCACCCGCTGGCCGGGCTGGAAGCGCGGCGCGGTTGCATCGGGCCGCGCGGTGGGCGAGCCTTTCGCGAGCGCGGCGGCGACGTCCTGCGCGTGGAGCACGCGTGCCACCGGTACGGGGTCCTGGAGGCTGTGGCCGGCGGCGAGTTCCGCGGGCGTGACCTGGCCGCGTTCCAGCATCAGCTTCTCGAGCGCCGCGAGCCAGACCTGGTAGTAGGACAGCTGCAGGTAGTGCGGCAGCGTTTCGCGCGCCGCGCGGCTCATGTCGATGTTCCAGCTGCCGGTGGCTCCCATCGCGAGCACCAGGGCCAGCGCGTCCCGCTCCCAGCCAGCGTGGAAGCGCACGTCCTCGTCCTCCGGGACGACGGAGCCGTGCCCCCTCTGTCCGCCGAGGTCCGCATGGCTCACGTAGGTCACGACGCAGCTCCGGGCGCACGCGGCAGGCCGGTGCCTATCATCGAATCGCGCGTCACGAGAGCGGCGAGTTCTTCTTCGGCCA
Organism: Pseudomonadota bacterium; assembly: GCA_023438115.1. Taxonomy (GTDB): domain Bacteria; phylum Pseudomonadota; class Gammaproteobacteria; order Burkholderiales; family Burkholderiaceae_C; genus Ramlibacter. Next base: position 9,782 of record JAEZEB010000148.1, on the reverse strand, counting down.
TCCCTTCGGTGCCGGCGGGCCGCTGCGGCACGACGAGGTAGCGCACTTCGGCCGTCGAATCCCACACGCGGACCTCCTGCCCGGGCCGCAGCTTGACGCCGAAGTCCGCGAGCACGCCGTGCGGGTCGCGCACTGCGCGCGAGCGATAGGGCGCGCTCTTGTACCAGACGGGCGGCAGGCCCAGCACGGGCCAGGGATAGCAGCTGCACAGCGTGCACACCACCATGTTGTGCACGCGCTCCGTGTTTTCCACCGCCACCATGTGCTCGCCCTGGCGTCCCATGTAGCCCAGCGAGGCGATCGCGGCCGAGGCGTCACGCAGCAGCCAGTGGCGGAACGCCGGATCCGCCCAGGCCTTCGCCACCACGCGCGCGCCATTGCGCGGGCCGATGCGCGTCTGGTAGGTGTCGACGATCGCGTCCAGGGCCGCGGGATCGATGTAGCCCTTTTCCGTGAGCAGGGTCTGCAGCGCGCGCACGCGCAGCCCGGTTTCGTCGAGCTCGCCGTGCCCCGGCGGGTGGGAGTGTCCGTCCTCGCTCATGCGGTCCAGTGTGCCCAGCGCCGCGACGCCGCGCAAGGCCCGGCTGCGCGGCGCTGGAGCGGTCCTACACGGCGCTGCGAACCGTACGACACGTTGCGGGGGGCTTCGTCTTGTCACCATCGCTGCATCCAAGGAGAGCGACAACATGAACACTGCCATCACCCTCGCCGCCGGCCTGCTGGGCGCGGCCTTGCTCACCGGCTGTGCCAGCCACCGGACCACCATGGGCGCGGGCCCCGCGCAAGCGCAGGTGGCGACGACCACCACCACGACGACGACCACGGCGCCGGCCGCCGTGGTGCGCCTCTCCCCCGCCGACGTGCGCTTCGTCGCCCTCGCCGCCGGCTCGGGCATGTACGAAGTCGAGGCCTCGCGCGTGGCGCTCAGCCGCGCCGCCGACCCGCAGGTGCGCGCCTATGCGCAGATGCTGGTGGACCACCATACGCAGAACAACAACGAGCTGGTCGCGATCGTCACGGCCAAGGGCCAGCGCATCGGGCCGGCGCTGCCGCCCGAGCTGCAGCAGAAGGTGAACAAGCTGTCCGGCCTGTCGGGCGCGGAGTTCGACCGCGAGTACATCCGCACGACCGGCGTGCAGGACCACCGCGCCGCCATCGCCGCCTTCGAGGAAGGCCGCCGCACCGTGACCGACCGCGACCTGCAGGCGTACATCGCCAAGACGATGCCGGTGCTGCGTTCGCACCTGCAGCACGCCGAGGACATCGCCGGAAAGATGGCGGGCTAGGAGCCGGCAAGGGCCATACTCCCGGCCCATGACCGACTTCCGCCTGGTCCCCGCCGACACGCTGCCGCCCGCGGCGCTGCACGCGGCGTTCACCGCCGCGTTCGCCGACTACCTGGTCGGCCCCTTCAAGCTGGCGCTGCAACAGTGGCCGCAGTTCCTGGGGCGCCAGGGTGTGGAGCTGTCCCTCAGCCGCGCGGCGCTGGCCGGCGGCGAGATGCAAGCCTTCGCGCTGACTGCTCCGCGCACCGATGTCTCCAGCTGGCGGCTGGGCACCATGGGCGCGCTGCCGGCGTCGCGCGGCAGCGGCGCGGCGCGCGTGTTGCTGGATGATTTCATCGAGCGTGCGCGCGAGGCGGGCCGCAGCCGCGTGGAGCTGGAATGCTTCGCGCAGAACGAACGGGCCCTGCGGCTGTACCGTGGCCGGGGTTTCCGCGAGGTCTGCGAGTTGCACGGATGGCGCATCGATGCGGGAACGCCGCGCGAAGGCGAGGCGGATGAAGGCGTGCGGCCCTTGCCGCTGCCGCAGGCGTACGAGCACATCGACGCCGTCAGCCGCCGCCGGAGCGATCTGCCATTGCAAGTCACGCCGACTTCGCTGCAGGCGCAGCCCGTCGCGCTGCAAGCCTGGTCGTGCGGGGAAGCGATCGTCGTCGCCGGCGATGGCGGGCCGCGGCAACTCACGCTCCACAGCCTGGTGGACGAGACGCCGCGGCAGGAAGGCGCGCGGCGCCTGCTGCGGCACCTGCTGCTCTCCTTTCCCGACCATGCGATCCAGATGCCGCAACTGCAGCGCGACGATCTCGGCGGCCGCGCACTGCAGCAGCTCGGGTTCACGCGCCAGCCGCTGCACCAGGTGCTGATGCACAGGCCCTTCCTGACATGACGACCTTGCTGTGGGTGCTGAGCACCGTCCTGATCCTCGTCGGCCTCGCCGGCATCGTGCTGCCGGTCCTGCCGGGCACCGTGCTCGTGTTCGCCGGCATCCTGCTCGGTGCGTGGATCGAGGACTTCCGCGAGGTCGGCTGGTTCGCGGTCTCGGCGGTGGCCGTGCTCGCGGTGCTGGCCTGGCTGATGGACTACGTTGCGGCGGCGCTGGGCGCCAAGCGCGCGGGCGCGAGCCGGCAGGCCATCCTCGGCGCGGCGATCGGCACCGTCGCCGGCATCTTCATGGGGCTGGTCGGCGTGCTGTTCATGCCGCTCGTGGGCGCGTTCGCGGGCGAGTTCATCGCCCGCCGCCATCACGGGCAGGCGCTGAAGGTCGGCATCGCCACCTGGATCGGCCTGCTCGCGGGCATGCTCGCCAAGTTCGTGCTGGCCTTCATGATGATCGGGATCTACATCGTGGCGCTGCTCGTCTGACGCGCCTCGGTCAGTTCGATCGCGGTGCCGGCGACGCGCATGCTGCCGTCGTTGTGGACCTCGACGGGACGGCCGTCGGCGAGGCGGTATTCGGCCTGTCCGGTGGACTCCCAGAGCTCCTGGTCGGGCAGGGAAACGTCGGGCACGAGCCGCTCGTACGCGCACACCTTGTAGCTGGCGCCGTCCGAGCCGGTGGCCATGAAGGATTCGAGCAGACGCAGGCGAAGGTCCATGTCACCTCCTGGGGTTGGTTGCCAATCCCCGTTGGAGGCCGCACGCGCGCAGGTGTTCCCAGCGCCTGTGCTCAGCACTCGAGGCGGCCGGGACGGATGTCCGAAGAAAGTGCCAGGGCCGGGCGCGGGGCCTCTTCTTCCGGCTCCGCGGCCGCTTCCTGCCGCGCCGGGATCGCTTCCGTCCAGGTGGCCACGTCCTCGGGCGTCATGGTGCTGGCCGGCGTGAGGCGGCCGTCCACGTAGCCCAGGCGTTCGACGTCGTGCAGGTACTGCTCGCGCGAGAGCAGCGTGCCCGCGCAGATATGCGGGTCGTGCGCCGGCGGGCGGCGGTTCTCCTCGGCCAGGCGCTCGCAGAGGCGGTCCATGACCCACGCGGGCACGCGGTGCCTCTCGCCGGGGTAGATGAAGCCGAACAGCGAGAGGTGCGCCAGCAGCACGCGCCAGTGGTTGCCGAAGCGATCCAGCAGGCCCTGCCAGTCCATGCGCTCCGCGTTGGCCTGGATCAGGTGGGCGACGTCGGCGCCATCGTAGCGCTCCCGCTCCATGATGAAGGCCTTGGACACCAGGCCGTCCTCGAGGTTGGCTACGCGCACCGGCACGCCCAGGATGTCGGCTTCGGGGTTGTGGCGGAACCAGTGGTCGCCCACCGGCGTGAGCCCGTTGCCGGAGTTGAAGATCAGGTCGATGAAATCCTCGCCCGCATACACCTTCGCCAGCCAGTGCGGATACGTGAGCTCGCTGCGCCAGCCCGACGCCTCCATCAGCTGCGCGATGCGCGCGAAGTCATCGCGGCGGATGAACAGGTCGAGGTCCTTGGTGGACCGCCGGATGCCTGTGTAGCAGGCATGCGCGAACGCACCGCCCACAAGGAAGGGAATGCCGGCGTCGACGAGGGCCTGCAGGGCGCGGCGGTAGAAGGCCGCGGTTTCGGGCAGGACCTCGTCTTCGAGCGATGGTGCGAGCGGGATGTGGGCCATGCATCGGAAATTAAGGTCGGGGCTGTGCTGCGGGGCGAGGCGGGAAGCCTGAAACCTACGGCGGAGCAGCCTCACGCACCGTCAGCTTGGACCTACAAGGAGCGATGACGGATCGGGACGGAGCGGGGCCGCCGCGTGCGGCAGCATGGCCTGTCTCATCCATCGGGCATCCATGACCAAGCCAGCCAGCAGCGTCCGCTTCGCCGCCGTCGGCGACATCCACGTCACCAAGGAATCCGCCGGCACCCTCCGCGCCTTCTTCGCGCAGGCGGCCGAAGCGGCCGACGTCCTGCTGCTGTGCGGCGACCTCACCGACTACGGCACGGCGGAGGAAGCCCATGTGCTCGCCGACGAGCTCGGCGGCGTGAAGATCCCCGTCGTCGCGGTGCTCGGCAACCACGACTACGAGTCGGGCACGCCCGAGCTCGTGACGGAGATCCTCACCAAGGCGGGCGCGCGCGTGCTCGATGGCGAAGCCTGCGAGATCCACGGCATCGGCATTGCCGGGGCCAAGGGCTTCGCGGGCGGCTTCGGGCGCGGCTCGCTGGGCGCCTGGGGCGAGCCGGCGATCAAGATGTTCGTGCAGGAGGCGCTGCACGAAGCGATGAAGCTGGAGGCCGCGCTGGCCAAGCTGCGCACGCCGCGCCGCATCGCGCTGCTGCACTACGCGCCCATCGCCGGCACGCTGGGCGGCGAGCCGCCGGAGATCTTCCCCTTCCTGGGCAGCAGCCGCCTGGAGGACCCGTTGCTGCGCTATCCCGTGGACGCGGTGTTCCACGGCCATGCGCATCGCGGTTCGCTCGAAGGCAAGACCATGAACGGCGTGCCCGTCTACAACGTGGCCAAGCCGCTCCTGCAGCGCAGCCGCCCCGACCAGCCGCCGTTCCGCATCTTCGAGCTGCCGATCGAGCCGGGCGAAGGCGAGCCGCAGCAGCGGCCGGAATCGGTCACCGCGAAGTAGGCTCCGATCCGGCGCGGCCTCAGTGGTAGCCCTCGCCGGCCTTGAGCTTGCCGCGGAACAGCCAGAACACCACGGCCATGTACGCGAGGATCATCGGGATCAGGATGGCCGCGCCCACCAGGTAGAAGATCTGCGTCGACGGATGCGAGGCCGCGTCCCAGATCGTCAGCGTCGGCGGCACGATGTAGGGCAGGTTGGAGACGGCGAGGCCCAGCATTGCCAGCAGGAAGATCGCCGTGCCGGAGACGAAGGGCAGCACCGTGCGCCCCGCGCGCATGCCCCACCAGCACAGCCAGGCGAATGCCGCCGTGGCCAGCGGAATGGGCGCGAGCACCAGCAGGTTGGGCAGCTTGAACCAGCGCTCCGCGATGCGCGGGAACTGCAGGGGCGTCCAGATGCTCACCACGGCGATGAAGGCCAGCAGCGCCAGCAGCAGCGGCACGCCCAGGCGGCGCGCGCGTTCCTCCACGCTGCCGCCGGTCTTGAGCATCAGCCAGGTCGCGCCAAGCAGCGCATAGCCCACCGTGACGGCCAGGCCGCACATGATGCTGAAGGGCGTGAGCCACCAGAACGCCGTGCCGGCGAACTGGCCATCGCGCACCGGGATCTCCTCCAGCATCCCGCCCACGACCAGCCCTTGCGCGAATGCGGCGAGGAAGGAGCCGACGGTGAATGACAGGTCCCAGAGCCGGTGGCGCGGCTTGGCGACCCAGCGGAACTCGAAGGCCACGCCGCGGAAGATCAGCGCGAGCAGCAGCACCAGCACCGGGATGTAGAGCGCCGGCAGGATCACGGCGAAGGCGAGCGGAAAGCCTGCCCACAACGTCACGCCGCCCAGGACCAGCCAGGTCTCGTTGCCGTCCCAGAAGGGCGCCACCGAGTTCATCACCAGGTCGCGGTCGTGCTCGTCGGGGTAGAAGGGAAAAAGCATGCCGATGCCCAGCGTGTGGCCGTCCATGACGACGTACAGCACGACACCCGTGCCGAGCACGAGCGCGAGGAGCACCGGCAGGAAATCAAGTCCCGGGTTCATCGGCCAACCTCCCCAGGATTGTCCGCTTCGCGGCCTTCATGTCGGCACCGACTCCTTTCCATCCGGCTGGCCGCCGGCGAGCGGCCGGTTGGGCAGCGTCTCGGGACCGGGCAGCGTCGGCTGCGGACCGCGCACCACCATGCGGTGGATGTACCAGATGCCGATGGAGAACACCACGCAGTACACGACGAGGAACAGCGCGAGCGACAACGCCACCTGGTGCGCGCCGACCGGCGACGCTGCCTGGGCCGTACGCATGATCCCGTAGACGATCCAGGGCTGGCGGCCGATCTCGGTGACCAGCCAGCCCGAGAGCAGCGCGATGAAGCCCACGGGCCAGGCGTGCTGCAGCATCGCGAGGAACCACCGCTTGTGCTCCAGCCGGCCGCGCCACAGCAGCCAGCTGCCGTACCAGCCCGTCGCGATCATCAGCAGGCCGATGCCGACCATCACGCGGAAGGCGAAGAAGACGGGAACCACCGGCGGGCGGTCTTCCGGCGGGAAGTCCTTCAGGCCCTGGATGCGGCCGTCGAGGTCGTGGGTGAGGATCAGGCTGCTGACCCGGGGGATGGAAATCTCCGCGACGTTGCGCTCGTTCTTCTCGTCGGGCCAGGCGAACAGCACCAGCGGCACCGGCTCCGAGCCTTCCCAGTGCCCTTCCATCGCGGCCACCTTCACCGGCTGGTATTCCAGCGTGTTCAGGCCGTGCAGGTCGCCGATCACCGCCTGCAGCGGCGCCATCAGCGCCAGCATGCCCAGGCCCATGCGCAGCATGGTCATCGCCTCGGTGCGGAAGCGTCCCTCGCGCAGGTAGCGCGCCGCCGTCGCCACCACCACCAGCGAGGTGGTGAGGTAGGTGGCGATCATCATGTGCGCGAAGCGGTAGGGGAAGCTGGGGTTGAAGATGATCTGGAACCAGTCCACCGGCAGGGCCACGCCGTCCTGCATCAGGTGTCCGGACGGTGTCTGCATCCAGCTGTTGCTGGCAAGGATCCAGAAGCCCGAGAGCGCGGTGCCCAGCGCCACGAGCACGCTGGCCGTCGTGTGCACCCAGGGCGGGAAGCGGTTCCAGCCGAACAGCATCACGCCGAGGAAGCTGGCCTCGAGGAAGAATGCGGTGAGCACCTCGTAGGCGAACAGCGGGCCCAGCGTGTTGCCGAACACCTCGCCGAACTTGCTCCAGTTCGTGCCGATCTGGTATTCCATGACGATGCCCGACACCACGCCCATGGCGAAGGACACCGCGAAGATCTTGGTCCAGAAGCGCGCGAGCACGTGGAAGTGGTCGCGCCCGGTGCGCAGCCACACGATCTCCAGCGTGGCGATGAAGGCCGACAGCCCGATCGTGAACGCCGGGAAGACGATGTGGAACGCGATCGTGAAGGCGAACTGGATGCGCGACAGCATCACCGCATCGAGCCCGAAAACCGTCTCCATGGAAAGCCTCCTGGCCGGGAAGGGGGCGGGTGGACTTCGGGTAGCCGGGGCAGTCTAGCAACGAGTTGCGCGGCCGTGGGGTGCTCGCACGGGCTTGTCCCCCGGCCTGAGCCGCCCACGGCTTTGTCATGCCGGCCTCGAGCCGGGATCCATGCGGCGCCGGTGAGCCCACGGCCGTCTGGATTGCGGGTCGAGCCCGCAATCACAAGGCCCACGGATACCATCGCCCTGCACAGCCATGAAGATCTACGACGCCGCCGCCACCGCCGCCGCCCTGCCTTTCGACCGCCTGGTCCCCGCCCTGCGCGCACTGTTCGCCGCCGGCTGCGAGGTGCCGCCGCGCCACGTGCACGAGGTGCCGGTGCCCGGCGGCGAACCTTTCACTTCGCTCGTGATGCCGGCCTGGATCCCGGGGCGCTGGTACGGCATCAAGACCATCAACATCGCGCCGGGCAATGGGCGCAGGAACCTGCCCGGCCTGCATGCGAGCTACACCTTGTTCGACGGGGCCACCGGCGTTCCACGCGCGGTGATCGACGGCGACGTGATCACGCACAGGCGCACCGCGGCGGCATCTGCGCTGGCCGCCGGCTGGCTGGCGCGCGAGGACGCGCGCCACCTGCTGGTGGTGGGTGCCGGACAGATCGCGCGATTGCTGCCGCACGCGTACCGCGCCGTGCGGCCGCTCGCGCAGGTGAGCGTGTGGGCGCGCGATCCGGCGAAGGCCGAGGCGCTGGCCGCGCAGTGGCGCAGCGAAGGTTTGCCGGCGCACGCGGTCACGGATCTCGCATCCGCCTGCGGCGAGGCCGACATCGTGAGCTGCGCGACGCTTGCCACCGAGCCGGTGGTGCACGGCGCCTGGCTGCGTCCCGGATCCCACCTGGACCTGATCGGCAGTTTCACGCCCGCGATGCGCGAGGCCGACGATGCCTGTTTCGCCGGCGCCTCGCTCTACCTCGACACGGTGGAAGGCCTGAAGAAGAGCGGCGAACTGCTGGGCCCCATGGCGCGCGGCGTGTTCGGGCCGCAGGACGTGCAGGGCACGCTCGCCACGCTCTCGCGCTGCGAGGCGCGCGGGCGTGGCTCGGCCGGTGAACGCACGGTGTTCAAGTCCGTGGGCAATGCGCTGGAGGATCTCGCGGCGGCGATGCTGGTGGTGGAAGGCGCCGCGCGGAGCTGAGCCTCAGCCTTGCTGGCGGAAGGCCGCCGGCGTCGTCCCCACCCATTGCCGGAAGGCGCGCGCGAAGCTCTTCTCGTTGCGGAAGCCGACGGCCGCGGCCACCTGCTTGATCGGCCGTTCGGTGCGCCACAGCAGGTCCTTGGCGCGCTCCAGCCGCACCTCGTCCTTCAGCTGCTGCAGGCTCGCGCCTTCCTCCTTCAGCTGGCGGTGCAGGGTGCGCGCCGATACGTGCAGCAGCGCCGCCAGCGCCTCGGCGCTGTGCGCGTGCTCCGGATGCGCGGCCAGCGCCTGACGCACCTGCGGCACCAGCAGGCGGTCGCGCCGGTAGGGCAGCACGGTGATCGACAGTGCGCGCTGCAGCATCTGCGCCAAGGCCTTCTCGTCGCGCCGCAGCGGCAGGCGCAGGTACTGCGCGTCGAAGCGGATCGCCGCGCGCGGCGCGCCGAATTGCAAAGCGCCGGGGAACATGTGCGCGTAGGCGTCCGCGTGCGGCGGCGCCGGGAAGGGGAAGCTCGCGCCCAGCAGGGGGATGCGCGAATCCACGTACCAGCAGGCCAGGCCATGCACGTTGCGCAGGATGAAGGCCAGGCTCAGCTCGCGCAGATCCGGCGGCAGCGGGTTCAGCTCTTCGAGCGTGATGCTCGCCACCGTTCCCGCGGTCGCGGGGACCAGCCGGATGTCGTCGGTGAGCAGGCCGTGGTGGCGGCACCAGCGCTTGAGCGCCACGCCGAGGTGGGGCGCGGTCAGCGACGCGCGGGCGAGCATGCCGTAGCTGCCCCAGGGCAGCCGGCGGCTGAATGCGGACAGGCCTTCGTCGTCCAGTTCCTGCATGGCGGCGGCGGAGAGCAGTTCCATCTGGCGCGCCGTCATGCGGGCGTCCGGTTTGTGCAGCTGCGCTGGCGTGATCTGTGCCAGGCGCAAGGCACCATCCGGGCTCCGGTCCTGGCGCCGGTAGGCCGCCACGATCGCCCGGGCGAAGGCCATGGGCGTGACGGTGGCGGGGGCGCGGACGGAACGGGCGGCGGGCATGGCGGCTGCAGCAAGGCTTGGCAGGATATGTGACTTGCCGGACCGACGAGGATACAGGGCTTTGCCTAAGCTCGCGGGGATCGCGCTATCGTGGACCGCGAGCGCCTTGCGCCCTGCGCCCCATGCCCCCACCCCGGCCCTCCCCCAGAGGGGGAGGGAGGAAGAGAAAGACCCAAGACATGCCGGTATTGGAGACCCAGCTCAATCCCCGTTCCGCCGACTTCCAGGCCAACGTGTCGGCCATGCCGGCGCTGGGGGACGACCTGAACGCGCAGGTCGCGCTGCAC
>JAEZEB010000125.1 GCA_023438115.1 Pseudomonadota bacterium | reverse complement strand
CCGCAGGTAGTCCCCCGCCGCCTCCGGCTGGAACAGGATGGACAGGATGCGCGCGCTGCGTTCCTCGCCCGTGGGCCCGCGCCAGCGCGCGACTTCGTTCACGTGCAGGCCCAGCACCGCCGCGCCTATGGGCGACAGCACCGACACCTGTCCCTTGGCCGCATCCGCATCGGGCGGATAGCAAGGCGTGATCCTGTACTGCGTGCCGTCCTGCTCGTCCTGCAGCAGCACCTGCGTGTACATCGTCACGACGGTCGGCGGGACCGCGGGCGAGGGAACGACCTCGCTGTTGTCCAGCATGTCCTGCATCGCCTCGGCGGCGGGCAGTGTCTGGCCCGGTCTCGCGAGCAGGCGCGTCAGGCGGGCGTGGTCCGTCTGCGTCAGCGTGCGCTCGAAGGGAAGGGCGGTTTCCATGTCACTCCTCTGTGGCGGAAGGGGATCCACCGGCGAGATCCCGGTAGAAGTTGGGCAGGGCGAAGAGCGCGTCGTGCACCTGCGCGTTGTAGTAGCGCAGGTCGCCCACGCCGCGGCGCCGCAGGCGCGAGGCAAGCTCCTCGTAGGTCAGCGACAGCGGGTCCAGGTCGTCGGACGCCACGGCCATGCCCCAGTACGCGCCGTACAGGGGGACGTGCAGGCCGTAGGGCGCGACGACGCGGAAGGTGCGGCGCAGCGCGGCGATGAAGGCGCGCACCTGCTCCGGCTCGTAGAACGGCGCGCCCAGGTGCTGCACCACGGCGCCGCCGGGCGCGAGCACGCGCTTGAGGTTGGCCATGAACTCCTGCGTGTACATCGGCCCCGCCGGCGTTTCGGGATCCGTGAGGTCCAGCAGGATCAGGTCGTAGAGTTCCTCCGTCTCGCGCACGAAGGCCGTGCCGTCCTCGCACACCACCTTCACGCGCGGGTCGTCGAGCGCGCCGCGGTGGATGCCAGCGAGCTCGCGCCGCGCGACGTCGACCACGTCGGGATCGATGTCGACCAGCGTCACGCGCTGCATCGACGGGTGCTTGAGCAGCTCCTCCGCCGCGCCGCCGTCGCCGCCGCCCAGGATCAGCGCGCGCTCGGGAAACGGGTGCACCATCGCCGCCGGATGCACCAGGGCCTCGTGGTAGAAGAACTCGTCGGCCTCGGAGGTCATGTAGCGGCCGTCCAGGCGCAGCGTGCGACCGAGCTGGCTCGACTCCAGCAGCTCCAGCTGCTGGAAGGGCGTGCGCAGCGACAGCAGCTTGCGGTCGAAGCGGAAGCCGTAGACGCTGTGCGCGTTGATGGATTCCAGCAGGTAGTCGCTGCCGGTCGGCGAGATCGCATCGCCGCCGCGATACAGCTGCTGGCGGTGCGCGCCGCGCGGCTGGAAAGCCTGCTGCAGCGCGTCGATGAGGGTCCGGGCCTTGCCGCTGTTGTCCTCGGTGAAGTTGCACACGTACACGTCGAGCGTGACGGCGCCGCGCTCGGGCCAGGTGTGGATCGCGAGATGCGATTCGGCCAGCAGCACCGTGCCCGTGACGCCTCCCGGCTGGCCCTGCCAGCTGGGGAAGGCATGCCAGCGATCGGCGACGGTCGTCAGGCCGGCCTTCGCCACCGCCGACGTGCACAGCTCCGCCAGCTGCTTCTCGTCGGTCAGCAGCGCCTGGTGGCACGTGCAGTCGTGCAGGTCCGCCGTGAGGTGCAGTCCTTCCATCAGGACTTCTCCTGCGGCGCCTGGCCGCGAAGGATGGCTTTCATCGTGAGCACTCCAGAGTTCAAGGGGATGCGTCCGCGAAGGGACGATCCACAGCCGCACGAGCCCGGGGCCCGACGGTCAGAGGTGTGCGCGAAAGAAGGGGAAGGAGGTGAGGCGACCGCCGGGCTCAGGAAAGCGGGGTCGCAAGAAGCATCGGTGTCGACGCGGGATGTTCCACGCGCGCGGGAGCGATCGCTTCCATGCGCAGCATGGAAGTCGCGGCGAGATGCCGGATCGAACCCGAGAGGAAAGCCATGAGCCCGAGTATAGGCAACGCGGCGGCACGGGTCCAGCGAAGGGGCTTGGCGCGCGCTCATGGCAGGGCCTCGCCGAGGCTTTCGCCGGCGCGCGCGGAAGCCGCCGCCTGCACGCGGCGCGTGCGGTGCGTGCCCGCCGCGCGCAGCTCGAGGAAGAAGCGCGCGAAGGCGCACACCTGGTCGTTCATGTCCGCGAGGTCCGCGACCAGGTCCAGGTGCAGCGGGCTGATCTCCACGCTGGCTCGGTCGCCGGCAACCAGGCGCGCGACGTGCGCGGCGCGCGAGGATCGTTCCATATCGCGGAACGTTGCCTTGGCCGCCGCGAGGTCGGAGGCCGCGGCCACGCCGCGCTCCAGGCACACGCCGGCGGCGAGCCGCAGGTTCTGCGCCACCTTGTCGTGCAGCGCGAGGATCTCGGCTTCGGCCTGCGGCGGATAGGCGAGGTGCGCGGCGATCTTCTTCGTCTCCAGGTCGAGCAGCATCCGTTCGATGCGGTCCGCCACCTGCTCCGCGGCGACCAGGAAGGCCATCAGCTCCTCCCAGCGCAGGAGTTCGTCGGCGTTCATCGGCTTGCGCGGCACCTGCGAGAGGTATTCGGTGAGCGACTGGTACAGCCGGTCGACGCGTTCCTCCGCATCGCGCACGGCCTGCACGGCGACCAGGTCGCCGGCCACGAACACGTCCTTCACCATGCGCAGCATGCGGTCGACGAGGTCCGCCACGCGCATGGTCTCGCGCACCGCCCCCGCGAGGGCGAGCGAAGGCACCTGCAGGTCGCGCGCCTGCAGCAGGCGCGGCATGCCGGGCGCGCCTGCTTCGTCGCGCGCTCCCGGCACCCAGCGCTCCATGCCGCGCGCCAGGGGGCCCGCGAGGTTGAGGAAGGCCGCCGCCACCAGGGCCTGGAAGCCGGCGTGCAGCACCACGAGGTCCTCCCCGGCGAGGCCGGTGACCAGCTGCGCCAGGTCCGCAAGCAGCAGCACGCAGGCGAGCGCGGCCAGCACCGTGGCAAGCAGGTGGCCTGCGCCGAGACGGTGGCCGAAGGGTTCGCCGCCGCTGCCGGTCCAGCCGAGGATCGCGCCGCCGACCTGGATGCCCAGCAGCACCGCCAGCGCGGATTGCGGCGTGAGCCATGCAGCGCCGGTCGCGGCCACCAGCAGCACCGCCGGAAAGACCGAGCGCAGGCCAAGCGCCAGCAGCGCACCGGCGGTGACGGCCAGCAGCGCATCCTGATGCAGTCCTTCGGTCACCGCCTCGCCCAGCGGCGTCGCGCCGCCGGGTTGCGCGGCCAGCGCCAGGATCTGCAGCGCGAGCAGCACCAGCGCGGCGCCGAACAG
>JAEZEB010000055.1 GCA_023438115.1 Pseudomonadota bacterium | reverse complement strand
AATCTCGGTTGGGGGGGCCGCTCGCTGCCCACCGAAGCTCAAGGCGTCAACGCCGCCGGCATGCTCGCCTTCGACAGCATGAACACGGCCCGCCGGCTGTCCGGCGGCGCGCTGGCCAGCAGCATCTCCAGCCGGCCGATCAGCTGCGACGGGTCCGTTCCGTCCATGGGGATCAGCGCCTGCGCCACGCGCACGTGCGCCGACCACTCGAGCGGGCGGCCCTTGAAGGGCATGAGGCAGCGCGCGACGATGCGCGGGCCGGCTTCGGCCACTTCGTCGGCATGCAGCGGCCCCTCGAGCAGGATGCCGAAGCGGTGCTCCGACAGGCGCGCCACCGTGTCGATCTCGCGCGCCACCGAGAGCAGGCGGCCGGCGACGCGCAGCGTGAGTTCGCGCGCGGAATCCGAGTCGAACTGGCGGCGGATCTGCTCGATGTTGCCGATGTCCACCAGCAGCATCGCGCTGCGGAACTTCAGGCGCTGCGAGCGCGCGATCAGGCGCACGAGGCGCTCGTGGAAGACCGCCGCGTTGATCAGGCCCGTGGCCGGGTCGATGCGGTCCAGCCCCTGGATCCGGCGCTGGTGCTCGCGGCGGTGCTGGCTGCGGATCACCAGCACGATCAGCAGGATGGGCAGCTCCAGCGCGATCGCCACCTGCATGCCGTGGGTGGTCCAGAAGCTGATGGGGATCAGGCCCGCGGCGCGTGCCATCGGGAAGAGGGCGCCGATGGCGACCGGCGAGGATCCCAGCAGCAGCCAGGGCGCGTAGCGGTCGCCGCGCGACGCGGCCCAGACCACGATGCTCAGGCCCACCACCGTGAAGGCGAGGATGTACGAGACGATGATCAGCAGGCGCTGCATCACGTCCGGCGTGATCATGATGTACAGCGCGAGCGGCACCGACATCGCCGCCGCCAGCAGCATGCCGCGGTACAGCCGGCGCGAGCGTTCGCGCAGCGAGACGAGCTCCGCGAAGAACAGCTGCAGCGAGGCCACGCCGAACAGCGGCACGATCTGCGGCGCGACGTTGTTGAACCAGGGCCAGTCGCCCCAGAGGTGCAGGCCCGCCAGGCCCGTCATCGTCGCCTGCGTCAGCGCCACGAAGATGCAGGAGAAGGCGTAGAGCGAGTAGCCCTGGTCCTTGAGGGTGATCGCGCCGGCGGCCGACAGCATCACCGTCAGCACCACCAGGCCGAAGTAGATGCCCAGCGCCAGCGACACGCCCTGCTCGTGGCGCGCCAGGTAGCCGTCGTTCACGAACTGCAGCGGCGCGCCGAAGATGGTGCCGTTCTGGATCCGCAGGTAGTGCACGCGCGGGTTCTGCGGCGACACCACCAGCGGGAGGATCGGGTGGCGGTGCGGGAAGGGCCAGTCGGACAGGGCCACCTGGTCGCCGGCCGAACTGCTGGTCCAGCGGCCGTCGGAACCCTGCACGAACAGGGTGACGCGGTCCACGCCGGGGTAGGGAATTTCCAGGTACCAGCGTTCGGTATTCGGCGTAGCCGGGGCGGTAAAACGCACCCAGAGCGCTTGTCCCCTGTCGAGCCGGTAGATGTTGTCGTCGGCGGTGGGGTGCCAGCGGATCCCGGGGTTGCCTGCCACTTCCTCCACGGGCATCCTGCCGGTGTCGTCCACCCACGCATCGCCCGCGCTGTGCAGCATCACGCGCTGGCGGTTCTCGTCGAAGTCCAGGACCGTCCGGCCGAACGCCGTTCCCCCGGCGAGCAGGCACGCCAGGGACAGCAGCGCTGCCGCGATCCAGCGGCCCCGGGCAAACCACCCCATGGGGGCTTCTCCTTACGACGATGTCCTGTTGCGAATTCTTACGCTTAACGGGACCGCCGACAATAGGGGCCATGAAAGTGATCCGTTTGCGTGAGGGCCGCGAGCGCTCCCTGTTGCGCCGGCACCCGTGGATCTTCGATTCCGCGGTGCACAAGGGTGGTGCGGATGCGGGCGAGACCGTGCGGGTGGAAGGCCACGATGGCCGCTTCCTGGCCTGGGCCGCGTTCAGCCCGCAGTCGCGCATCCGCGCGCGGGCCTGGAGCTTCGAGGAGGGCGAGCGCATCGACGCCGCCTTCTTCCAGCGTCGCGTCCGGGCGGCCGTGGCCCTGCGCGCGCGTTTGCAGGTGCCCAGCGAAGGCGTGCGGCTGGTCCACGGCGAGTCCGACGGCCTGCCCGGTTTCGTGGCCGACCGCTACGGGAATACCCTCGTGGCGCAATTCCTCTCCACGGGGGCCGAGCGCTGGAAGAAGGTGCTCGCCGATGCCTTGCTGGAGGCCACCGGCCTGGAGCGCCTCTACGAGCGCTCGGATGCCAATGCGCGGGGCCTGGAGGGCCTGCCGGAGGCCACGGGCTGGCTGCGCGGGGACGGGGCCACGGAGGTCACCATCGCCGAACACGGATGGCGCTTCGCGCTCGACGTGGCGACGGGGCACAAGACCGGCTTCTACCTGGACCAGCGCGAGAGCCGCGCGCGTTTCGCCGACTGGGTGCGGCGCCTGGGCGCGCGCCGCGTCCTGAACTGCTATTGCTACACGGGGGGCTTCACGGTGGCCGCGCTGGCCGGCGGCGCGGCGGAAGTGACGTCCATCGATTCCTCGGGGCCGGCGCTGGAGCGCGCCCGCGCCAACGTGGCCCTGAACGGCTTCGATGCCGCCGCCTGCGAGTTCCTGGACGCCGACGTCAATGCGATGCTGCGGCGCTTCGGCGAAGCCGGGCGCACCTTCGATGCGATCGTGCTGGATCCGCCCAAGCTCGCGCCCACCGTCGCGCACGCGGAGCGGGCCGCGCGCGCCTACAAGGACATCAACCGGCTGGCGCTGAAGTTGCTCGCGCCCGGTGGCCTGCTCTTCACCTATTCGTGCTCGGGCGGGATTTCCGCCGACCTGTTCCACAAGATCGTGGCCTCCGCCGGCGCCGATGCCGGCGTGGACGGCTACATCGCCGAGCGCCTGGGCGCCGCGCCGGACCACCCGATGACCCTCGCATTCCCGGAAGGCGAGTACCTGAAAGGCTTGGTGGTCCTGCGCAAGGACGCGGGCCTCACTACACTCCCGTAACCCTGGAAAGGCGCCAAAGGCGCCTTTCCAGGGTTTTCCAGTCAGTGTGAAGAGGACCGGCAAAGCCGGATCCTCTTCACAAGTGGGACCGCGCTGCATGTTATTCCGCGCAGTCCGACGGTAACGGCCGCGGGCGTCCCCGCGCAGCGGCACCGGACCGAACGGAGCATCGAGCAGTCGGTCCCTCCTGTGGAGGGGATCCGGCTTTGCCGGGCCCCTTCACACTGATCAAGCCACTGAGAAATTCGCCTTGGCGAATTTCTCAGTGATTCCCCAGGAGTTATCCGCATGAGCCTCATCCCCGCCACCATCCTCACCGGCTTTCTCGGTTCCGGCAAGACCACCCTGCTCAAGCGCGTGCTCGAGGAAGCGCACGGGCAGAAGATCGCCGTGATCGAGAACGAGTTCGGCGAGGAGAACATCGACAACGACATCCTGGTGAGCGACACCCAGGAGCAGATCGTGCAGATGAGCAACGGCTGCATCTGCTGCACCATCCGCGAGGACCTGCGCTCGGCGCTGCAGTTGCTCGCGGCCAAGAAGCGCAAGGGCCTGCTGGACTTCGACCGCGTGGTGATCGAGACCACCGGCCTGGCCGACCCCGGCCCGGTGGCGCAGACGTTCTTCATGGACGACGAGATTGCCGAAAGTTACCTGCTGGACTCCATCCTCACGCTGGTGGACGCCAAGCACGCGGACCAGCAGCTCGACGAGCGCCAGGAGGCCCGCCGGCAGGTGGGCTTCGCCGACCAGATCTTCATCAGCAAGACCGACCTGGTGGCCAAGGACGAGGTGGATGCCCTGGCGCACCGCCTGAAGCACATGAACCCGCGCGCGCCCCAGCGCGCCGTGCACTTCGGCGAGGTGCCGATCGCGGAGGTGTTCGACCTGCGCGGCTTCAACCTCAACGCCAAGCTGGACATCGACCCGGACTTCCTCAAGGAGGACGAGCACGGGCACGAGCACCACCACCACGATCACGACCATGACCATGACCATGACCATGACCACGAGCATGGCGAGCACTGCGACCATCCGCACCACCACGCCCACGACGACGACGTCAAGAGCTTCGTCTTCCGCTCCGACCGCGCCTTCGACCCGCTGAAGCTGGAAGACTTCCTCGGCGCCGTGGTCAACATCTACGGGCCGCGCATGCTGCGCTACAAGGGCGTGCTGCACATGAAGGGCACCGAGCGCAAGGTGATCTTCCAGGGCGTGCACCAGCTGATGGGCAGCGACCTGGGCCCCCAGTGGGCCGAGGGCGAGCCGCGGGTGAACAAGATGGTGTTCATCGGGATCGACCTGCCGCGGGAGATCTTCCTGCAGGGGCTGGAGCAGTGCCTTGTCTGACGCGACGGTGCGGCCTGGTCCGAGCGTGCGGGGCTGGTCCCGGGGTATACGCTGGCGCCCTTTAGCCCGACGCGTCGCCCGCTGGAGCCATGTTTGTCTCGCTTCCGCAACTCACGGCCACCACCCTTTGGCGGTGGGGGCTGCCGCGTCCACATGAAAAGGAGGACCACGGTCGTGCAGAGTCGCTAACTCAGGGTATAAATCGCGGTCATGACGGCGCAGCACCTACAACAAAAGGCAGTTCTGCGGACTTGGGTCCGCAAGCGGCCGGCGCCGAAGACGTGAGGAGACGGGAAGTGAAGGCTCAGCCCAAGGCCGCTGCGAAGACCAGGAAACCCGCGGTGAAAAAACCCGCGGCCAAGGCGAGCAAGCCTGCGGCCAAGACGGTGAAGCCGGCGGCCAAGGCTGCGGCGAAGAAGACTCCCCCGAAGAAAACGACTGCCAAGCCCGTCGCCAAGACGACGCGGCCGGCGGCGAAGGCCGCGAAGCCCGCCGTCAAGACCAGCGCCCGCAGCGCTCCGGTGAAGGCCACCAAGGCACCCGCGAAGACCGCCGCCAAGGCTCCGGCCCAGGCGGCGAAGACCACGGCCAAGAAGGTCGCGGGCGCGGTGACGAAGGCGGTCGCCTCCGGCGCGAAGGCCGTGGTCGCCGCGAAAAAGATTCCCGCCAAGGCAAGCCCGGCTCCGGCCCGGCCCGCCAAGGCTTCCGTTCCACCCCCGGCACCCGCCCCCGCCGCAACGCAGACCGCACGCGCGAGCGCGCCCGCCCCGCAACAGGCGCCCAC
>JAEZEB010000369.1 GCA_023438115.1 Pseudomonadota bacterium | reverse complement strand
GCGTTGGTGCCCGCGGGGCCGGGATCGACGGCGGCGAGCACGCAGCGCGCCTGCAGCAGCGGCGCGCGGGCGTCACCCGGCGGCTGGGCCGCGGGTTCGCTGGCGAGACGGAAGACTCCGGGCCAGGGCCACGGAAGGGGGAGTGCACCCACAACACAATCCTTCGGAAAGAGTTTCCGCCTGCGGCGGGCAGGCATCACCGGCGCGGATGCGGGCCCGGCGATTCAGGTTGCGCGTGAGGAAGGGAAGTGAATCGCCGGGTCAGGGAAGTGCCGTCTGCAGTGGAGTCGGAGCGGACTCCACGCGCAGGCCCACCGGCCGCAGGACCGTGCGCACGTACGCGGCGATGCGCGTGCGCGGCATCGGGGTACGGGAGGGGACGGTCAGGGTGTTCACGCGGACGAGTGTAGGCCGCGCCGCGCGTTCGCGCCACGTTGATGCCAAAGACCCACCGATCCTTGCCAGATTAGGCCGCAAGGTGCAGGTCGCTGCCTATACTCCCCGCATGGATTCTCGCAACGCCCGCCACGCCGCCACGACGCCCGCCCTGCGCGCGCAGTCCGCGCGTGCCTGCGCGTTGCCGCCGCTGCACGCGGCCACGGGAGTCCGCCGCACGGCCGGACATCCCTGAGCCCGGCGGTCGCTTCCCTCTCCCTCCAAGCGCCAATCCCTCGACCGCCGGGCAGCAGCCCACGCGCATCTTGAGCCGTCCGCCCCGCGTGGCGACGGCACGGAGTGCTTGCCATGTCCAGGTCGTCCCCCGCGCAGGTCGATGCCGCGTCCGAACGCGCGATCGACTTCACGCGCAACTTCATCCGCTCCAAGAGCCCTTGCGCCGACGGTTTCCGCTGGTTCCTGCGCAACCACCATCCGGGCAGCAACTACCAGCACGTGCTCGACACGCTGGTGGATGCCGGCCGCGTGGACGATGCGTGCTGGCTGCTGGACCAGCTGGGGCCCACCAACACGCTGCTGCAGGTCGACTTCCTCTCGGCCGAAGCCGTGGTCTTCGCGGGCACCATCGAGGCGCGCCGCGGCATCGACGTGGGCGCCGTGCTGCGCGCGGGCCGCTCGATCCGCTCCGGCGGCGGCATCGCCGCAGGCAGCGCCCTCGTGGCCGGCGACGAACTGCGCTCGCGCGGCGCGATCCGCGCCGGGGGCCGCATCGCCACGGGCGGTGACGTGCATGCCGAGTGGGGCGTCGAGGCGGGCGGGCGCTTCGAGTGCGGCGGCAACCTGAAGTCCGCGGGACTGGTCACGGCGCGCGAAGGCTTGCGCGTGGAGGGTGATGCCTCCGTGCGCGACGACCTGCTGGTCGAAGGCGATCTCGAGTGCGGCAAGGCCCTGCGCGTGACCGGACGCATCGCGGCGAGCGGCGACCTGCGCGTGGCCTCCGGCATCGAGTGCGGCGTGGCGGTGGAAGCCGGCCGGCACCTGGATGCCGGCCTGGGCATCCGCGCGAGCGGCCCGATCAGCGCCGGCGGCGCGATCCGCGCGGGCGAGAGCATCTGGACCGAGGGCGAACTGTCCGCGGGTCCCGGCTACGGCGTGTACGCCGGCCTCGCCGTCGCGCTCGACGCCTGGGAATCGAGTGCGGCCGTCACGGCGCGCACGCGCCCGGCGCACCTGCTCAGTGGGCACTGGTGCGGCCATGCGGCCGCTGCCCTGCCGTCCGCCCAGGAGGCCTGACATGACGTACTCCCTGATCGGCGCGCTGCCCGCGCCGGGCAGCCGCATGGAATTGCGCATCGACGTGGAGCTGCCTTCGCACACCGTGGAAGCGGAACTGGAGCGCGTGCACGCGCGCCTGCGCCGCTTCGGCGGCGTGCTCACCGGCCTGCACAGGCTCGACATCCCCGTGCCCGGCTTCGCGTTCCGCTTTCGCGAGGCCGACGGCGAGCAGTACGTGTACGTCGAGGACCTCGCGAACGGACGGCTCGCGGGCTACACCGTGTTCAACCGCCTGATCGAGCTGGACCGGCGCGCCGACCGCCACCTGCGCGGCCCGCATTCCAAGTACGGCCGCATGTATCAGCGGCGCGGGCTCGCCACCGCGGTGTACCGCTGGGCGCTGGGACGCGGCATGTGCCTGATCACCGGCGCGCGGCAGTCGGAGGGCGCGCATGCGCTGTGGCGCGCGCTCGCCGCTTCCTGGGAGCTGGGCTACGTGGAACTGAAGGACAAGGCGCTGTGCTGCCTGGGCCCGGAGATCGCGCCCGCGCGCCTGGAGGACTTCCACACCCGCATGGTGCTGCTGGGAAGCGGCTGGGACATGGAACGTTTCGTGCGCGAGACCGGCGCGCGAAGCCTGCAGGCGGAAGCCTCGGCGTCGCCGGCCTGAACCGCGGCGGCGCCGCGGGCTGCACCTGTCAGCGATGCCAGCCGGCCCGCGCGCCTTCGGCCGGCGTGGAGACTGGCGCATAGCGCGCGAGCCAGCTGACGAAGTGCGCCTGCCCCGCGGTGAGTTCCTGCACCGCTGCTTCGGAACCGATCAGGCGCGCGAGCGGCGCTTCCGCGCGGATCACGGAACGGTCCCATTGCAGTTCCACTTCCTGCACGTCGGCGCCGCGGTCCTTGAGGATCTCCAGCAGCGGCACCGCGTGGTCGCGCCCCGCGCTGACGCGCGTGAACATCACCGGCTCCACGCGCTCTCCGCTCGCGTCCACGAAGGTGTGCACCGAAGTCTCACCCAGCGTGATCCGGCCGCCGTGCACCTGGCGCAGCAGCTCGCGCGCCTCGCGCAGCGCCGATTCGGAAGCGGCGTGGATGGTGCCTTCGTCGCCTTCGATGGTGATCAGGTACTTCTCGGGCCTGGACAGCCAGTCCACCACGCCCGGCGTGGCGAACAGGTGCTTCGCCTCCGCCTCGGGATGCAGCGACTGGCGCAGGGGCAGCAGGTTCCTCTTGTCGGAATACATCGCCCGCCTCCTCAACCCGCCGCAGGCGCGTGCACGGTGGGCGCGCCGAAGGCGAGGAGCTCGCCGTAGGTTTGCGCGAGCACCGCGCGCGCCTCGGCCAGCGCCGCATCGCTGGCGGCCTCGATCAGGCCGCCGGCGCCGAAGCGCACGAAGTGGAAGCGGCCGGGACGCGAGAGCCGGTCCAGGAGGCCCTGGCTGGCGAAGGGCAGGTCCGCGTCGGGCGCGGGCTGCACGGTCTGCCGGATCGGCAGCGAATCCGCAAGGGGGCCGGTCATTGCCACCGGGCTGTCGGCGATCTGCATGGAGCACTCCGTCGAAGCAGGCGCAGCGCAAGCTGCGCGGGGACGCGCGGGTTTCGAGGCCCGGCGATCGATGGTGCGCTATGAGGAGGGAAGTGCGATCGCCGGGCTCAGGAATCTGCGGGCGTACGCGGGTTCGTGCGGTGCGGATGCATGCCGGGCAGTATAGGACCGGTGCCATGGCAGGACAAGCGTGCGGGCATGTCGCGGTGCGATAGCAATTTCATTGCGTTCATCCTCCAACGGAAGTCGTTTTACCCGGGCGCACGCGCGTCCTACGATGCCTGCATGGCCATCGCAGCGGACGACAGCAACGCTTTTCCGGTGCAGGACGGAGATGCGCAGCACGCGCATGCGCCGGCCGGCTGGCGCCGGTGGGTCTACGCCACCAACCACAAGGACATCGGCACGCTGTACCTGCTGTTCTCCTTCACCATGTTCATGGTGGGCGGCGCGCTGGCGCTGGCGCTGCGCGCGGAGCTGTACCAGCCGGGACTGCAGCTGATGAACCCGGAGCTGTACAACCAGATGGTCACGATGCACGGGCTCCTCATGATCTTCGGCGCGATCATGCCCGGCTTCGTGGGCTTCGCGAACTGGATGATCCCGCTGCAGATCGGCGCGCCCGACATGGCCTTCGCGCGCATGAACAACTTCAGCTTCTGGCTGCTGGTGCCGGCCGCGGCGATCCTGGTGGGATCCTTCTTCACCACCGGCGGCGCGCCCGCCGCGGGCTGGACGATGTACGCGCCGCTGTCCATGCAGATGCCGGCCTCGATGGATGCGAGCATCTTCGCGATCCACCTGCTCGGGATCTCGTCGATCATGGGCGCGATCAACACCATCCTCAACATGCGCGCGCCGGGCATGTCGCTGATGAAGATGCCCATGTTCTGCTGGACCTGGCTGATCACCGCCTACCTGCTGATCGCGGTGATGCCGGTGCTGGCCGGCGCGATCACGATGACATTGACGGACCGCCAGTTCGGCACCAGCTTCTTCAATCCGGCCAATGGCGGCGATCCCGCGATGTACCAGCACATCTTCTGGTTCTTCGGCCACCCGGAGGTGTACATCATGATCCTGCCGGCCTTCGGCATGATCAGCCAGGTGGTGCCCGCGTTCTCGCGCAAGCGCCTGTTCGGCTACACCTCCATGGTCTACGCCACGGCCTCCATCGCGATCCTGTCCTTCATCGTGTGGGCGCACCACATGTTCACCGTCGGCATGCCGGTGACGGGCCAGCTGTTCTTCATGTACGCGACGATGCTGATCTCGGTGCCCACGTCGGTGAAGATCTTCAACTGGATCGCGACGATGTGGCGCGGCTCGCTGACGATGGAGACGCCCATGCTGTTCGCCGCGGGCTTCATCTTCGTCTTCACGATCGGCGGGTTCACCGGCCTCATCCTGGCCATCGCGCCGATCGACGTGGTGCTGCAGGACACCTACTACGTCATCGCGCACTTCCACTACGTGCTGGTGGCGGGCTCGCTGTTCGCGATGTTCGCGGCCGCCTACTACTGGCTGCCCAAGTGGACCGGCGTGATGTACAGCGAGCGCATGGGGCAGGTCCACTTCTGGACCTCGCTCGTGAGCTTCAACCTCGCGTTCTTCGTCATGCACTTCCTCGGCCTGGCCGGCATGCCGCGCCGCTATGCCGACTACCCGATGCAGTTCGCCGACTTCAACGCCGTCGCCACCATAGGCGCCTTCGGCTTCGGCTTCGCGCAGGTGTTCTTCTTCTTCGCGGTGCTGCTGCCCTGCATGCGCGGGCGCGGCCGGCCCGCCCCGCAGCGGCCGTGGAACGATCCCGACGGCAGCGGCGCCGAAGGCCTCGAATGGGAAGTGCCTTCGCCCGCGCCTTTCCATACCTTCGCCACGCCGCCGCGCCTGAACGCCGACGCGACGCGCATCCTGCAGCCGGGCGAGCCGGAGGGTCCCGCCACGCGCGCCGCGGGAACGCAGTAGTAAGCTGCGGCACGACCTGAACTTCGCGACGACCGCCATGACCCTGTCCACCCGATTGACGAGCGCGCTCGCGCTGCGCCATCCCATCGTTTCCGCGCCCATGGCCTTCGCGGCCGGCGGCGCGCTGGCCGCGGCGGTCAGCCGCGCCGGCGGCCTGGGCCTCATCGGCGGCGGCTACGGCGACGCCGCCTGGCTCGACGCGCAATTCGATGCAGCCGGCGCCGAGCGCGTGGGCGTGGGCTTCATCACCTGGTCGCTGGCGCGAAATCCTTCGCTGCTGGCGCGCGTGCTCGTGTACGCGCCCGCGGCAGTCATGCTGTCCTTCGGCGATCCGCGGCCGTTCGCGCCCGAGATCCGCGCCGCCGGCGCCTGCCTGATCTGCCAGTGCCAGACGCTCGCGCACGTGCGCGATGCGGTGGAGGCCGGCGCCAACGTGGTCGTCGCGCAGGGTTCGGAAGCCGGCGGGCACGGCGCGCTGCGCGGCACGCTGAGCCTGGTGCCGGAAGTCGCCGACTTCCTCGCACGCGAGTCGCCCGGCACGCTGT
>JAEZEB010000333.1 GCA_023438115.1 Pseudomonadota bacterium | reverse complement strand
GGCTGTGGCTGCCCGCGCCGCCGCACGGCGCCGCGGCCGAGGACGGGCGGCCCGTGATCTACGGCACGCGCCCCGAGCACATGCAGCTCGCCTCCGGCGACGAGGGGCTGCCCACCGAAGTGGTCGTGGTCGAACCGACCGGCGCCGACACGCAGGTCTTCACCAAGATCGCCGGCGTGGAAGTGACCAGCGTGTTCCGCGACCGCCACGATTTCCGCCCCGGCGAGGTGATCCGGCTGCGGCCGGACCCCACCCGGGCCCACCTGTTCGACGCCGCCAGCGGCGTTCGGCTGGCGCACTGACAAGTCCTGCGTTCCCGTCCTTCCACTACCAGGAGACAAACCATGACGAATCGACGCAAGTTCCTGAAGAAAGCCTCCGCCGGCGCGGCCGCGGTGGCATTGCCCGCGCTGTGGCCGGCGGGCGCGCTGGCGCAATGGAACAACCAGCCCGAGAAAGGCGCGAAGCTGCGCGTGCTGCGCTGGAAGCGCTTCGTGCAGGGCGACGAGGACGCCTACATCGCCAACGTGAAGAAGTTCAGCGACAAGTACGGCATCGACGTGCGGCTGGACCACGAGGGCTGGGAGGACGTGCGGCCCAAGGCGGCGGTGGCGGCGAACACGGGTGCGGGGCCGGACATCATCCTGTCCACCAACGACGACGCCAACCTGTACCCCGACAAGCTGGTCGACATGACCGACGTCGCCGAATACCTCGGCAAGAAGTACGGCGGCTGGTACCCGGCCTGCGAGGCCTACCTGCGCCCCGACGGCCGCCGCTGGATCGGCGTGCCGCTGGGCGGCACCGGCAGCATGATGGTGTACCGCGACAGCATGCTCAAGGCCGCGGGCGTGAACGAGTTTCCCAAGGACACCGACGGCTTCCTGAAGATGTTCCAGGCGCTCAAGGCCAAGGGCACGCCCGGCGGCATGGCGCTGGGCCACGCCACCGGCGACAGCGGCTGGACGCAGTGGCTGCTGTGGGCCTTCGGCGGTGCGCTGGTGGACAAGAACAACAAGGTGATCATCGACAGCCCCGAGACCCTGAAGGCATTGGAATACGGCAAGGAGCTGTACGCCAACTTCGTGCCGGGCACGCTGTCCTGGCTGGACCCGAACAACAACAAGGCCTTTCTCGACGGCCAGGTCTCGGTGACCAACAACGGCATCTCCATCTACTACGCCGCGAAGAACGCCACCGATGCCAAGGTCAAGGACATGGCGGCCGACATCCAGCACGCGGCCTTCCCCATCGGGCCCGTCGGCGTGCCGACCGAATACCACCTGTTCTTCAACCAGATGGTGTTCAAGCACACCAAGTTTCCCAAGGCGGCCAAGGAGTTCGTGCGCTTCATGATGGAAGAGGAGCAGTTCGGTCCGTGGATGCAGGCCGCGGGCGGCTACATCTCGCAGCCGCTGCGCGCCTACGAGAAGAACCCGGTCTGGACGGTCGACCCCAAGCACACGCCCTACCGCGACTGCGTCAAGAACATGCGGCCCGCCGGCTACATGGGCCGGCTGGGCTACGCCTCGGCCGGCGCGCTCGCGGACTTCATCGTGCAGGACATGGTGGCCGAGGCCATGAGCGGATCGAAGTCGCCCAAGGAAGCCGCGCAGCGCGCGCAGCAGCGCGCCGAGCGCTACTACAAGGTCTGACGCGCGGGATGCTGCGGGCCCTGCACAACAGCCGCAACCTGCTCGGGTTGCTCTTCATGCTGCCCGCGGCAGTGTTGCTGCTGCTGTTCCTGACCTACCCGCTGGGCCTGGGCGCCTGGCTCGGGTTCACCGACACCAAGATCGGGCGGGGCGGCGAGTGGATCGGTCTGGAGAACTACGCCTTCCTCTGGGGGGACAGCGTCACGCGGCTGGCGCTGTTCAACACCCTCTTCTACACGGTGGTGGCCAGCATCGTGAAGTTCGCGCTGGGGCTGTGGCTGGCGATCCTGCTGAACGAGCGCATCCCCTTCAAGACCTTCTTCCGCACGGTGATCCTGCTGCCCTACATCGTGCCCACGGCGTTGTCCGCCATCGCGTTCTGGTGGATCTACGACTCCCAGTTCTCCATCGTGAGCTGGACGCTGATGAAGATGGGGCTGATCGATGCCTACATCGACTTCCTGGGCGACCCGTGGAACGCGCGGCTGTCCACGATCGCCGCCAACATCTGGCGGGGCGTGCCCTTCGTGGCCATCACGCTGCTGGCGGGGCTCCAGACGATATCGCCCAGCCTCTACGAGGCCGGCGCGATCGACGGCGCGAGCGGCTGGCAGCGCTTCCGCTACATCACGCTGCCGCTGCTCACGCCCATCATCGCCGTGGTGATGACGTTTTCGGTTCTGTTCACGTTCACCGATTTCCAGCTGATCTACGTGCTCACGCGCGGCGGGCCGCTGAACGCGACGCACCTGATGGCCACGCTGTCGTTCCAGCGCGCGATCCCCGGCGGGGCGCTCGGTGAAGGAGCGGCCATCGCGATCGCGATGGTGCCCTTCCTGCTGGCCTCCATCCTCTTCAGCTACTTCGGCCTGCAGCGCCGCGCGTGGCAGCAAGGCGGCAGCGACGCATGAAGGAAACCGGAGACGACACCCAGGGGATGGCCTACCTGAGCTCGCTGCCGCGGCGGGTGGTGACGCTGTACGTGCCGCTCGCCGTGTTCGTCTTCGTGCTGCTGTTTCCCTTCTACTGGATGGCCGTGACCTCGTTCAAGCCGAACGACGAACTGCTCTCGCGCGAAGGCAATCCGTTCTGGGTGGTCAATCCCACGCTGGCGCACATCCACAAGCTGCTGTTCCAGACCGCGTACCCCGAGTGGCTGTGGAACACGGTGATCATCTCGGTGGTGGCCACCTTCGTCTCGCTGCTCGCTTCGGTGCTGGCGGCCTACGCGATCGAGCGGTTGCGCTTCCACGGCTCCAGGCAGGTGGGGCTGTCGATCTTCCTGGCCTACCTGGTGCCGCCCTCGATCCTGTTCATCCCGCTGGCCACCATCGTCTTCAAGCTGGGATTGTTCGACACACGCTGGGCGCTGATCCTCACCTACCCGACTTTCCTCATTCCCTTCTGCACCTGGCTGCTCATGGGCTACTTCCGCTCCATTCCCTACGAACTGGAGGAATGCGCGCTCATCGACGGCGCCACGCGCATGCAGATCCTCTGGAAGATCATCTTGCCGCTGGCCGTGCCGGGGCTGATCTCGGCCGGCATCTTCGCCTTCACTCTGTCGTGGAACGAGTTCATCTATGCGCTCACCTTCGTCTCCTCGTCGGAGGTGAAGACCGTGCCGGTGGGCGTGGTGACCGAGCTGGTGGAGGGCGACGTCTACCACTGGGGCGCGCTGATGGCCGGCGCGCTGCTCGGCTCGCTGCCGGTGGCGATCATCTATTCCTTCTTCGTGGAGTACTACGTGTCCGGCTTGACGGGGGCGGTGAAGGAGTGAGGGAACAAGACGGACTACCGGACGCAAAGGTCGCGAAGGTTTCGCAAAAGTCGCGAAAGAGAAGAAAAAGGAACGAGAAGAACAAGAGGACTCTTTTGCGACTTTTGCGCAACTTCTGCGACCTTTGCGTCCGGCTGTTCGTTTCCGCTTCCGGTCAGGCGCTCGAAACCTGAACGATCGCATCGGCCATCGCGGCGATCTTGTGCGCCTCGGTGAGACCGCCGCACCAGCTCAGGTCCAGCATCGCCACGCCGGCCACGCCGATCTGCAGGTGGTCCGTCTTCATGCGGGCCGGGCCGGCCGTGCCGGCTTCAGTAGGTTTCGTGGAACTGCACGGACGCCGGGCCCTGCGTCTCGCCCAGGCCTCGCCAGGCGCGGGGCGACACGGGCGCCAGCAGGGTTCCCTGCAGCAGGCGCAGCAGGCGCTGCGCGCCGCGGATCGGGCGCAGCGTGCGGTATTCCTGCTCGTCGCTGACCACGCCGACCTCGCGCACCACCATCAGGTCGCACTCGGTGGGCACGCCGCCCAGGTAGGCGGACTCGAAGCCGTTCCAGGCTTTGGCGCCGCCGACGTGCAGGCCATAGCCCCACTCCCAGCCGCGGCGCTTCAGGCGCTGGCGTGCCGCCGCCATGCGCTCGGCGTCGAAGATGTAGGTGTCGGTGCGCTGCCAGCGGCCTTGCAGCCAGATTTCCAGCAGCGGCCGGTCGGGTTCGCGCAGGTGCCCGGCCGCGCCGCGCAGCAGTTCGGCACTGATGGCGACATAGCGGAGGCGCGCGGGGATGCCGGCGATGCGCAGCATCGCCACGAGCAGCGTCGCCTTTTCGGATGCGCTGCCGCGGCCGGCGTCATAGACCTCGCGGGCCGTGCGGGCCCGCATGCGGAAGCGGGTGGCGAGGGGCAGGCGCTTGACGAAGCCGTAGAGGGCCAGGGCCTTCTCGCGCTCGTTGCGGCACAGCTGGGTGAGCGCGCGGACCCGCAGGCGCAGCTTCGGGTCCTCGAGGTCGACCAGGGCGGTGGCGCCCAGCCAGCGCCCCGGATCCGCGTCCGCGGCTTCCAGCAATTCCGTGTGCTGTGCCATGGGTCCTGATTCTCTCCAACGACGGCCCGGTTGCAACGAATGCACCGGATCTGTTGGAAATTGTAGGGCCCATGGGCAAGGCCGGGCTTAGGAATGTCGCCTAGGTGTGAAGTGTCAAGAGGTTGTTTGTAGCTGAGAGCCTGGACATCGGTGGTTTCAGGCCGATTCCATGATGCTGGCGATGCCAGTTATAGAAGTGGTTCCATAGCGGCAAGGCAGCCCGGCGCTGATCTGAGTGCTCGTACTCGTGGCCATAGGCCCATTCCCTCAGGGCTGACTGGATGAACCGCTCAGCCTTGCCGTTGGTTTGCGGGCGGTACGTTCGGGTGAACTTCTGGCTGATCTCCAACTCGCGGCACCTCGTGACGAACGCCTTGGAGTGGAACGCGGGTCCGTTGTCGGTGATCAGGCGCTGCACAGGCATCCCAAGCGAGGCGTAGTAGGCCGCGGCAGCATCGAGGAAGCTGATCGCGCTTTCCTTGCGTTCGTCGGGGTACATCTGGGTAAAGGCCACGCGGCTGTGGTCATCTACCGCCACGTAGAGGAATTCCCAGCCGGCGCCCTGGACTCGACCCTCGCGCGTTCCGGTGACCCGGTGACCAGGCCGCTCTATGCGCCCGAGCTTTTTGATGTCGATATGCAGCAGTTCGCCGGGCTCATCCCGCTCGTAGCGCTGCACAGGCTCGGGCGGCCTCAGATCGGTCAGGCGCGACAGCCCGGCACGTCGCAAAACCCGACTGACAGTGGCTTTGGAGACGCCCATGTACGACGCGATCTGCGCTTGCAGCATCACCTTGCGGCGCAGCTCCACGATCACCAGAGCCACGCCTGGATCGATCTGACGGGGGCTGCGGGCCGGCCGCGAAGACTTGTCCAGCAGACCGTTTGAGCCCTCGGCCAGGTACCGCCCCAGCCACTTGCGGGCAGTGACGGCGCTGACGCCCTGCTGTGCGGCAGCTTCCGAGGCTGAAAGGCCACGCTCCGTGATGTCCTGAACCAACTCCAGGCGGCGAAGAAACGTCAATCGGGCATTCTTATGGGTGTTCATCCGGTGTTGGGTGGAGAGTTGACTGGGGGTTTGGCGATTTCCAGTCTCTCAAAACCTCTCCGGGTGAACACCCGAAATAACCTATTGAACCTTCACACCTAGGACGCGGTCAGCCGCCGCGCGCCTTCTTCAGCGCGTCCTGCACCACCTTCACTGCGTCGGCGCCGATGCCCGGCGCGTTCTTCTCGTACACCGGCTGCACCTTGGCCTGGATGCGGCGCAGTTCGGCCGGCGCGATCTCGTTGACCTGCATGCCCTTGGCCTTGAGGCTGCTGAAGGACTTCTCGTTCAGCGTGCGGTTGGCGACGCGCTGCGCCTTCTGGCCTTCGATGGCGGCTTCACGCAGCACGGCCTGCTCCTGCGGGCTCAGCTGGTCCCACAGCTTCTTGGAGTACAGGATCAGGAAGGGCGTGTAGGCGTGGCGGGTGACCGAGAGGTACTTCTGCACCTCGTTGAACTTGGACGTCTCGATGGTGACGAAGGGGTTCTCCTGGCCGTCGATGGTCTTGGTCTCCAGCGCGGTGAACACTTCCGGGAAGGGCATGGGCACGGCGTTGGTGCCCAGGGTGCGGAAGGTGTCCAGGAAGATGTTGTTCTGCATCACGCGCAGCTTGATGCCCTCGAAGTCCTCGACCTTCGCAACGGGCTTGCGGCTGTTGGTGAGGTTGCGGAAGCCGTTCTCCCAGTAGGCCAGGTTCACCAGGCCGGCTTCTTCCAGCTTCTTGTTGAAGTACTGGCCGGCGGGGCCGTCCAGCACCGCGTCGGCTTCCTTCTCGTTGGCGAAGAGGAAGGGCAGGTCGAACACGCCCAGTTCCTTGACGAT
Source organism: Pseudomonadota bacterium (assembly GCA_023438115.1). Classification (GTDB taxonomy): domain Bacteria; phylum Pseudomonadota; class Gammaproteobacteria; order Burkholderiales; family Burkholderiaceae_C; genus Ramlibacter. The sequence goes on along the minus strand of JAEZEB010000333.1, from coordinate 886 downwards.
GCCCACCAGCGGCGAGGAGGAGGTGCACACCATCTCCTGCGTGCCGGCGCGCAGCGCCTGCGTGGCCTGCAGGTCACCGCCCGCGGCGCCGCCCCAGAAGGCCGAGATCTTCAGCTTGCCGCCGGTCTTGGCATCGAGGACTTCCTGCATGCGCTTCACGCCCACGCCGACAGGGTGGTCCTCGTTCACGCCGTTGGTGAACTTGATGGTGCGCTCCTGGAACTGCGCGAAGGCAGGCGCCGCGGCGAGCAGCGCGCCGGCGGCCAGGGTCACGAGGGTGCGTCGCTTGAACATGGTTTGTCTCCTTGAGAAGTTGCGACAGGGAAGGATCGATCCAGTGCCACCGCGGAACCGGCTTCGCCGGGCCGCTGGTGGCGCCCCCTTGAGGGGGAGGCGGCGCAGCCGCTTCGGGGGGGAGTCATCTCATGAGCCACTTGAGCGGCACGAGCACGATGTCGGGGAACAGGACCAGCGAGAACAGCACGGCGAGCTGGGCGAGGAAGAAGGGCAGCACGCCCTTGAAGGCGTCGTCGAGGGTGATGCGGGCGACGCCGCACACCACGTTGAGCACGGTGCCCACCGGCGGCGTGATCAGGCCGATGGCGTTGTTCATGATGAACAGCACGCCGAAGTACACCGGGTCGATGCCGGCCTTGAGCACCACCGGCATCAGCACCGGCGTGAGGATCAGGACCGTGGGGGTGAAGTCCAGCGCCGTGCCCACCACGACGATGATCACCATGATCACGAACATCAGCAGGACCCGGTTGCCCATGAAGGGCTCCAGCATCCTCGCCACTTCGGTGGGAATGTTGGCCACGGTGATCAGCCACGCGCTGACCATGGCCGCGGCCACCAGGAACATGACCACCGCGGTGGTCTTGCC
>JAEZEB010000201.1 GCA_023438115.1 Pseudomonadota bacterium | reverse complement strand
CAGCAGGAAGCGCAGGTGCCGCCACCCGGCGCGCCACGTGCGCATGGGCGGCGGACGGGCGCGACCGGCCGGACGCAGGGTCGTGGGGACCTCCTCGATGCGCAATCCGCCGAGGGCCGCCTTGGCCACCATCTCGCTGGCGAACTCCATGCCCGGGGACACCAGTCCCAGGCCCGCGATGGCGTCACGCGAGAATCCCCGCAGGCCGCAATGGAAGTCGCCGATTTTCACGCGGAAGAACAACCTCCCGATGAAACTCAGCACCGGGTTGCCCAGATAGCGGTGCAGCGGCGGCATGGCCCCCGGCGCGATACCGCCCCGGAAGCGGTTGCCCATCACGAGCTCGGCGCCGCCGCGCAGCAGGTCCAAGTAAGCCTGCAGGGCCGAGAAGTCATAGCTCTGGTCGGCGTCGCCCATGATCACGTAGCGCCCGCGCGCCGCGCGGATGCCGGCCAGTAGCGCGGCCCCGTAGCCGCGCCGCGGCACCTCGATGACACGCGCGCCGGCCCGGCTGGCCAGCTCCTGCGAGCCATCGGTGGAGCCGTTGTCGGCCACCAGTACTTCGCCCGCGACACCGGCCTTGGCCAGGAACTTGCGCGCCGCAGCCACGCAGGCAGCCACCGTTCGGGCTTCGTTCAGGCAGGGCATCAGGACCGTCAGCTCGACGGCGGCCGCCGTTCCGGCGGGCGGCAGCGCGTGGGATGGGGCGAAGGATTCGGCGAGGTTCGCGGCCATGGGCACGGACGGTACGACAGGGAGGCGGGATTGCAAAGCGAACGAGCGGCCCGCAGGCCGCTCGTTCACAGGTTCAGCGACTTCTCACCCGCAGGCGGATGAAGAGCCGCTACTCACCCGATCAGTTACCGCGGCAGGAGCCGGGGAGGTACTTCGGCAGCACGTCGGTGCCTTCGCCGCCGCAGACCCACTTGCCCACGGTCGTCTGGGGCTCGGGGGCAGAGCCGTCCGGCTGGTACGGAATGAGCGTCACGATACCGCCTTCGGCGCTGTTTTCCTTGTTCTTGATGCCGCGGCTCGTCACTTCGACGGTGCCGGCGTGCGGGGTGCTGATGGTGCGGACGGATTCCACGTACTGGGAAGCGCCGGAGGCAGCGGTCTGCTCGCAGCCCCAGTCGCCGTCGTCCGGGAGGGTGGTCGTCGACTGGATCACTTCCGTGATCGAGGTGCGGCAAGCCGAGCCGGCCAGGATCACTTCAGACATCTTGGCGCGAATGGTGTAGTCCTGGTACGCCGGCAGGGCGACGGCAGCCAGGATACCGATGATCGCGACCACGATCATCAGTTCGATCAGGGTAAAACCCTTTTGGATAGCACGCTTCATTAGGGACCTCCGTGTTGAAGAAGCGGACAAGTAGTGCAAGCGGTGTGCCAGCGCCGTTCTGTGAACTATTTGGCGCCTTTTGCCCGCCACCCCCGTCGCAGACCGACGCAACGCGTCGTACGCGCTGACAAATTCGTCACTAGCGGATGCAGACCGACCGAACCTGCTTCAGGTCCGTCAGGCCCATCATCACCTTCTCCATGCCATCCATCTTCAGGGTGCGCATGCCGCTGGCCACGGCGGCGACGAAGAGTTCGGCCACGCGGGCGCGCTCCTGCACCAGGCGCTTGATCTGGTCGTCGGCCACCAGCAGTTCGTGCAGGCCGACGCGGCCCTTGTAGCCGGTCTTGTTGCACTTGTCGCAGCCCACGGCGCGATGGAAGCGCAGCTGCCCCTCGTGCCCGTAGGCCTCGATCCAGCTTTCGTACAGCTTCTGCGTCTCGCCGCCCGCATCGGCCTTCCACGCCTCGGTGTTCTGCAGGTCCAGCGCGTATTCGGCGATGAAGCTGCGCAACTCCTCGTGGGAGGGCGTGTAGGGCTCCTTGCAATCGCACAGGCGCTTGGCCAGGCGTTGCGCCAGGATGCCAAGCAAGGCATCGGCGAAGTTGAACGGGTCCATGCCCATGTCCAGCAAACGCGTGATGGACTCGGGGGCGGAGTTGGTGTGCAGCGTGGAGAACACCAGGTGCCCGGTGAGCGAGGCCTCCACGCCCATGGCCACGGTTTCCTTGTCGCGCGACTCGCCCACCATGATGATGTCCGGGTCGGCGCGCAGGAAGGCGCGCATGACCATCGCGAAGTCGATGCCCGCCTTCTTGTTCACCTGCACCTGGCGCAGGCCCTTCTGCGTGATTTCGACCGGGTCCTCCGCCGTCCAGATCTTGGTCTCGGGCGTGTTGAGGAACTTCAGCACCGAGTGCAGCGTGGTCGTCTTGCCGGAACCGGTGGGGCCGCAGACGTAGAACAGGCCGTAGGGCTTGCTCACCGTCTTCTCGAGGTTGACGCGGTTGTGCGCGGTGAGCCCCAGCTTGTCCAGCGGGATCGGTTCGCCCGCGGCCAGGATCCGCATCACGACGTCCTCGACACCGCCGGCCGAAGGAATGGTCGCGACGCGCAGTTCGATGTCGAGCGGACCGAACTTCTTGAACTTGATCTTGCCGTCCTGCGGCTTGCGCTTCTCGGAGATGTCGAGGTCGCACATGATCTTCAGCCGCGTCACCAGCGCCTGGCGGAAGTGCGCGGGCACTTCGACATACGGCGACAGCGTGCCGTCGATGCGCAGCCGGATGCCGGTCTTGGCCTTGCCGGGCAACGGCTCGATGTGGATGTCCGAGGCGCGCTGGTTGTAGGCGTCGATGATGATCTTGTTGACGAACTTGACCAGCTCGTTGTCCGCCGCGGCGGACTCGGACGATCCGTCCTCGCCCTCGTCGTCCACCGGCGCGGTGAGGTCGGCGAGCATGTCCTCGACCGACTCGCCGGAGAAATGCGCGCCCCACAGCTGGTTGAGCGTCTGCGCGAAGTCGGCCTGCGTGGTCACGCGCCAGGCGAACTTCGCGATGCGCGGGAACACCTGCGGCACGATGCGCGAGCTGCGCACCGCCTCCGGGTCCAGGCACATGAGCACCAGGCCCTCGGGCCCCTCCTCCAGCGGGATCCAGCCGTGCTCCAGCACGAAGTCGGGCTTGAGCGCGCCCTGCAGCGCCTCCACCCGCAGACGGCCCGGATTGGCCGGCTCGTAGGGCACGCCAAAGAACTTGGCGAGGGACGGGCCGATCTGCGCGGGCTTGATGGAGTAGTCCTGCGTCAGCACCTCCTCCACCGGCATGGATTGCTCGCGCGCCTTCTGCACGGCGGTCCGCAATTCCTCGTGCGTGAGAACGCCGTCGGCCACGAGGCCGTCGTACTTGGTGGCCTTGCGCCGCGTCGCTTCCACCGCGCGGCGCATGCGCTGCTGGATGGCCGTGGCCAGCGTCTTGCAAAGCTGCGCCGCGCCTTCGACCTCCAGCTCGCCGAAGGCGTGGTCGCTCTTGTTGTTGATCACCTGCAGCACGCCGTGCAGGGCATCGCCGTCCAGGATGGGCAGCACGAGCATCTGCTTGGTGCGGTAACCGGAGCGCTTGTCGACTTCCTTCAGGAAGCTCAGGCTGGGGTGGATGCGCTTGAGCGCCTCGTCGTCGTAGACATCGGCGATGTTCACCAGCGCGCGCGACTGCGCGACATAGCCGGCGATGCTCTGCGTGCCGATCGGCAGCTTCAGGTCGCGGCTGGTGTTCAACCCGGTCTTGACCTTGGAGACGATGGCCGTGCCGTCCTCGCTCACCGCGTAGAGCGTCAGGCGGTCGGCGTTGAACAGCCTGCAGATGTCCTGGCTCGCCTCCAGCATGATCTCGTCCACGTTCTCCGTGGCGTGGATGCGGGTGGTCACCGCCTGCAGCTGGCGGAAGAACAGGGCCTCGAACGAGATGCCGCGCTGGTCGGGCGGCAGCTGCTGCGAGCTGATGAACTCCTGCTCGCTGTCGCGCCCGGGCTTGAGCACCGCGCTCACAGCTCGAACTCCTGCCCCGCCCGCAGCCAGCGGATGTCGTGCGTGACGTTGGGACCGAAGGGCTGCGTCTGGTCGAAGCGCTGGATCTCCGCCATGATCAGTTCCGTTTCCGCGGGCTTGGTGTGGGTGATGTAGATCGGGAAGCGCTTGGTCTTCGCGATGCAATCCAGTTCCTCGGCCAGCGCCAGCGGCGACAGGTGCAGGCTGCGGTGGGCAAGGTCCTGCTCGCGGTTGCTGAAGGCGGTTTCGATCACGAGGGCCGCCACGTCCATCTGGTTGATGCGGCGCCAGAAGGCGGGGTTGCGCTCGGTGTCGCCGGTGAAGATCCAGCTGCCCCGGTCCGTCTTCACCGCGTAGCCGCAGGCCGGCACGGTGTGCACGGCGGGCAGGACCTCGATGCTCTTGCCGGCGAGTTCCAGCACCTGGCCCACCTGGATCTCGTGGAAGCTCACGAAGGGCGCCTGCGGCGAGGGGATGCGGCTGAAGTCCGGCCAGATCACGTTGTTGAACACGTGCGCCTTGAGCGCCGCGATCGTGCCGGGCAGCGCGCTCACGCGGATCGGCTCGGAGATGTGCGAGGCGACCGCGTCGATCATCAGCGGCAGCGCGGCGACGTGGTCCAGGTGCGAATGCGTCAGCAGCACGTGGCGGATGCGGCGCATCTCCTCCAGGGTGAGGTCGCCCACGCCGGTGCCGGCGTCGACCAGCACGTCCCCGTCGATCAGGAAGGAGGTCGTACGGCAATCCTTCGCGATCGCGCCGGAACAACCCAGCACCCGCACCCTCATTTGAAGCCGCCCCTCTTATTTGGTCTCGAAGTTGGTCGCGCCGTCCCAGGCCGGGTCGAAAGGCAGCAACCTCATCGAGGCTACACGCTCGGTGTACAGCTCGTAAAGGTACTTTTTGGCGCCAAGCCGCTGCAGGTTGAGGAGCTGCAGGTCGCACTGGTCCCACTCCTGCGCGCGGTAGGCCTTGAGGAACGACGACCAGGTGCGCAGTTCTTCCGCCAGCTGCGGGTCCGCCGCTCCGGCGGGGGCGACGGGGTAGTAGATGCCGACCGCCTGCTCCTTGCCCTTCACGCGGACCCGGTCCAGTTCCTGCCAGGCGAAATCCGGTGCCTGGCGGCGCGCGGTCTCGCTCACCACGATCTCCACGCCGTACACCTTGGACAGGCCCTCCAGGCGCGAGCCGAGGTTCACGGCGTCGCCGATCACGGTGTAGCTGCGGCGCAGGTCCGAGCCCATGTCGCCCACGCACATGGTGCCGGTGTTCAGGCCGATGCCGACGCCGATCTCCGGGATGCCGCGGGCGCGGTGGTCCGCGTTGATCTCGCGCACCGCCTGCGCCATCTCCATCGCGGTGCGCACCGCCAGTTCCGCGTGGTTGGGCGTGTCGACCGGCGCGCCCCAGAACGCCATCACGCAGTCGCCCATGTACTTGTCGATCGTTCCGCGGTGCGTGCGGATGATGTCCGTGAGGCGGCTGAAGACGGCGTTGAGCAGCTCCTGCAGCTGCGTCGGCTCCATCCTCTCGGACATCCTGGTGAAGCCCCGCATGTCGCAGAACATGACGGTCAGCTCCTTGCTGGTGGCCTTCATGCTGTAGCTGTCCGGGTCCTTCACCATCTCGTCGACCAGTTCCGGCGGCACGTAGGTGCCGAACAGGTTGGCGAGCTCGCGCTTGCTGCGGCTTTCCACGAAGTAGCCGTAGCTCATGTTCAGCGCGAAGGCGGTCGCGGTCATGAGCAGCGCCGCAGCCAATGGCAGCGCCAGCATGTGCGCCGTGTAGAGGTAGAAGTTGAGGGCGACGACCGACGCGGCGACCGCCACCGACAGCAGCACCGCGCGCGGGGCCGACAGCAGCGGCAGCGCGAAGGCGAGCAGCAGGCCGGCGACCAGCAGCAGGATCACGTCGTAGCCCAGCGCCCAGTCAGGCTTGACCGGGATGCGTCCATCGAGCAGGCCCGAGATCAGGTTGGCGTGCGTCTCCACGCCGGGATACGCCTCGCCGACCGGCGTGACGCGCAGGTCCAGCAGGCCGGGCGCCGTCGTTCCGACCAGCACGATCTTGCCCTGCAGCGCACCCGCGTCCACGCGTTGGGCGAGCAGGTCCGACGCCGACACGTAGTGGTAGGAACCACCCTGCGGACCGCCGGGGCCGCGGAAGGGCACGAGAGTGAGCACGCCCTCGGCCACCGGCACCGCGAGGCTGCGCTCGCCCAGGCGCAGGCGGATGTGGTCCAGCCCCTGGTAGCTGCGCGGCAGGTAGGTCTCGGACGGGAAGCCGGGCTCCACCGTCGGCGAGCCGGTGAGCATGCGGAACATCGCCAGCGAGAGCGACTCGTAATACGCGTCCTTGTGCTGCGCGATCAGCGGCACGGAGCGCACCACGCCGTCGGCGTCCGGCAGCGAGTTGAAGAAGCCGGCGACCGGCGCGGCCTGCGCGAGCTGCTCGATGTTGGCGCCGTAGCCGTCCCAGGTGGTGAAGCGGATCGGCCGCCCGCGAAGGTGCTCGCGCGTCATCACGGGCGCAGGCAGCACGCCCGAAGTGCGGCCCTGGCGGTCGCCGCTGAAGTAGTAGCCGAGCACCACCGGGCGGTCCTTCAGCGCGCGCGCGAAGAGCCCGTCGTAGTCCAGCGATTCCTGCAGCGCGCCGAGCCGCTCGGCGAAGGCGGGGTGATCCTTCAGCTCCCCCTGTGCCAGCTGGCGCAGGCGCTGCAGGCCCGAGCTCTCGTCGGGCTCCGCGAACAGCACGTCGAAGCCGACGATCGCCACCTGCTGGCGGTCGAACAGTTCGTCCACCAGTTCGGCGAGGCGGTTGCGGCTCCAGGGCCAGCGGCCCACTTCGGCCAGGCTCTTCTCGTCGATGTCGACGATGACGATGCGCTCGTCGAGCGTGCGCGGCATCGTGGCGCGCAGGCGCGCGTCGTAGACGATGTCGTCGAGCCGCTGGACGACGCCGATCGGCAGCGCGCCGACGGCATGCGCCAGCGCGAAGACCAGCGGTACGAGCGTGATTGCAATGCGGGTCCAGTGCCGCCTGAGCAACTCCCCCATGGGCTGGAGCGGCCGGCGGGCCTCAGCCCGCCTGCAGGAACTGCATCTGCGTGCCGGCGAGTTCCAGCATGTCGCCGTTCTTCAAGGTGACCGGTTCGGCGCCGATGGCGGCGCCGTTGAGCGTCGGCTTGCTGGAGCCTTCCACGTGCGCCACGACGAAGCCGTGCGAGCGCTTGGTGATGGCCGCCACGGCGACGCCGGGCTTGCCGATGGTGGTGACCACCTTGACCAGGGGCACCTCGCGCCCGGCCGCCGCGCCGGACAGCACCTTGATGCTGGCGTGACCCGCCACGGCGGCGTCCGCCGCCGGCTGCGCCGCGCCGGCCGCGGGAGCGGGGG
>JAEZEB010000132.1 GCA_023438115.1 Pseudomonadota bacterium | reverse complement strand
ATGTGCGCGGAGATACCGATGTTGCGGTAGCGCTCGATGGGCGTTTTGCGGGCCATGATGAGTCTTTCTGTAAAACGGCACAGGCCCGCTCGTGGCGGGCCCGCACCTCTCGAGATGGGGACGGTTCTTAGAAGCGGAAGTGGCTGAAGGCCTTGTTGGCCTCGGCCATGCGGTGCACTTCGTCCCGCTTCTTCATGGCGCCGCCGCGGCCTTCCGTGGCTTCCATGAGTTCGTTGGCAAGTCGCAGGGCCATGGACTTCTCGCCGCGCTTCTTGGCGGCCTCCTTGAGCCAGCGCATCGACAGCGCCAGGCGGCGCACCGGGCGCACTTCCACCGGCACCTGGTAGTTGGCGCCGCCCACGCGGCGGGACTTCACTTCCACCATGGGCTTGACGTTGTTGATGGCCATGGTGAACGCCTCGACCGGGTCGCGGCCGGGGTTCTTCTTCTCGATCTGCTCGAGCGCACCGTAGACGATGCGTTCGGCGACCGCCTTCTTGCCGCCTTGCATGATGACGTTCATGAACTTGGCGAGCTCGACGTTGCCGTACTTGGGATCCGGCAGGATTTCACGCTTAGGGACTTCGCGACGACGTGGCATTTCTAACCTCTCAATTTGCTTCAGTTGGCCGCCTTGCGGGGGCCGCGGGAGCCATCAGGACATCCCACTTACTCGACCCGACGATCCGGGTCACTACGCTGGTTCAGCCTGCCAGGGCCGAACGAGCACCGACAAACTACGACTGGCTGCTTAGGCCTTCTTCGGGCGCTTGGCGCCGTACTTCGAGCGGGACTGCTTGCGATCCTTGACGCCTTGCAGGTCCAGGGAGCCGCGCACGATGTGGTAACGCACGCCGGGCAGGTCCTTCACGCGGCCGCCGCGCACGAGCACCACCGAGTGCTCCTGCAGGTTGTGGCCTTCACCGCCGATGTAGGAGATGACTTCGAAGCCGTTGGTCAGGCGCACCTTGGCGACCTTCCGCAGGGCCGAGTTCGGCTTCTTCGGGGTCGTGGTGTACACGCGGGTGCAAACGCCGCGGCGCTGCGGGCTGTTCTGCATCGCGGGGGACTTGGATTTGGTCTTCTCGACCTCCCGCCCGTGACGCACGAGTTGATTGATGGTTGGCATTGAAAAACGTCCCTAAACGTTTGAAAAACGGAAAAAGCTTCCCCGCCCCAAATTGCGGGAAAGCCCGCGAGTATATCCCGGCTGGTGAAAACCCGCTACGGCAACGGGCGCGGGCCCGGCCTTTGCGGCGGGATCCCGGCCTGCGCCGGGATGACTCTCATCGCCCGCCGCAGGCGGGCTGGTTGAGGGTCACTTGATCCAGAGGCGGATGGCGTCCCAGGCGCGCCCGAAGACGCCTGCCTGCTCCACCGGCTCCAGGGCGACCAGGGGCACCTCCCGCAGCAGCTCCTCGCCCACGAGGATCTTCAGCGTGCCCACCTGCTGGCCCTTGGTGAAAGGCGCCACCAGCGGGTCGGGCCGGGCCACCTGGGTCTTGATCTTCGAGGCGCTGCCCGAAGGCACCGCCAGCACGATCGGCTGGGTCTGGCCCAGCTTGACGGTGTTGGAACTGCCCTTCCACACCTGCGGCTCCAGCACCGGCTGGTTGGCGTCGAAGAGCTTCAGGCCCTCGTAGGCCGTGTAGCCCCAGTTCAGCAGCTTCTGCGCCTCGTTGGCGCGGGCCAGTTCGCTGCTGGCCCCCAGGATGATGGCGATGAGGCGGCGGCCCTTCAGGTTGGGGAAGTCGCGCCTGGCCGTGGCGATCAGGCAGTAACCGGCGGCGTTGGTGTGCCCGGTCTTGAGGCCGTCGACCGTGGGGTCGCGGAACAGGAGCATGTTCCGGTTGGTGTCGTTGGCCGTCGGCGTGCCGTGGTAGCGGTACTTCTGGATCTTGTAGAAGCCCACATATTCCGGGAAGTCCTGCATCAGCCGCGTGGCCAGGATGCTGAGGTCGCGGGCCGTGGTGGTGTGGCCGGGCGCCGTCAGGCCTTCAGGGTTCTTGTAGCCCGTGTTGTTCATGCCCAGGGCCTTGGCCTGCTGGTTCATGAGCTCGACGAAGCGCTCCACCGTGCCGCCCACGCCTTCGGCCAGCGCCACCGTCGCGTCGTTGCCCGACTGCACGATCATGCCCTTGATGAGGTCTTCCACCGGCACCTGCATGCTCGGGTCGATGAACATCCGCGACCCCGGCATCTTCCAGGCGCGCTCGCTCACCGGCAGCTTCTGCTCCAGCGTGATCTTCTTGGCCCGCAGCGCATCGAAGACCAGGTAGGCGCTCATCAGCTTGGTGAGCGACGCGGGTTCCACCGGCGTGTCCGGATCGCGCGCGGCGAGCACCTGGTTGGCGCTGGCGTCGAACAGCATGTAGCTGCGCGCGGCGACTTCGGGAGGTTGGGGGACCTGGGCAGCGGCCGTCAGGCAGAACAGGGCGATCAGGGGCGCGAGCAGCGCCTGCATCCAGCGAGTTGTCATCCGTTTCCGTGTGTGCGCAGGTGGCGGGCCACCAGGTTTTTCAAGAGCGGCAATTGTCCGTGAAAGAAATGCTCGACACCGGGAACCACCGTAACGGGCAGTGACTGCGGGCGCGCCCAGTCGAGCACGGAGGCGAGCGGCACCGTGTCGTCCTGCTCGCCATGGATGACGAGCGCGCGTTCGTGCGCTTCCCGCGGCAGCGGCGGAACGGCGAAGCGCGCGGCTGCGGTGCCGACGAGCACCACGAAGCGGATCTCGCGCGATTCCCACAAGGCCTGCACCGCCTGCGCGGTCACGTAGGCGCCGAAGGAAAAGCCGCCCAGCGCGATCTCGCCCTGCGGCGCGAGCTGCCGCACGACCTCCTGCAGGTCCTCGGCCTCGCCGACACCGTTGTCGTGCACACCTTCGCTCGTGCCCACGCCGCGGAAGTTGAAGCGCACCGCGGTCCAGCCCTCCTGCACGAACGCGCGGGCCAGCGTCTGCACCACCTTGTTGTCCATGGTGCCGCCGAACAGCGGGTGCGGGTGCGAGAGGAAGGCGGTGCCGCGCGAAGCGCCCGCCGGCTGGTCACGCAAAACCTGGATCCGGCCCGCGGGGCCCGCGAGTTCCAGCCTTTCGGTCTGCGCGTTCATCAGCGTCCGAGGTGCGGAGGCGTCAGCAGGCGCTCGACCACCTGGCCGTCGCGCAGGTGCGATTCGACGATCTCGTCGATGTCGTTGGCGTCGACGTAGGTGTACCAGGTGCCCTCGGGGTAGACCACCGCGATGGGGCCGCCCTGGCAGCGATCGAGGCAGCCGGCCTTGTTCACGCGCACCTGCCCCGGGCCGTTGAGGCCCAGCGACTTCACCTTCGCCTTGCAGCGGTCGAAGGCCTCCTGCGCATGGTGGTCGGCGCAGCAGGCCTCGCCGTTGTCGCGCTTGTTGAGGCAGAAGAAGATGTGGTGGCGGTAGTAGTGGTTCTCGGGCGGCGCACTCATGCGGGGATTGTAGGAGTCGCCTCCCGCCGCGACAGGCGCAGCAGCACATAAACCAGCACCGCATAAGGCCAGAGCCACCCCAGCCACTGTGCCAGGCCGTGGAAGCGGATGAAGCGGCCCTGCTCCCAGGCCTGCAGCGTGAGCGCGAAATACGCGCTTGCCGGCGCCTGGTTCAGCACGCTCAGGTGCACCACCAGCGCCAGCAGCAGCATGGCCGCGCAGCCACGCCGCGGCACGGCAAGCATCAGCAAGGCCAGCAGCAATCCGAACAGCAGCCCCAGCCGCACCGGCAGGCTGAGCCAGGCCCAGGCATGCGCGGGTCCCCAGCTCAAGGCCGCGGACAAGGCGGTCACCGAGGCGCCGACGCCGATCGCGACCAGCGCGAACACGGCGCGCCGTCCCAGGGAACGCAGGATGGTGTATCCGAGCAGGCAGGGCACGAACGCGCCCAGCGCCACGCAAAGCAGCTCCGCCGCCGGCACCAGCGGCTGCAGTTCCACCTCGCGCACCGGCATCCACTCGAGGAAGGGCGTGTCCTCCAGCCAGGCGGCCACGGCGATCTCCAGGCGTTCCAGCACCTGGCCCAGTCCCAGCGGCACCGCGGCGGGGAAAAGCAACGCGAAAGGCCACAGCGCCAGCAACACCAGCGCCCCGCGCGCCTCGGGGATGAACCAGCGGTCGCGAAAGCGGCTCCAGTGGTCGATGGCGCCCACCAGTTCCAGCAGGGTCGCGGCCACGGCGCCGGCCAGCGCCCCGGCGACGTTGAGGCCGAAGTCCACGTTCGAGGCCACGCGCGAAGGCAGGTAGTTCTGGATGCCTTCCATCAGCAGCGACAGCCCCATGCCCGCCAGCAGCCCCGCGGCGATCGCGCCCAGGTTGGGATGCGAGGCGAAATGGCGCACGCTGCCGCGGCGGATGAAGCTCAGCGCCACGAGGAAACCCAGCGGCACGTAGCCCACCACGTTGGCCCCGAGGTCGAACCACGTCCAGTACCGTGGCCACTCGGCGAAGAGGAAGTCCCAGGGCGGGATCTCCTGGTCGCGCCAGCCGGTGAACGGATAGAGGCTCGCGTACACCACCAGCACGGCATAGGCGCCCGCAAGCGGCCAGGCCGAGGTCTTGTGGACCGGCATGGCGCTCAGAAGGGCTTCACCACCACGAACACCACGGCCGCCAGCAGGAAGAGCACCGGCAGCTCGTTGAACCAGCGGAACCACTGGTGGCTGCGCCGCACCTCGCCGCGCTCGAAGCGGCGCAGCAGCACCGCGCAGCCATGGTGGTAGCCGACGGTCAGCAGGACGACGGTGAGCTTCGCGTGCATCCAGCCGCTGCCCCGCCCTATGCCCCAGTACAACCAGAGGACCAGCCCCAGCACCAGCGCCGGCACGGCCAGCATCGTGGTGAAGCGCAGCAGCTTGCGCGCCATGAGCAGCAGGCGCGCGCGCTCGGCCTCGGAACCCGGGGGCACCATCGCCAGGTTGACGAAGATGCGCGGCAGGTAGAAGAGGCCGGCGAACCAGCTGGCCACGAAGACGATGTGGAAGGCCTTGACCCAGAGCATGGCCGTCGAGTGTACGGACCGCGGCCGGCGGCGGGGGCAGCACGGCGGTGGCGCCGCGGGCAAAAAAAAGCCCCGGCTCCAACGAGCCGGGGTGGGAAGCCTTTTTGCTGTCACACATCAAGGCGCCCGCTCAGGGAGGAAAAGCGGGGAGCGGCAAGCCGCCCGCGCGTAATTTAACAGCGCCGAGTTCGCGTTTCAAGCATAAAGTCCAGGCTTCCGTGCATCGGCGGCCGACGTGCACTTCCTGCTGACAGCGCGCGATGGCACGACCCCACGCAAGGGCGCCTGCGCGGCCATGGGGCACAATTTTCGCCATGACTTCCTTCTACGCTCCCTATCCGCACGGCCGGCCGCGGCGCCTGCGCCGCGACGAGTTCACGCGCAACCTCGTGCGCGAGCATGCGGTGACGGCGCACGACCTGATCTATCCCGTGTTCGTGCTGGACGGGCAGAAGCAGCGCCAGGCCGTCGCGTCCATGCCCGGCGTGGAGCGCCTCAGCCTCGACCTGCTGCTGCCCGTGGCCGAGGAATGCATGAAGCTCGGCGTGCCGGCGCTCGCGCTCTTCCCCGTGATCGATCCTTCGCTGAAGACGCCCGACGGCCGCGAGGCCAGGAACCCCGAAGGCCTCGTGCCGCGCGTGGTGCGCACGCTGAAGAAGGAATTCCCCGAACTCGGCGTGATGACGGACGTCGCGCTCGATCCCTACACCAGCCACGGCCAGGACGGCCTGCTCGACGAGACCGGCTACATCCTCAACGACGAAACCGTCGACGTGCTGGTGGAACAGGCGCTCACGCAAGCTGCGGCGGGCGTGGACATCGTCGCGCCCTCGGACATGATGGACGGCCGCATCGGCGCGATCCGTGCCGCGCTGGAATACGGCAAGCACATCCACACGCGCATCATGGCCTACAGCGCCAAGTACGCGAGCGCCTTCTACGGCCCCTTCCGCGACGCGGTGGGCTCGGCGTCCAACCTGGGCAAGAGCAACAAGAAGGTCTACCAGATGGATCCGGGCAACACCGACGAGGCGTTGCGCGAGGTGGCGATGGACCTCTCCGAAGGCGTCGACATGGTGATGGTCAAGCCCGGCATGCCTTACCTCGACGTGGTGCGGCGCGTGAAGGAGGAGTTCAAGGTCCCCACCTTCGCCTACCAGGTCTCGGGCGAATACGCGATGCTCAAGGGCGCGGCCGCCAACGGCTGGCTGGACCACGACCTCGTGATGATGGAAAGCCTGCTCGCCTTCAAGCGCGCCGGCGCCGACGGCGTGCTGACGTATTTCGCGCTCGAGGCCGCGCGCAAGCTGCGCGCCTGAGGCCGGCCGCGTGCAGATCGTCGAGTTCGGGGCCAACACGCTGCGCTTCCTCGAGGAGCCGCCGCTGCGGGTTCCCGACGGCGGCTTCGTCTGGATCTTCCTGGACCGTGACGAGATGCAGGCCCGCCTGCCGCGCCTGCAGCAGGCGGCGCACGTGCTGGGCGGCTCCGCGCTGCTGGACCTGCACCTGAAGGACCTGGGCAACCGCGCCCATCCCTCGCACTACGACTACACCTCGGTCTACGACCTGGTGATCTTCCGCCGCCTCGCGACGGAAGAAGAAGTGCGCGAGGAACTCGGCGAGGACGAGGACCCCGACCGCGCGCTGGCGAGCTTCGGCCGCATCCGCACGCGCGCGATCGGCTTCGCGGTGTTCGACCGCCTGCTGGTCACCGTGCATCCCACCGGCTGCCAGTCGCCGCGCCAGTTCATCCAGCGCTACCTCGGCGACGTGGTGCGCAGCGAAGGCGCGACGGCGGTCGCGCGCACGCGCCTGCCTTCCAGTCCCGCGGACCTCATGCTGCGCATGATCAACATGATGGTCGACAGCTACCTGGAGCTGCGCAAGGTGCTGGGAGCCGAACTGGACCAGTGGCAGCAGGCCCTGCTGTCCGCCCGCAACCGCGGCGCCGACTGGGGCGCGCTCATGATGGCCCGCAACGCGCTGCACACGCTGGAAGACCTCTGCGAGGAGCAGAACGACGCCATGCAGGAGTGGCTGGACGAGCAGCAGGAGCAACCGCCCCCGTGGCTGGTGCAGTCCGAGCGCGACGGGTTGCTCGCGCGCGGGCGCGACGTCGTCGAGCACATCGAGCGCGTGGTGCACCACGTGCGGCGCATGGAACACGGCGCCGAGACCGCGGTGCAGATCCATTTCTCGGCGCTGGGGCACCGCACCAACGAGATCATGCGCACGCTCACGGCGCTCACCGCCATCTTCCTGCCGCTGAACCTGATCGCCGGCGTGTTCGGCATGAACTTCGAGTTCCTGCCCTTTTCGCACGACGCCGCCGGCTTCTGGTGGACGCTGGGCGCCATGGCCGCCATCGCGGTCGCACTGGGCGTGGTGTTCTGGCGCAAGCGCTACCTGGCGCGCACGCGGTGACCCTGGTGGGCTGCGCGGGCTGGAGCCTGCCGCGCGCGGTGCAGGACCAGTTCGGTGCGGGCGATTCGCACCTGGCGCGCTACGCCACGCGCTTTCCCGCGGTGGAGATCAACTCGTCGTTTCATCGTCCGCACAAGCGTTCCCTGTACGAGAAGTGGGCGGCCGCCGTGCCGGCGGATTTCCGCTTCTGCGCCAAGCTGCCGAAGACGATCACGCACGAGCGGCGGCTGGCGGGCTGCGAAGACCTGCTCGCGGAGTTCCTGGGCCAGGCGGGCGGACTGGGCACGCGCCTCGCGTGCCTGCTCGTGCAACTGCCGCCCAGCCTCGCGTTCGAGCGGGACGTCGCCCTGCCCTTCCTGGAACTGCTGCGCGCCAGCTTCAGCGGCGCGCTGGCGCTCGAACCCCGGCACGCGAGCTGGTTCGAACCCGAAGCCGACGGATTGCTCCGCGCGCTGCACATCGCGCGCGTGCTGGCCGATCCCGTGCGCCATCCGCCCGGCGCCGCGCCCGGTGGATGGCCACGGCGCATCTACCTGCGGCTGCATGGCGCGCCGCGCATGTACTACTCGGCGTACGAAACGGAGTTGCTGCGCGCCCTCGCCTCGCGCATCCGCGCCGCCGAAGCGGACGGTGCCGAGGTCTGGTGCATCTTCGACAACACCGCGTCCGGCGCGGCGGCGGGCAACGCGCTGGAGCTCCAGCGCCTGCTAGAAGAAGGGCGCTGACAGTTCCTCGGCGGCGAACACGCGCTGCACCGCCGGCCGCTCGCTCACGCGCTGCAGGTACGGGCCCAGGTGGCGGCGGTCGCGCGCCTTGGCGCCGTCGAAGTTGCGCGTCCACCGGCACAGCGTGAAGACGTAGGCATCCAGCGCGCTGAATTCGCTGCCCAGCACCCACGGGCCACCGTTCTGCGCCACCAGATCGTCGAGCTGGTCGATCAGCCCGTCCACGCGCGCCTGCGCTTTCGCCTTGACCTCGGCCACCCCTTCGGCGTTGCCTTCCTTGACCCAGCGCTCCGGATAGAAGTAGACGATCAGCGTGGCCTGCAGCGTGTTGGTGCACCACATGAGCCACTTGTAGAAGTGCGCGCGCTCCGGCGTGCCGACGGGCGGCGCCAGCTTCGCCTGGGGGTGCGTGTCGCACAGGTGCAGCACGATCGCCGCGGTCTCGTACAGCACCAGGTCGCCGTCGACCAGCACCGGCATGAGCCCGTTGGGGTTGAGCTTCAGGTACTCCGGTGCCTTGTGGAGGTTGCGCATGCGGTCCACGAAGACGCGCTCGTAGGGAACACCGAGCTCCTCCAGCACGATGTGCGGGATCATGGCGGCGGTGCTGGGGTAGTAGTGCAGTTGCATCGTCATGGGGTCGCGAGGCCGAACATCCGCGCGCCGTTGTCCCAGGCGATGCGGCGCGCCACGTCGGCCGGCAGGTCGCCGAGCCAGGTGCGGTAGGCCTTCATGTTGTCCTCGTAGGCTTGCCAGCGCTGGTTGATCCAGGTGTCGGAGCCGAGCAGGAAGCGGTCGGGATATTTCAGCAACAGCTGCCGCCATTCCGGGCACAGGCGCCCGCCTTCGCAGGTGAGCCCCGGGCGGTAGGAGAGTTCGCCCATCAGCAGCGGATAGCGCGCCAGCATCTGGTCGACCCGCGCGGCCGGCGTGCCGCCGATGCCGGTGTGCGCCCAGACCAGGCGCAGCTTCGCGCCTTGCGAAGCCGTGTGCGCCATCAGCAGGTCCACGGCCTCGTCGTCCACGTGCGCCAGCACGGCGAGGTTCTTCTCCTCGGCCAGCTGCATCAGCTTGCGCGCGACGGGCCCGTTGGCATTCGCGGATTCGTAGAGGTGGAACTCGCCGATCCCGCGGAACGGCCCGGCGGCGGTGCCCTGCGCGAGTTCGGCCTGCACCATCGTGTAGATGGATTCGTCGCGGAACCAGTTGGTGTAGTCCGCGCTATCGCGGTACAGGCGCACGAACGGAACGACCACGACGCCGGCCTGCCGCGTGGCCGGCAGCCGCGCCAGCGTCTTCGTGCCGTCGTTGGGACGCGAGTTCGCGATGATCGCGCGCACCCCGCTGCGCTGCATGCGCGCGAGCACGTCCGGCGGCGGATGCGGGCCCTCGCGGCCGTTCCACGCCTCCTGGTTGTAGTGCAGGTGGGCGTCGAAGATCGGGCCGGCATAGTCGGCCGCGAACACCGCCCCCGCGAGGGCGGCGCCCAGCAGGCCCGCGATGGCGGCCCGCAGCCCGCTCATCCGACGTGCTGGCGGAAGAAGGCCAGCGTTCGCTCGCGCGCCAGCTTGGCGGCCTCGGCGTTCCAGGCGCCGCGCTGGTCGCAGTTGAAGCCGTGATTGGCGGCGTACACGTGCACCTCCACCTCGGGATGCGCCTTGCGGAAGGCTTCGACGCTTTCCATGGAGATCCACTTGTCCTGCTCGCCGAAGTGCGCCATCACCGGGCACTTCGGCTTGCGAGCCACCTCGTCGGGCGTGGTCATGCCGCCGCCGTAGTAGGGCACGGCGGCGGACAGGCCGTCGAGCTGCGCGGCCGAGCGCCAGGTGAGCAGGCCGCCGTAGCAGAAGCCGACGATGCCGACCTTGCCCGCGCCCGCCACGTGGCGGATCGCGGCCTGGATGTCCTGCATCACGCCGGGCGCCGGCAGCGCTTCGGTGGATGCCTTCAGCGCCATGCCGGCGCTCATGTCGTCGGGTTCGTAGCCGAGATCGACGCCGGGCTTGACGCGGTGGAAGATCTCCGGGGCGATGGCGAGGTAGCCGTCCTGCGCGTAGCCGTCGGCGACGGCGCGGATGTGCGAGTTGACGCCGAAGATCTCCTGGATCACGACGATGCCGCCCTTGGGCTGGCCCTTCGGTTCGGCGACATAGGCGGGGATGGACTGGCCGTCGGCGGCGTGGAGTTGTGTGGTCTGGCCCATGCGGCTCTCCTTGGTCATGCGGAAGGCCGCGAGCTTCCCTCAGGCGTCCGCCGGAGTCAAATCGCCGCGTTTTGATTTAATGGCGGCAGGCCGGGCACGGCCGTGGAGGAGAAGCAGTGAGCGAGATCCTGTTGGTCACCGGCGGCAGCCGGGGCATTGGGGCGGCGACCGCCCTGCTGGCGGCGCGCAAGGGCTACGCCGTGGCGGTGAACTACGCGCGCGACGCCGCGGCGGCCGACAGGGTCGTGCGCGCCATCCGCGAAGCCGGCGGCACGGCGCTGGCCGTGCAGGGCGACGTCGCCGACGAGCAGCAGGTGCTGCGCGTGTTCCGCGAAGTCGACGAGAAGCTCGGCCGCCTCACGGCGCTGGTCAACAACGCCGGCATCGTCGACCGGCCGGCGCGCGTCGACGAGATGAGCCTCGAGCGCCTCAAGCGCATGTTCGACATCAACGTGATCGGCAGCTTCCTCTGCGCGCGCGAGGCGGTCCAGCGCATGAGCACGAAGCACGGCGGCCGCGGCGGCGCGATCGTCAACGTGTCCAGCGCCGCCTCGCGCCTGGGCGCCGCCGGCCAGTACGTCGACTACGCGGCGTCCAAGGGCGCCATCGACGTGCTGACGCTCGGCCTGGCCAAGGAAGTCGGCGGCGAGGGCATCCGCGTGAACGCGGTACGGCCCGGGCTGATCGAGACCGAGATCCACGCTTCCGGCGGCCTGCCCGACCGCGTGCGCGACCTGGCGCACCAGGTGCCGATGCAGCGCGGCGGCACGGCGGAGGAAGTGGCGCAAGCCATCGTCTGGCTGCTGTCGCCCGAAGCCGGCTACACCACCATGTCCTTCCTCGAAGTCTCCGGAGGCCGCTGATGACCGCCACCATCCATTGGGAAGACCTGCAAGCCGGCTCGGTGCGCGAGCTGGGCACCACCAGCGTCACCGTCGACGAGATCAAGGAGTTCGCGGGCAAGTACGACCCGCAACCCTTCCACCTGGACGAGGAGGCGGGCCGCCGCTCGCTCTTCGGCGGCCTCTGCGCGAGCGGCTGGCACACCTGCGCGCTGGCCATGCGCCTTACGGTCGACAACATGCTGCGGCACTCCACCAGCCTCGGCTCGCCCGGGCTGGAAAGCCTCAAGTGGCTCAAGCCCGTGTATCCCGGCGACGTGCTGTCGCTGCGCCACACCATCCTGGAGTCGCGGGCGCTGCGCAAGCGGGCCGACACGGGCATCGTGCGCTCGCGCTGGGAGATGTTCAACCAGGACGGCGACCGGGTGCTGGAGATGGAAGGCTACGGATTCTTCCGCCGCCGCCATCCGGCCACCGCGGAGGAACTCGCGCGCCTGGACGCCGAGCGCGGCGCCTGATGGATTCCTTCAAGGCCCTCATCACGCTGCTGGCCATCGTCAATCCGCCGGCGATCATCCCCTTCTTCATCCACTACACGCACGGTTTCTCCAGCGCGCACCGGCGGCACACGATCGTGGTCGCCTCGTTCACGGCCTTCCTGGTGATCGCCGCCAGCGCGCTGCTGGGCATCCGCATCCTGGAGTTCTTCGGCATCTCGCTCGCGAGCTTCCAGGTGGGCGGGGGCATGCTGCTGCTGATCAGCGCGCTGAACATGCTGAACGCCAAGCCGGCCGAAGTGAAGCCCGCCACCAACGCGCTGGAGGAAGGCGCCGAGAAGGCGGCCATGGGGGCCAGCATCGCCGTGGTGCCGCTGACGATCCCGCTGCTCACGGGGCCGGCCACGATGTCGACGGTGGTGATCTTCGCCGAGCGCGCGCAGAACTGGCTGCAGCTGGCGACGCTGGTGGGCTATGGCGTGGTGATCGCCCTCGTGACCGCCATCTCCTTCGGCCTCGCCCATCCCATCGCCCGCGCGCTGGGGCAGACCGGCATCAACGTGCTGACGCGGCTGATGGGCCTGATCCTCGCGGCGCTCGCGGTGGAGGTGATGGCCGAGGGACTGGGCAAGCTGTTCCCCGTCCTCGGCCGCACCGCGCCGCTCTGAAGGCGCTCAGGCCGCGGCGAGCCGCAGCCGGCGCCGGGTCCAGGCGAAGCCGCCCACCACCAGCAGCAGCGCCGCGAGCTGCGCAAGAAGGCCTTGCACCGTCGGGTGGATGCCCAGCAGCGCCACTTCCGGGAAGGCGACCAGACTCGCGTGCACCACGCCAGCCTCCTGCAGCGCCGCGATGCCGTTGCCGACGAACACCACGGCCAGCACCGCCAGCAGCGCGGAGGTGACGCCGAAGAAAAGTCCGATCGGCAGCCGCACGCTGTACTTCAGGATGGCGCCGCCGATCACCGCCAGCAGCAGCGACGCCGCGGCCATGCCCCACAGCACCGCGCCTTGCCCTTGCGGGCCGGCCTGCACCCACAGCGTCTGGTAGAACAGGACGATCTCGAACAGCTCGCGGTACACGGCGAGGAAGGACACGCCCGCCATCGCCCACAGCGTGCGCTTGCCCAGCGCGGTGGTGACCTGCTCGCGGATGAAGGTGTTCCAGGCCTGCGCGTACGACTTGCCGTGCAGCCACCAGCCCACGTACAGCAGCATCGTCGCGGCCAGCAGCGCGGTGATCCCTTCGGTCAGTTCGCGGTTGGCGCCGGAGATGGTGAAGAGGTAGGTCGCGGCGAACCAGGTCAGCACGCCCAGCACCACCGCGCCGATCCAGCCGGCGTGCACGTAAGGCAGCGCATCGCGGCGGCCGGTCTTGGCCACGAAGGCACCGATCGCCGCCAGCACCAGGATCGCCTCCAGGCCTTCACGCAGCAGGATCAGCAGCGAGGCGAGGAAGGCGGCGGTGGCGGAGAGCCCCTCGCCGGATAGCTTGTCGTCGGCGTCGGCCAGCAGGTCCTCGATGCGCTCGACGCGTGCGGCGACCGCATCGGCGGGCTCGCCATCGCTGATGGCGGCGCGCAGCGCGATCATCTCGCGCTCGATGCCCTGGCGCAGCGGCGCGTCGATGTTGTCCAGCGCGGCCTCCACCAGCTCGAAGCCTTCCAAGTAGGCGGTGATGGCGTGCTGGCGCGCGGCTTCGCGCTCACCCGCGCGCAAGGCCTCCACGGCCCGCGCCAGTCGCTCGCGCGTGAAGGCGACCGGCGACGGCGCACCGGCCGTGACCGCCTGCGGATGCTGCACCAGCCAGGCGTGCACGGCGCCCAGCTCCGCGCCGCCCGCCGCCACCTCGCCCGGCGCGGGCATCACCACCGACTTGAGGTCGGGGAACTGCGCCTTGCCGGTGCCGGCGTTCCACAGCGCCTCGCCTTGCTTCGATTCCTCGGGCGTGGTCCGCAGGCCGGCCGCGAGGAAGGCCAGCGCCCAGCGATCGGCTTCGCTCAGCTCGCCGAAGCCGCGCATGGGCGTGCCGTTCACGCCCAGGCTGATGGTGTTGTACAGGCCGTGGATGCTGCGCTGCTGCATGCGCGCGGCGTCGTGGAAGTTGCTCGGCGCCGGCTCCATGCCCGGCGCGGCCGGGCCGTCGCCGCGGCCCTGCGCCCCGTGGCAGGAAGCGCACTGCGCCTGGAACAGCGACGCCGCCCGCGCGAGATCAGGCGCCGCGCGGGGGGCGACGGGCCAGCTTGTACATGCGCATCACTTCGCCACGCACGTCGGCGGCAAGGCTTGAAACCTCCGCGCCGGGCGCCTTCGCCTCGATGCGTGCCAGCAGTTCGCCGGCTTTCGCGAGCAGTTGCGGCTTCTGCGCATGCTCGGGCAACTGCTTCAGCAAGTCGAGCGACTGCGCGGCGAATTCCTTCTGCTCCAGGTATTCGGCTTCGTCCAGCACCTTGCCGTCCTGCACGAACTCGGGGTAGTCCACGCCGACGTAATCGAGCATGTGGATCACGGTCTGCGCCTTCTCGGCGTCGCTGGGCGCGGCCAGCGCGGGCAGCTGCGCGCACAGCAGGAGCACCAGTCCGAAGAGGGAAGCGAAGTTCCGCGCAAGCCGCGCGGAATGCAGGAGGGACTTCATCGAGCGCTGTGTACCAGCCACGCCGCAAATACGAATCGTTCTCATTATCTGTTAAAGTGCCCCGCCTGCCGCGATTCCCACACCAACAAAGCCAAGAAATGCGTTTTCGCCTCTCAGCCTGCAGCCTCGCCGTCGCCGTCCTGGGCGCTTCCAATGCCTGGAGCCAGGGAGCTCCTTCCACCGGCGACGCCACGCCCACGCTGGGGACGGTGACCGTCAACGCCAGCGCCGACGCCTCGGCCGAAGGCCTGGCGCCCGCCTTCCCCGGCGGCCAGGTGGCCCGCGGCGGCCGCGCCGGCATCCTGGGAACGCGCGACCACATGGAGACCCCGTTCTCCATCACCAGCTACACCAACGAACTGATCCAGGACCGGCAGGCCCGCAGCGTCGGCGAGGTGCTGCGCAGCGATCCCTTCGTGAACGTCGCGCGCGGCTTCGGCAACTTCCAGGAGTCGTACTTCATCCGCGGCTTCATCCTGAGCTCGGACGACGTGGCCTACAACGGCCTGTACAGCCTGCTGCCCCGCCAGTACATCGCCACCGAGCTGTTCGAGCGCGTGGAAGTGCTGCGCGGCGCCTCCGCCTTCCTCAGCGGCGCCACGCCCAGCGGCAACGGCCTGGGCGGCACCGTCAACCTGCTGCCCAAGCGTGCGCCCAACGAACCCCTCAACCGCGTGACGGTGGGCACGGGCAGCGGCGGCTACGGCCACGCGGCGGCCGACATCGCGCGCCGCTTCGGCCCCGACGACGCCACCGGCGTGCGCGTGAACGTGGGCCACCGCCGCGGCGGCACCAGCGTGGACGAGGAAGAACTCGAGACCAGCGTCGCCGCCGTGGGGCTGGACTGGCGCAGCCGCGACGTGCGTCTCTCCGGCGACATCGGCTGGCAGGACAACCGCCTGGACCGCACCCGCCCCAACGTCGCGCCCGAGGGCGCGCCGTCCATCCCCACGCCCGATGCCGACGTCAACTTCGCCCGGCCCTGGACCTATTCCAGCGAGCGCGACGTGTTCGGCACCCTGCGCGGCGAATGGGACCTGAACCCGGACCTCACCGCCTGGGGCGCCTACGGCATGCGCCGCAGCGAGGAATCCAACCGCCTGGCCACCTTCAACCTCACGAACGGTGCCAACGGCGACGGCAACACCTACCGCTTCGACAACCGCCGCAAGGACCAAGTCGACACGGGCGAGATCGGCATGCGCGGCAAGGCGCGCACCGGCAGCGTGGGGCACGAGTGGGTGCTGGCGGCTTCGCACTTCCGCTCGCTGGAGAAGAACGCGTACGCGATGGACTTCTTCAGCCGCGAGCCGAACAACCTGTTCAACCCGGTGTTCTCGCCGCTGCCCGCGTTCAGCGGCACCGAGTTCCGCGGCGGCGACCTCGACGCGCCGAGCCGCACCAACCGCATCGGGCTCACCAGCTACGCCGTCGGCGACACGCTCTCGCTGGCCGGCGACACCGTGCTGCTGACGCTGGGCGCGCGCCACCAGCAGATGCGCATCACGGCGTACGACAACAACACCGGCGCCGAAGTGTCGGACTACGACAAGAGCCGCACCAGCCCCATGGCCAGCGTCGTGTGGAAGGCCACGCCGGCGGTTTCGCTCTATGCCAACTACATCGAGGGCCTGAGCAAGGGCGACGTCGCGCCCTTCGGCACGCTCAACGCCGGCGAGACACTGGCGCCCTACGTCGCCAAGCAGAAGGAGATCGGCCTGAAGTACGACGGCGGCGACATCGGCGCCGGCGTCGCGCTCTTCTCCACCGACCGCCCGCGGGCCGTGGGCGGCCCGGGCGAGCTGTTCACCGACGGCGGCAAGGACCGCCACCAGGGCGTCGAGCTGAGCGTCTTCGGCGCGCCGTGGCGCGGCCTGCGCGTGCTGGGCGGCGTGACCTGGCTCGATGCGGAGCAGGTGGAAACCGGCGATCCCGCCACCGACGGCAAGCGGGTGATCGGCGTGCCGCGGGTGCAGGGCTCTGTAGGTGTCGAGTGGGACGTCCCCGGCGTGCAGGGCCTGGCGCTCGACGCGCGCGTGGTGGGCGGCGGTTCGCGCTACGCCGACGCGGCCAACACGCTGAAGGTGGCCGGCTACGGCCGCATCGACGCCGGCATCCGCTACCTCATGGAAGTGCAGGGCAAGCTGGTCACGCTGCGTGCGCGCGTGGACAACCTGGCCGACCGCAACTACTGGGCATCGACCGGCGGCTACCCGGGCCAGGGCTACATGGTGGTGGGTGCGCCGCGCACCTTCACCCTCAGCGCCGCCGTCGAATTCTGAACCGCATTCCTGGGAGTTTCGTGATGCTCACCGCCCGCGCGATCCGCACCTGGACCTGGCTGCACAAGTGGAGCAGCCTGGTCTGCACGGTCTTCATGCTGCTGCTGTGCCTGACCGGCCTGCCGCTGATCTTCAGCCACGAGATCGGGCACCTGCTCGGCACCGAGATGGAGGCGCCCGAGATGCCCGAGGGCACGCCGAAGGTGAGCCTCGACCGGATGACGGAAGTCGCCAAGTCGAAGCACCCCGACCGGATCGTGCAGTTCTCCTTCCCCGACGAGGACGATTCGAACGTCTGGTACTTCACCATGACGCCGACGCCGGAGCCGACCGACGACTTCCGCTCGGTGGTGCTCGACGCCCGCACGGCGGACGTGCTGGGGCAGCCCCGCTTCGACGAAGGCTTCATGTGGGTGATGTTCAAGCTGCACGTCGACCTGTTCGCGGGCCTGCCGGGCATGCTGTTCCTCGGCTTCATGGGGCTGCTGCTGCTGGTGGCGATCGTCTCGGGTGTCGTCCTCTACTCGCCCTTCATGCGCAAGCTCGCCTTCGGCGAGGTGCGGCGCGAGCGCTCGCCGCGCGTGAAGTGGCTGGACCTGCACAACCTCCTGGGCATCGTCACGCTCACCTGGGCTTTCGTGGTGGGCGCCACCGGCATGATCAACACCTGGGCCGACCTGCTGATCAAGTACTGGCAGCACGACCAGCTCACCGCGCTGATGGCGCCTTACCAGGGGCAGTCGATCGTCAAGGAAGGCGAACGCGCATCCGTGCAGAAGGCCTACGACGCCGCGCTGGCCCATGCGCCCGGCACCGCGCTGTCCTTCATCGCCTATCCGGGCACGGCCTTCTCCAGCCCGCACCACTGGACCTTCTTCCTCAAGGGCGACACGCCGCTCACCTCGCGCCTGCCGCGCCCGGTGCTGGTGGACGCGCGCACCGCTGAAGTGACCGCGGCGCCGGAGCTGCCCTGGTACCTCACCGCGCTGCTGATCTCGCAGCCGCTGCACTTCGGCGACTACGCCGGCATGCCGATGAAGATCCTGTGGGCGCTGCTGGACCTGGCCACGATCTTCGTGCTGGGCAGCGGCCTGTACCTGTGGGTCAAGCGCCGCGCGCCGCGCTCGCTGGCGCAGGAGGCGGGCGTCGCCCTGCCGGAGGCCGCGCAATGAGCGAGCTGCGACGCATGTGGGGCGCGCCCATCGTGCTGGGCGTGCTCACCGCCAGCGGCCTGGTCACGGCCCTCGTCTCGGACCACTGGGGCGACGTCTGGTCCTGGATCGGCCTGGGCGTGCCGGTGGCCGTGATGGCCTGGTACTCGCGCCCGAAAGTCCCCCGCAGCCGCGACTGATCGAATCCCCGCGGCGTGCGCGCCGCGACCGCGAGCCAGGCCGGTCCCTCCGGCTCAGCCAGCAGGAACGACGAGTTTTCTTGACTGAGCCGAAGAGGAGTGACCCCATGGAGAAGAGAGAAGCCGCCCGCATGGCGGCCGTTCCGCTGGCCGTGTGCCTGATGCTGCTGGGCGCGAGCGTCCACGCGCAGACGCAAGGCACCTTGCCGACAGTGACGGTGCACGGCGACGGGCAGGCGGAGACCGCCACCACGCCGGTGGTCGGGTACAAGGCGCGCAACGCCGCCAGCGCCACCAAGACCGACACGCCCCTGCGCGAAACGCCACAGGCCGTCACGGTCATCACCCGCGACCAGATCGTCGACCAGGGCGCGACCAACCTGCAGGATGCGCTGAACTACGCCGCCGGCGTGCGCTCCGACGCCTACGGGCTGGACTCGCGCTCCGACGGCGTGCGCGTGCGCGGCAGCTATCCCGACGAATACCAGGACGGCCTGCGCCGCCTCTCGGACTGGTACACCAGCAACACGCGGCCCGACCCGTTCACGATGGAGCGCATCGAGGTGTTGCGGGGCCCCTCCTCCATGCTGTTCGGGCAGGGCACCACCGGCGGCATCATCAACATGGTGAGCAAGCGTCCGCAGGCGCAGCGCCAGAGCGAGGTCGGCGTGCAGATCGGAAGCTGGGGCCGCAAGCAGCTGCAGGCCGACCTGACCGGACCGCTGGACGACGAAGGCAGGTGGCTGTACCGCCTGATCGCGGTGGGCCGCAACGCGGACACGCAGGTGGACTACGTTCCCGATGACCGCGCCCTGCTCGCGCCCTCGCTCACCTGGCGGCCCAGCGCGGCCACCTCGCTGACGCTGCAGGCGCATTGGCAGAAGGACAAGAGCGGCTCCACCTCGCAGTTCTTTCCCTGGGAAGGCGTGGTGCTGCCCAATCCCAACGGCCGCCTGCCCCTGAACCGCTTCATCGGCGAGCCCGGTTTCGACCGCTACGACTCCGAGCGCGCCTCCCTCGGCTGGCTGTTCGAGCACAAGTTCGACAACGCGGTGACGCTGCGCCACAACCTGCGCTACTCGCGCAACGAGGTGGACTACCGCTCGCTGTATGGCGATTCGTTCATGCTCCCGGGGAGCTGGGCCGGCGATCCGGTGAACAAGCGCCTGCTCGGACGTTTCGCCCAGTACGAACTGACGGATGCGCGCATCCTCTCGGCCGACCAGCATGTGCAAGCCGACTTCGCCACCGGCGCCTGGCAGCACAAGCTGCTGGCGGGCATCGACGTCGTGCGCTACACCAAGGACACGCGGGCGTTCTTCGACAATCCCGTCTACCTGGGGGGCGGCGTGCCGCTGATCGATGCGTTCGACCCCGTCTACACCGGCTACACGCCCGGCCCGCTGGTCGACAACCCGGAATCCGGCCTGCGCCAGAACGGGTTCTACCTGCAGGACCAGGTGAAGTTCGGTCCCTGGGTGGTGGTCGCCGGCCTGCGCCACGATCGCGCCAAGAACACGCGCGAAGGCGCCGACGACGAGAACAGCCAGGCCACCACCAAGCGGCTGGGCGTGATGTACGTCGCGGACAACGGCGTGTCGCCCTACCTGAGCTACAGCGAGTCCTTCAGCCCGGTGGCCGGCCTGAACTTCTACAACGAGCGCTTCAAGCCGCTGCGCGGCGAGCAGGTGGAAGCGGGCTTCAAGTACGAACCGGAGGGCGCCGGCTACGCCTTCACCGCCGCGGTGTACGAGCTGCGCGAAAAGAACCAGCAGACGCCCGACCCGACCAATCCGCTGAACACGCTGCAGACGGGCAAGACGCGCAACACGGGCCTGGAGCTGGAATACAAGGGCCGCGTCGCGCCCAACCTGGACCTGGTGGCGCACTACAACTACACCGACGTCGACGAGAAGCTGGAACAGCTGCCGCGCCACCAGGCGGCGGTGTGGGCCAAGTACCGCTTCGCGATCGCCGGCACGCCTGGCTTCTCGATCGGTGGCGGCCTGCGCTTCATGAGCGCCTTCCGCGACGGCGCGGCGCCGGAGACGCCTTCGGTGACGCTGGCGGACCTGCTGCTTGCCTACGAGACGGGCAACTGGCGCTACGCGCTCAACGTGTCGAACCTGACGGACAAGAAGTACGCCAGCACCTGCCTCTCGCGCGGCGACTGCTGGTTCGGTGCTCGCCGCAACGTGGTCGCCACGGCCACCTACCTGTTCTAGTCAGAACTCGCGCCATTCGCCGCGCGGCAGCGCGCCCGGCTGGGTCGTGGCCCAGCCCGGGAGCTGCGCAGCCGTCGGCGGCGTGACCCGGATCGTCGCCACCGGCTGCAGCGGAACGATCTCCGCGGGCCGGGGCGCCGTTTCCGTTTCACCGATCCGGAAGCGCGACACGGCATCCAGCAGCGCGGCGGACTGGTCCTTCATCGACTGCGTCGCCGCCGCCGCTTCCTCCACCAGCGCGGCGTTCTGCTGCACCACCTGGTCCATCTGCGTGATGGCGGTGTTGACCTGCTCGATGCCGCTGCTCTGCTCCTGCGACGCGGCGGCGATCTCCGCGATCAGCTCGCCCACGCGGTGCACGGAAGCCACGATGTCCTCCATCTTGCGGCCCGCGGCAGCCACCTGCTCGGTGCCCGCCTCCACCTGGCTGACCGACTCGCCGATCAGCGCCTTGATCTCCTTGGCCGCCTGCGCGCTGCGCTGCGCCAGGCTGCGCACTTCCGAAGCCACCACCGCGAAGCCACGCCCCTGATCCCCGGCGCGGGCCGCTTCGACCGCGGCGTTGAGCGCGAGGATGTTCGTCTGGAAGGCGATGCCGTCGATCACGCTGGTGATCTCGGCGATGCGGCGCGAGCCTTCCGAGATACTGGTCATGGTTGCCACCACCTGGCCGACCGCCGCGCCGCCCTCGCGCGCAACGGCGGTGGCGGTGAGCGCCAGCTCGTTGGCCTGGCGCGCGTTGTCCGCGTTCTGGCTCACCGTGGACGTCAGTTCCTCCATCGAACTCGCCGTCTCCTCCAGCGTGCTGGCCTGTTCCTCGGTGCGCTGCGACAGGTCGGTGTTGCCCTGCGCGATCTGCGCGCTGCTGTCGGCCACCGTGCGCGCGCCCATGGCGACGTCGCGCACCAGGCCGCGCAGGCGCTCGCTCATGTCGCCCAGCGCGCGCAGCAGCTGCCCCATCTCGTCACGCGACTGGCTGCCGATGCGCACCGTGAGGTCGCCGTCGGCCACGCGCCGCGCCGCGGCCACGGCCTCGTTGACCGAGCCCGTGATCGAGCGCGTGATCGCCACCGCGGCCAGCAGCGCGAGCAGCACGCCCAGGGCGCTGAGCGCGAGCACCAGGTTGCGACCGGTGTCGGCGCTGGCGGCGGCACCTTCGGCCTCGCGCCCCACCTCGCGGCTGAAATGCTCCGACATCGCCTGGATGGAGCCCACGTAGCGATCGATGTTGGGCAGCATCTCGCCTTCCATCAGCTGCAGCGCGCCCTGGCTGTCGCCGGTGTTCTTCAGCGCCAGCACCGCCTTGCGCGACGCGAGGTAGGTGCTGCGGCGCTCGCCCACCTCGGCGAAGAGCGCCTTGGCCTGCGGCGTATCGAGCAGGCCTTCCAGTTCCTCCTGCAGCTCCGAGATGCGCTTGGAAGTGGCCTCCATCGTCGGCGCCAGCAGGCGGCGCAGTTCCGGATCGTCGGAATGGGTCAGCACCACGGCGCGGACCGCGTTGGAGCGCGTGTGCGACAGCCATTCGCCCACGGTGCGCTCCAGGCGCAAGTGCACGGTGGCGAGTTCGTGGCTGACGGCGCGCAATTGCGCCAGGCGCCAGGCGCTGACGGCGGCGGTGCCCGCCAGCAGCAGGATCAAGGCGGCGAAAGCGATGCCCAGGCGCAGGCGGATGGTGGTGCCCCGCCGGCGGCTCCCCGTGGCTACTTCATGCATGACTGATCTCCTCAACGACGGTCTTGGTGCCGCCCCTCACGGCCGAGCTTACCGCCGCCCGGAAAATTTCCTCAGTGCAAAGTGCACGCGCTCAGGGAAACCTCGCGGCGGGATGTCGCCCCATGTGCACGCCGAAAGCTATAAGCAGGAACGAATGTACGCATCCGCGTGGTGTTCCAATAGGGCCTGTCCGAGCCAACGACCCGCCATGACTTCGCCCGCCGCGCCCCGCCTCTCCTGGAACGACGCCTTCCTTCTCGGCTACGGCCCCATGGATGGCACGCACGAGGAGTTCGTCCAGTGCGTGAACGCAGTGCAGGACGCGAGCGATGCGCAACTACCCGCGGTCATGGACGAACTGGAGCGGCACCTGCGCGAGCACTTCGGGCAGGAAGACCAGTGGATGCGCGAGACGAACTTTCCGCCCGGCGACTGCCACATCGACGAACACGCCGCCGTCCTGAAGTCGGTGGTGGAAGTGCGGGCGCTGCTGGCCCAGGGCGACACGAACGAGCCGCGCCGCCTGGCCGCGGCGCTGGCGGACTGGTTTCCGGGCCATGCCGACTACCTGGATTCGGCCCTCGCGCAGTGGATGTGCAAGCAGCGCCTCGGCGCCAAGCCGGTGGTGCTCAAGCGCCGGCTGGACTTCGGCCCGGTGCCCGGCCAACCCTAGAAGCGGCCGCGGTGCAAACAAAGGATTTCATCTTCCGGATAGCGTAGGGCGCCGACTACGCCGCGCCCCGCTTGAAACCGACAAGAACTCCCTTATCATTAGCACTCGCTGGAACTGAGTGCTAGCAGCAGAGCTGCTCCGCGCCTGGGCCACGAAAAAGTTATTGAGCGCTAACTTTCGTTGGCGCTTTTTGATGACCCCCTGTTTGTTTCCGTAGAGGAGATGCAATGAAACTTCGCCCCCTGAACGATCGCGTGATCGTCAAGCGCCTGGAACAAGAAACCAAGACGGCCTCCGGCATCGTCATCCCCGACAACGCCGCCGAGAAGCCCGACCAGGGTGAAGTGCTCGCCGTGGGCCCCGGCCGCAAGGACGAGGACGGCGACACGATCTCCATGAGCGTCAAGGTCGGCGACCGCGTTCTCTTCGGCAAGTACAGCGGCCAGCCCGTCAAGGTCGACGGCGACGAGCTGCTGGTCATGAAGGAAGACGACCTGTTCGCGGTCGTCGAGCGCTGATCGCCCTCCTCCCCCGAATCAACTGAACATCCGGAGTACAGAACATGGCAGCTAAAGACGTGGTTTTCGGCGCTGACGCGCGCCACCGCATGGTCGAAGGCGTGAACATCCTCGCCAACGCCGTCAAGGTGACCCTGGGCCCCAAGGGCCGCAACGTGGTGCTCGAGCGCTCCTTCGGCGCCCCCACCGTGACCAAGGACGGCGTGTCCGTGGCCAAGGAAATCGAGCTGAAGGACAAGC
>JAEZEB010000100.1 GCA_023438115.1 Pseudomonadota bacterium | reverse complement strand
CGGTCCATCTCCTCGCGCACGATCGCTTCCACCTTGCGGATCACGCGCAGGCCCATGGGCATGTACGTGTAGATGCCGGCCCCGAGCTTCTTGATCATCCCGGCGCGCATCATCAGCTTGTGGCTGGCGACTTCGGCGTCCGCGGGTGCTTCCTTGAGGGTGGAAATCAGGAACTGCGAGGCTCTCATCGATGTGGACGTGCAGAGGAAACGGCTGAGCCCTTCCAGCGCCCGGAAGCGCCGTGCATAATGAACTCAGTTCAAAGATTTGGGGTGTGATTATGCTGGACCGGGACGGCTTCAGGCCCAACGTCGGCATCATCCTGCTCAACCAGAGAAACCAGGTGTTCTGGGGCAAGCGCATCCGGACGCACAGCTGGCAGTTCCCGCAAGGCGGCATCGACCGCGGCGAAAGCCCCGAACAGGCCATGTTCCGGGAACTGCACGAGGAAATCGGGTTGAAGCCGGAGCACGTGCGCATCATCGCGCGCACCCGCGACTGGCTGCGTTACGAAGTTCCCGACCGCTACATCCGGCGCGATGCGCGCGGCCACTACAAGGGGCAAAAGCAGATCTGGTTCCTGCTGCAGCTGATGGGGCAGGACCACAACCTGAACCTGCGCGCGACCAACCATCCGGAGTTCGACGCCTGGCGCTGGAACGACTACTGGGTGCCGCTGGACGTGGTGGTGGAATTCAAGCGGGGCGTCTACGAGATGGCGCTGCGCGAGCTCGCGCGCTACCTGCCCCGCAACGACCACCGCAACCGCTACCTGCGCAGCGGCATGCGCGCCCGCGAGCCCGAACACGGCCTGCAGGAGCCCGCCGTCGTCCTGCCCTCGCCCGCGATGGAGCTGCCGCCCGGCGCCACCTTCGAACCGAATCCGCAGGGACGGCCGCTGCCCGTCGCTGCCAAGGGAAAGCATGCTTCGTAACTTCCTGGTGCTGGCCCTCGCCGGCGCCGCCTTCTCCGCCGGGGCCCAGCTGATCCCCGACATCCACATCGACTGGAAGGAGAACGAGGCGCCGCCTCCGCCGCCGCTGCGCACGCGCAACCTGGTGCCGGTCGACGTGGCGGGCACCAGCCTGCGCTTCGGCGTCGACCCGGAATCCATCAGCATCGGCTCGGACGGCGTGGTGCGCTACGTCGTGGTGGCCACCAGCAACTCTGGCGCCGTGAACGGCATCTACGAAGGCCTGAAGTGCAATTCGGGCGAGGTGAAGGTGTACGCGCGCCACAACCCGGATTCGGGCTGGGTGCCCGCGGGCAACAGCGACTGGCGCGACGTGTACTCCATCCCCAACACCCGCTACAGCCTGGCGATCGCCCGGAGCGGCGCCTGCCGCCAGCGCGCGCCCAACGTGTCGCCGGCGCAGATCCTGCAGGACCTGCGCTCCCCGGCGGACATGCGCTTCGAGAGCAACGGGATGATCAGGTAGGCCGCGTGACCACCAGGTTCGTCCGGTGGATCATCTCGGGTTCGGCCATGTACCCGAGCAGCTTCTCGATCTCCGCCGAGGGCTTGCGGCAAAGAAGGCGCGCCTCGGCCGACGCGTAGTTGGCCAGCCCGCGGCCGATCTCCCGGCCCTGCGGGTCGCGCACCGCGATCACCTCGCCGCGGGCGAAATCACCCTCCACGGCCACCATGCCGATGGTCAGCAGGCTCTTGCCTTCGGTGCGCAACTTGGCTGCCGCGCCCTCGTCCACCGTCACCGCGCCGCGCAGCTGCAGGTGGTCGGCCATCCAGCGCTTGCGCGCCTGGCTCTTCTCGCTGGGCGCCACCAGCAGCGTGCCGATGATCTCGCCCTGCGCCAGGCGCAGCAGGCAGTCGGGCTCGCGGCCCCAGGCGATCACGGTCGACGCGCCGGAGCGCGCCGCGCGGCTTGCCGCCAGCACCTTGGTGATCATGCCGCCCTTGCCGATGCCGGAGCCGGCGCCGCCGGCCATCTGCTCCAGGGCCGGATCGCCGGCCTTCGCCTCGCGGATGAAGCGGGCGCCCGGGTCCTTGCGCGGATCGGCGCTGTACAGCCCCTTCTGGTCGGTGAGGATCACCAGCAGGTCGGCCTCGATCAGGTTGGCGACCAGCGCACCCAGGGTGTCGTTGTCGCCGAACTTGATCTCGTCGTTGACGACGGTGTCGTTCTCGTTGATCACCGGCACCACGCCCAGGCCCAGCAGCGTGAGCAGCGTGGAACGCGCATTGAGGTAGCGCTCGCGGTCGGCCAGGTCGGCGTGCGTCAGCAGCACCTGCGCCGAGCCCAGGCCCTGCTCGCGCAGCTTGGTCTCGTACATCTGCGCCAGGCCCATCTGGCCGACGGCGGCCGCCGCCTGCAATTCATTCAGTTCACGCGGGCGCGTGGCCCAGCCCAGGCGCTTCATGCCTTCGGCGACGGCGCCGCTGGAGACCATCACCACCTCGCGGCCCTCGCGCGCCAGCGCGGCGAGCTGGCGGCTCCATTCTCCGATCGCGCGCTCGTCCAGCCCGCGGCCCTCGTCGGTGACCAGGCTGGAACCCACCTTCACGACGATGCGCCGCGCCTCCCGCAGCGTCGCCGATTTCTTCTGCTCTGTCATGGAGCGGTATTTTCGCCGCCCGCAAAGCGCGGGTCGGTCTCGACCACGGGCTGCTCGGCGACCTGCTGCGCGTGCACCTGCTGGTACACGGCCTGCACCAGGTGCTCGCAGCCCTCGCGCGTGAGCGCGGAGATCTCGAACACCGGGCCCTTGTAGCGCATGCGCTTGATGAAGTCCTTCACGCGCGCCTCGCGCTCTTCGGCGGGCACCATGTCCAGCTTGTTCAGCACCAGCCAGCGCGGCTTGTCGTAAAGCGCCTTGTCGTACTTCTTCAGCTCGGCGACGATGGCCTTGGCCTGCGCCACCGGGTCGACGTTCTCGTCGAAGGGCGCGATGTCGACGATGTGCAGCAGCAGGCGCGTGCGCTGCAGGTGGCGCAGGAACTGGTGGCCCAGGCCCGCGCCTTCGGCCGCGCCCTCGATGAGGCCCGGCACGTCGGCGATCACGAAGCTCTGCTCGGGACCGACGCGCACCACGCCCAGGTTGGGGTGCAGCGTGGTGAAGGGATAGTCGGCGATCTTGGGCCGCGCGTTGGACACGGCCGCGATCAGCGTGGACTTCCCCGCATTGGGCATGCCCAGCAGGCCGACGTCGGCCAGCACCTTCAGTTCGAGCTTGAGGCTCTTCTTCTCGCCGGGCCAGCCGGGCGTCTTCTGCCGGGGCGCGCGGTTCACCGAGCTCTTGAAGCGCATGTTGCCGAAGCCGCCGTCGCCGCCCTTGGCGATGAGGATCTTCTCGCCGGGCACGAGCAGCTCGTACAGCACTTCGCCCGTCTCGGCGTCGGTGATGATGGTGCCCACCGGCATCTTCAGCGTGATGTCGTGGCCGGCGGCGCCGAACATGTCGGAGCCCATGCCGTGCTCGCCCCGCCCCGCCTCGTGCCGGCGCGAGTAGCGGAAGTCGACGAGGGTGTTGAGGTTCGTGTCCGCCACGGCCCAGACATGGCCGCCGCGGCCGCCGTCGCCGCCGTTCGGCCCGCCGAATTCCTTGTACTTCTCGTGGCGGAACGAGACGCAGCCGTTCCCGCCGTCGCCAGCGGCGATGTCGATGAACGCTTCGTCGACGAATTTCATTTCTGGGTCCTCAAACGACGAAGCCCCGACAAGTCGGGGCTTCTTGTCAGCGGGGTGAGATTAACTCAGGCCGCCGCCGGGATCACGTTGACCGTGTGCTTGTTCAGCGATCCCTTGACCTGGAACTGCACGTGGCCGTCCACCAGGGCGAACAGCGTGTGGTCCCGGCCCACGCCGACGTTGTTGCCGGGGTGGAACTTGGTGCCGCGCTGGCGCACGATGATGGAGCCGGCGCTGATGAGTTCGCCGCCGAAGGCCTTGACGCCCAGCATCTTCGGCTGGGAATCGCGCCCGTTTCGCGTGGAGCCGCCGCCGTTTTTCTGTGCCATTGTCCGTTCTCCTTAGCCGGCGATCGCACCGATCTGGAGCTCGGTGAATTGCTGGCGATGGCCCTGGTGCTTCTGGTAGTGCTTGCGGCGGCGCAGCTTGAAGATGCGCACCTTCTCGTGCTTGCCGTGCGCCACGATCGTGGCCTTCACCGTGGCACCGGACACCAGGGGCACCCCGATCTTCAGGTCGTTGCCGTTGCCGACTGCGAGCACCTGGTCGATGGTGATTTCCTGGCCGATGTCCGCAGCAATCTGTTCTACCTTGATCTTGTCGCCGGAAGCAACGCGATACTGCTTGCCACCGGTTTTTATGACCGCGTACATGGTTGACCTCTTGAAAGGGAAAACGGACCCGCTTCGGGCCCATTCGGGTCCCCGGACGGATTTCCGGAGAGCCCAAGACTATAGCATGGTTGGTGCTCGCTCACAAGTCACGGGGGCGGCGCGCCAATGAAGCAGGCCTCGCGTTCCTATAATCCCGCAACTCTGCAAGTTCCCGCCTTGACCGAATCCCCACCCAGCGCCGACGCGCCCCTCGCCCTGATCGCGGACGACATGCGCGAGGTCGACGCGGTGATCGCCCGGCGCCTGGCGTCCGGCGTCCCCCTCGTCGGCGAGGTCGCACGCTACATCATCTCCTCCGGCGGCAAGCGCCTGCGCCCCGCCCTGCTGCTGCTGGTGGCCGGCGCGCTGGGCCACCGCGGCGAGCAGCGCTTCAACCTCGCCGCGCTGGTGGAATTCATCCACACCGCCACCCAGCAGCACGACGACGTGGTCGACGAATCCACGCTGCGGCGCGGCCGCGCCACGGCCAACGAGCGCTTCGGCAATCCCGCCAGCGTGCTGGTGGGCGACTTCCTCTATTCGCGCGCGTTCCAGATGATGCTGGAAGCGCAGGACATGCGCGTGATGGAGATCCTGGCCGACGCCACCAACGTGATCGCCGAGGGCGAAGTCCTGCAGCTGATGAACATGCACGACGCCGGCCTCGACGAGGAAGCGTACCTGCAGGTGATCCGCTCGAAGACGGCCAAGTTGTTCGAGGCGAGCGCGCGCCTGGCCGCCGTGATCGCCAAGGCGCCGCCCGCGGTGGAACAGGCCTGCGCCGAATACGGCCAGGCGGTAGGCACCGCCTTCCAGGTGATCGACGACGTCCTCGACTACACGGGCGACGCGGCCGAACTCGGGAAGAACCTCGGCGACGACCTGCGCGAAGGCAAGGTCACGCTGCCCCTGATCGCGGCGATGCGCCGCGGCACGGAAAGCCAGCGGGCGCTGGTGCGCCATGCGGTGGAGGAAGGCGCGCTCGACCAGCTCGAGCAGGTGATCGCGATCGTGCGCGACACCGGCGCGTTGCAAGTGGCCCTGGAAGCCGCCGCCGGCGAAGCGCGGCGCGCGATGTCAGCTGCCGAACAGCTGCCGTCCAATCCGCATGCTCAGGCTTTGGTACAATTGGCGGCTTCGCTGCTGCAGCGTCGCAACTGAGGCCCCTGGGGACTTCTTTCTCGCGGCGCCTCGCCGCACATCGGGGTGTAGCTTAGCCTGGTAGAGCGCTACGTTCGGGACGTAGAGGCCGGAGGTTCGAATCCTCTCACCCCGACCAGTTTCCTTCTGGTCTTCCCTTCCCACCGGTAACAAGTCATTGCGCAAGCCCCTCCCGGGGCCGTCCGCCGTGACTTCCTACCAACGCCGGGGGCCCACAACGGGCGTTCGCATTTACACCAACTCGGCTTTTCGGGATGATCGGGACTGACTTTCACATCGGGGCCGGGCTTCTTTCCGCCCCTTACGCATTCGTCCATGGCCGCCAATCCCGCCGTTGAAGCTTCCGTCGCCCTGCCCGGTCTGGGCCGCGCGCTGGTATCCGCCGGCAAGCTGGGCCAGAAGGCCGCGGAAGACATCTACCAGAAGGCCAAGGCCAACCGCACCAGCTTCATCGCGGAGCTCACCGGATC
Source organism: Pseudomonadota bacterium (assembly GCA_023438115.1). GTDB lineage: Bacteria > Pseudomonadota > Gammaproteobacteria > Burkholderiales > Burkholderiaceae_C > Ramlibacter. The sequence continues at coordinate 5,418 of JAEZEB010000100.1, read as the reverse complement.
GGGCGCCGTGTCGGCCGCCGACCTGGCGCACACCATGTCGCAGGCTTTCGGCGCCCCGGTGCTGGACATGGACGCCATCGACGTCCACCGCCTGCCCAGGGGCCTGCTGGACGGAAAGATCTCCACGGACTACCGGGTGGTGGTCCTGTCCAAGCGGAACAACCGCCTGATCGTCGCCACGGCGGACCCGTCCGACCAGGCCGCCGCCGAGAAGATCAAGTTCGCCACGCAGATGGGCGTGGACTGGGTGATCGCCGAATACGACAAGCTGTCCAAGATGGTGGAGGCCCTCGGGACCTCCACCACCGAGGCGATGGACAGCATCATCGGCGACGACTTCGAATTCGACGAGTCGACGATGGACGGCGGCGACGCCGAGGAGGACCCCGGCGCCGCCTCCGACGTCGAGGACGCCCCGGTCGTCAAGTTCCTGCACAAGATGCTGCTGGATGCCATCGGCATGCGCGCATCCGACCTGCACTTCGAGCCCTACGAGCACCAGTATCGCGTGCGCTTCCGCATCGACGGCGAGCTGCGCGAGATCGCCTCGCCGCCGGTGGCCATCAAGGACAAGCTGGCCTCCCGCATCAAGGTGATCTCCCGCATGGACATCTCCGAGAAGCGGGTGCCGCAGGACGGCCGCATGAAGCTGAAGGTCAGCGCGGACCGCGTGATCGACTTCCGGGTCTCCACGCTGCCCACGCTGTTCGGCGAGAAGATCGTGATCCGTATCCTGGATCCGAGCAGCGCCCGCCTGGGCATCGACGCCCTGGGCTACGAGCCGGAGGAGAAGGAGCGCCTGATGGAGGCGATCGCCCGCCCCTACGGCATGATCCTGGTGACCGGCCCCACCGGCTCGGGCAAGACGGTGTCGCTGTACACCTGCCTGAACCTGCTGAACAAGCCCGGCGTGAACATCTCCACCGCGGAAGACCCGGCGGAAATCAACATGCCCGGCATCAACCAGGTGAACGTGAACGACAAGGCGGGCCTCACCTTCGCGGCCGCGCTGAAGTCCTTCCTGCGCCAGGACCCGGACATCATCATGGTCGGCGAAATCCGCGACCTGGAAACCGCCGACATCGCGATCAAGGCCGCCCAGACGGGCCACCTGGTGATGTCGACGCTGCACACGAACGACGCGCCGACCACGCTCACGCGGATGCGCAACATGGGCATCGCGCCCTTCAACATCGCATCGTCGGTGATCCTGATCACGGCGCAGCGCCTGGCGCGCCGCCTGTGCGCCCAGTGCAAGAAGCCGATCGACATCCCGTACGAGACGCTGCTGGACGCGGGCTTCAAGGAAGAGGAAGTCGACGGCAGCTGGACGCCCTACCAGCCGGTCGGCTGCTCGGCCTGCAACAACGGCTACAAGGGCCGGGTGGGCATCTACCAGGTGATGCCCATCAGCGAGGACATGCAGCGCATCATCCTCGCCGACGGAAGCGCGCTCGAGATCGCCGAGCAGGCGCGCAGGGAAGGTGTGCGGAGCCTGCGCGAGTCGGGCCTGCACAAGGTGAAGCTGGGCCTGACTTCCCTCGAGGAAGTGCTGGCCGTCACCAACGAAGCATAAAAGCACGCAAGCAGTTTCGAGAGGAGCGAAGATGGCCACCGCGACAGCGACGAAGGAATTCGTCTTCGAATGGGAGGGGCGGGACCGCAACGGCAAGACGGTGCGGGGCGAGACCCGCGCCGGCGGCGAGAACCAGGTCATGGCGTCGCTGCGGCGCCAGGGCGTGTCGCCGCTGAAGATCAGGAAGCGCAAGATGCGCTCGGGCTCGCGCATCAAGCCCAAGGACATCGCGATCTTCACCCGCCAGCTCGCCACCATGATGAAGGCCGGCGTGCCCCTGCTGCAGGCCTTCGACATCGTCGGCCGCGGCAACGCCAATCCCAGCGTCACCAAGCTGCTGAACGACATCCGCACCGACGTGGAGACCGGCACCTCGCTGTCGGCGGCTTTCCGCAAGTACCCGCTGTACTTCGACAACCTCTACTGCAACCTGGTGGAGGCCGGCGAGGCCGCGGGTATCCTGGAAGGGCTGCTGGACCGCCTGGCGACGTACATGGAGAAGACCGAGGCGATCAAGTCCAAGATCAAGTCGGCGCTGATGTACCCGATCGCGGTGGTCGTCGTGGCTTTCGTGGTCGTGTCGGTCATCATGATCTTCGTGATCCCGGCCTTCAAGGAGGTGTTCACCTCCTTCGGCGCCGACCTGCCCGCGCCAACCCTCTTCGTGATCGCCATGAGCGAGGTCTTCGTGGAGTGGTGGTGGCTGATCTTCGGCGGCATCGGCGGCACGATCTACTTCTTCCTGCAGGCATGGAAGCGCAGCGAGAAGGTGCAGAACTTCATGGACCGCCTGCTGCTGAAGGTGCCCCTCTTCGGCGCACTGATCTACAAGTCGACCATCGCGCGCTGGACGCGCACGCTTGCCACCATGTTCGCCGCCGGCGTACCGCTGGTGGAAGCTCTCGATTCCGTCGGCGGAGCGGCTGGAAACGCGGTGTACGCGCAGGCCACTGCCAAGATCCAGCAGGAGGTGTCCACCGGCACCAGCCTGACGGCGGCGATGACCAACGCCAACGTCTTCCCCTCGATGGTGCTGCAGATGTGCGCGATCGGCGAGGAGTCGGGCTCCATCGACCACATGCTCGGCAAGGCCGCGGACTTCTACGAGGCCGAGGTCGACGACATGGTGGCGGGCCTCTCCAGCCTGATGGAGCCGCTGATCATCGTGTTCCTCGGCGGCCTGATCGGCGGTATCGTCGTGGCGATGTACCTGCCCATCTTCAAGCTCGGTTCCGTGGTCTGATGGTGTTTCCCGCAGGCACCGAGGCCGCAGCCATCGCCGGCCTCTTCGGGCTGCTCGTCGGCAGTTTCCTGAACGTGGTCATCCACCGGTTCCCGAAGATGCTGGAGCGCCAGTGGGCGGCGGACTGCGCCGACTTCACCGGCACGCCGGCCGAACCGGACGGACAACCCGAGCGCTACAACCTCGTCGTGCCGCGCTCCAGTTGCCCCAGCTGCGGCCATGCGATCCGCTGGTACGAGAACATCCCCGTGCTGAGCTGGCTGGCCCTGCGCGGCAAGTGTTCGGCGTGCAAGGCCCCCATCAGCCTGCGCTACCCCCTGGTCGAACTCGTCACGGCGGCGTTCTTCGTGCTGTGCGGCTGGCGCTTCGGCCTGGGCCTGCAGGCCGCCGCCTGGGCGGCCTTCGCGGCGCTGCTGATCTGCCTGTTCCTGATCGACATGGACACGCAGATCCTGCCGGACGACCTCAACTACCTCCTGCTGTGGACCGGGCTGCTCGCCGCGGCCGTGGGCTGGACGGTGCCGCTCGCCTCGGCGGTGTGGGGCGCGGCGCTCGGCTACCTCGTGTTCTGGGCCATCTTCCAGCTGTTCAAGCTGGCCACCGGCAAGGAAGGCATGGGCTATGGCGACTTCAAGCTGCTCGCGGCCCTGGGCGCCTGGCTGGGCGCGGAGTACCTGCTGGCGATCGTGCTGCTGTCGTCCATCGTGGGCGCGGTGATCGGCATCCTGCTGCTGGTCGTCGGCAAGCTGGCCAACAAGGACATCCCGATGCCCTTCGGCCCCTACCTGGCGGGCGCCGGCCTGCTGGCGCTGGCGCTCAGCCCCTCCGCGGTCCCCGCCCTCCTTCCCTTCGCGTTCCCCTTCGGCGCGCACTAGCGATGGCCCTGCGCATCGGGCTCACCGGCGGCATCGGCAGCGGCAAGAGCACGGTGCTGCAGATGCTGCAGGCGCTGGGCGCCACGCCGGTCGACGCCGACGCGATCTCGCGCGCGACCACTGCTTCCGGCGGCGCGGCCATCCCCCATATCGCGCAGCGCTTCGGCCCCGAGTTCGTGGGCCCGGACGGCGCGCTGGACCGCGCGCGCATGCGCGAGCACGCCTACGCGCACCCGGAGGCCAGGCGCGAACTGGAGCAGATCATCCATCCGCTGGTGGGCGAGGAGGTCGCGCGCCAGGTCGACGCCGCGCTGGCCGCCGGCGCACGCTGCATCGTCTTCGACATTCCGCTGCTGGTGGAAACCGGCCGCTGGCGCCGCGAAGTGGACCGCGTGCTGGTGGTCGACTGCGAGCCGGCGACGCAGGTGGAGCGGGTGGTGGCGCGCAGCGGGCTCGCGCCCGATGAAGTCCGCGCGATCATCGCCGCGCAGGCGCCCCGGGCGCTGCGCCTGATGGCCGCCGACGCGGTCATCTGCAACGAGGCGCTGGATCTGGCCGCGCTTCGCAACGAAGTGGAACAGGTCGCGCGATCCTTCGGGCTATGATGGGCGCCTCGCCGCCGTCAGAAAACGCCCTAAGCTGCGCGTGATCCTCTACGAATACCCCTTCAACGAACGCATCCGGACCTACCTTCGCCTGGAACACCTGTTCCGCCGGCTGGGCGAGCTCATCCCGCGCAGCCATGCGCTGGACCACCACTATGCGCTGGCCACGATCTTCGAGGTGATGGATGTCGCGGCGCGCGCGGACCTGAAGTCCGACGTGCTGAAGGACCTGGAGCGGCAGAAGCACACGCTGCATGGCTACCGCGGCAATCCCGGGGTCGCCGAGCAGGTGCTCGACGAGGTCATCGCCCAGCTCGAGGCCTGCTTCGCCGCCGTGAACGGCACGCCCGGCAAGGCCGGCCAGCCGCTGACCGAGAACGAGTGGCTGATGAGCATCCGCAGCCGCGCGGGCATCCCCGGCGGCACCTGCGAATTCGACCTGCCCGCCTACTACGCGTGGCAGCACCATCCCGCCGGCGACCGCCGCGCGGACCTCGAGCGCTGGGCCAACACGCTGGGGCCGCTGGCCGAATCGATCGTGGTGCTGCTCAAGCTGCTGCGCGACTCGGGCACGCCGCAGAAGGTCATCGCCACCGGCGGCCAGCTGCAGCAGCCGCTGCCCCAGGGCCGCACCTTCCAGCTGCTGCGCCTGCGCATCGACCCCACGCTGGGTTTCGTCCCGGAGATCAGCGGCAACCGCCTGATGGTGTCCGTGCGGCTCATGCGGCAGGAAGGCGACCGCCTGCTGCCCGGCGGCGTGGACACGCCGTTCGAGCTCACGCTCTGCGCCTGAGGCCGACGGGATGGCGAGCAGGACGGACCAGCCCGTGAAGCCGCGCGTCGTGCGTTGCCCCGCATGCGGCGGCGACAGCGTGTATGCGCAGGGCAATCCCTACCGGCCCTTCTGCAGCGCGCGCTGCAAGGGGATCGACCTGGGTGCGTGGGCGAGCGAGGAGTTCCGGGTGCCGGACGAGACGCCGCCGGACGACCTGCCGTTCGGGGATCCGAAGGAGCGCTAGTTGAGAACGTCGGGGGTCGGCGCTGCGCGCGCTCACCCCGACCTGCGGCGCTAGTTGCTGGTGCGTCGGGGTTCGGCTTCGCGCTCACCCCGACCTACGG
>JAEZEB010000067.1 GCA_023438115.1 Pseudomonadota bacterium | reverse complement strand
GTACAGCCCGCTGCCCATCTCGCTGATGGCCGCCTCGCTGTTCGCGGTGAACAAGGGCTACTTCGACGACATCGACGTCAAGAAGGTGCTCGCGTTCGAGAGCGGCCTGCATGCGTGGCTGAAGGACAAGCACGCCGGCCTGATCCAGAAGCTGGAGACCAACAAGGCGCTGGACAAGGATTCCGAAGGCGAACTCGTCTCGGCCATCGAGGCCTTCAAGAAGACCTTCGCCTAATCGCAGACAGGCAGGAACCAACGTGGCTGCAGGCAAAGAGATTCGCGGCAAGATCAAGTCGGTGGAGAACACCAAGAAGATCACCAAGGCCATGGAAATGGTCGCCGCCTCCAAGATGCGCAAGGCGCAGGACCGCATGCGCGCGGCCCGGCCCTACAGCGACAAGGTTCGCAACATTGCGTCCAACCTCGGCAAGGCCAACCCCGAGTACACCCACGCCTTCATGCGTCACAACGACGCGAAGGCGGCGGGCATCATCGTGGTGTCCACCGACAAGGGCCTGTGCGGCGGCCTCAACACCAACGTGCTGCGCGCGGTGACCACCCGGCTGCGCGAGCTGCAGGGCGAGGGCGTGAACGTCCAGACCGTGGCGATCGGCAACAAGGGCCTCGGCTTCCTGAACCGCATCGGCGCGCAGGTCGTCTCGCACGTCACCCAGCTGGGCGACACGCCGCACCTCGAGCGCCTGATCGGCCCGGTGAAGGTGCTGCTGGACCAGTACGCAGAGGGCAAGCTGAACGCCGTGTACATCGCGTACACCAAGTTCATCAACACCATGCGGCAGGAGCCGGTGGTCGAGCAGCTGCTGCCCCTGTCCGCGGCCAAGATGGAAGCGGACAGCAAGGCCTCGGGCTCGCACGAGCACGGCTGGGACTACATCTACGAGCCGGACGCGAAGACCGTGATCGACGAGCTGCTGCTGCGCTACGTCGAGGCGCTCGTGTACCAGGCGGTGGCCGAGAACATGGCCTCCGAGCAGTCGGCGCGCATGGTGGCCATGAAGGCCGCCACGGATAACGCCGGCAACCTGATCAACGAGCTCAAGCTGGTCTACAACAAGACGCGCCAGGCGGCGATCACGAAGGAACTTTCGGAGATCGTTTCGGGTGCCGCGGCCGTCTAGGCCGCTCCAATTACACGGTTTAATTTTTCGGAGCAACGGAATGGCTCAGAACCAAGGAAAGATCGTCCAGTGCATCGGCGCCGTCGTGGACGTCGAATTCGCCCGTGACGAGATGCCGCGCGTGTACGACGCGCTGAAGATGGAAGGCTCCGCCCTGACGCTGGAAGTGCAGCAGCAGCTGGGCGACGGCGTGGTGCGTACGATTGCGCTGGGCTCCACCGACGGCCTGCGCCGCGGCCTGGTGGTCTACAACACCGGCGCGCCGATCACGGTGCCCGTGGGCAAGGCCACGCTGGGCCGCATCATGGACGTGCTGGGCAACCCCATCGACGAACGCGGCCCCGTGGACCAGGCCCTGACCGCCTCCATCCACCGCAAGGCCCCCGAGTACGACGAGCTGTCGCCCTCGCAGGAGCTGCTGGAAACCGGCATCAAGGTGATCGACCTGATCTGCCCGTTCGCCAAGGGCGGCAAGGTGGGCCTGTTCGGCGGCGCCGGCGTCGGCAAGACCGTCAACATGATGGAGCTGATCAACAACATCGCCAAGGCGCACTCGGGCCTGTCGGTGTTCGCCGGCGTGGGTGAGCGCACCCGCGAGGGCAACGACTTCTACCACGAGATGGCCGAATCCGGCGTCGTGAACCTGGAGAACCTGGGCGAGTCCAAGGTGGCCATGGTCTACGGCCAGATGAACGAGCCCCCGGGCAACCGCCTGCGCGTGGCGCTGACCGGCCTGACGATCGCCGAGTCCTTCCGCGACGAAGGCCGCGACGTGCTGTTCTTCGTGGACAACATCTACCGCTACACGCTGGCCGGTACCGAAGTGTCCGCCCTGCTGGGCCGGATGCCTTCCGCCGTGGGCTACCAGCCGACGCTGGCCGAGGAAATGGGCCGCCTGCAGGAACGCATCACGTCGACCAAGGTCGGCTCGATCACCTCGATCCAGGCCGTGTACGTGCCCGCGGACGACCTGACCGACCCGTCCCCCGCCACGACCTTCGCCCACCTGGACGCGACCGTCGTGCTGTCCCGTGACATCGCGGCGCTGGGCATCTACCCCGCCGTGGACCCGCTGGACTCCACCAGCCGCCAGGTCGACCCCAACGTCGTCGGCGAGGACCACTACACGACGACCCGCGCCGTGCAGCAGACGCTGCAGCGCTACAAGGAACTGCGCGACATCATCGCCATCCTGGGCATGGACGAACTGTCGCCGGAAGACAAGCTGTCGGTGGCTCGCGCCCGCAAGATGCAGCGTTTCCTGTCGCAGCCCTTCCACGTGGCCGAAGTGTTCACGGGCTCGCCCGGCAAGTACGTGCCGCTGGCCGAGACGATCCGCGGCTTCAAGATGATCGCCGCCGGCGAATGCGACCACCTGCCCGAGCAGGCCTTCTACATGGTCGGCACCATCGACGAGGCCTTCGAGAAGGCCAAGAAGCTGGCGGCGTAAGCCATGGCGGACGCGACCCACACCATCCAGGTCGACGTGGTCAGCGCCGAGGAGTCCATCTTCTCGGGGCAGGCCCGCTTCGTCGCCCTGCCGGGTGAAGCCGGCGAGCTCGGCATCTACCCGCGCCACACGCCGCTGATCACGCGCGTGAAGCCCGGCTCGGTGCGCATCGAGAAGGCCGATGGTGGCGAGGAGTTCGTCTTCGTCGCCGGCGGCATCCTCGAGGTGCAGCCGAACCGCGTCACCGTCCTGTCCGACACCGCCATCCGCGGCAAGGACCTGGACGAGGAGAAGGCCAACGAGGCCCGTGCCGCGGCCGAGGAAGCGCTCAAGAACGCCAAGAGCGAGATCGATATCGCCAAGGCGCAGTCCGAACTCGCGGTCATGGCCGCGCAGATCGCCGCGCTGCGCAAGTATCGGCAGAAGAAATAAGAACGGGCTAAAAACCAGCCCCCTGGAGCCCCGTGCCGAAAGTCACGGGGCTTTTTTCTTGGCGAGCTGCTGCATCACGTGCGGCACTTCCGCCGGCAGTTCGCGCGCGAGGAAACCCAGCGCGCCCATGCGCGCGGCCAGCCGCTGCCCGGCACGCGCGTGCAGCGCCACGCCCCAGGCCATCGCCTGTTCCGCCGTCGCGCCGCGCGCCGCGAGGCCCGCGACGAGGCCGGCCAGCACGTCGCCCGAGCCCGAGGTTCCGAGGCCCGGCGCTTCGGCCTGGTGGATCCAGGCACGGTCGTCCGGCGACGCGATCACCGTCGTCGCGCCCTTGAGCGCCAGCACCGCGTTCCATTCGCGCGCCTGTTGCAGGGCCGTGTCGACGGGTTCCTCCTTCACCTCCTCCTTGCCGTTGCCGGTGAGGTGCGCCATTTCGCCGGCGTGCGGCGTCAACACCACGGGCTGCCCGAAGCGGTCGATGGACTTCACGATGTCCATGGCCAGCGCGTCGAGCACGATGGGCGACTCGCGGAACACCGGCAGCAGTTCCCGCACGAAGGCCAGCGTGCCCTCGCGCCCGATCATGCCGGGCCCCACGAGCAAGGCCCCCGTCGACCGTGCGAGGGCCTGCAACGGCGGCAGGCCGAAGCGCGTGGGGCTGCCGTCGCTCGACTCCGGCAGTGCGATCACGCGCGCTTCCGGCATCGCGCCGGCCACGACGGGCGCGGCGGAGGCTGGCGTGGCGATCACGAGCTTGCCCGCTCCGGCCCGCAACGCCGCGGTTCCCGCGAGGACCGCGGCGCCCGGCATCTCGCGGCTGCCCGCCACCACCAGCACGCGGCCGCGCGATTCCTTGTCGCCCTCGGGGTGGGGCTCGGGCAGGGGCCAGTCGCGCAAGAGCGCATCGTCGACATCGACCGGCCGCACGCGGCTCATGGGCCGATCGCCTCCTGCGGCGTGGGGGCGGCCGTCACCGGCGCGCCGGCCTCCAGCAGCGGCGCGATGAAGTTCACCAGGTCCGGCTGGAGGCGGCCGCGCGTCGCGTCGAGGCGGTACGAAGTCAGCCCGCAGTTCGGCACGTCGCCGAGCCGGTCGATGGCCAGGATCTGCTCCTCGTCCAGATCCTCCAGGAGGTAGCGCAGGCAGTTGACGATCACCTGGTGCGCGACCACCAGCACGCGCTGCCCGCCGTGCTCGCGCGTGAGCATCTCGGTCAGGCTGCGCAGGCGCAGGATCACGTCGCACCAGCTTTCGCCGCCCGGCGGACGGAAGTAGAACTTGCCGACATGGCTGCGCTGTTTGGCCAGCTCGGGATACTTCTCGCGGATGCCGTGCTTCGTCAGGCGATCGAGCAGGCCGAATTCCTTCTCGCGCAGGCGCTCGTCCAGCCGCAGGCGCACGTCGCGGGCCGCCCGGGCGCCCGGCGCCGGAGGCACCCGCCCCCC
>JAEZEB010000059.1 GCA_023438115.1 Pseudomonadota bacterium | reverse complement strand
TCTTATGTGTATAAGAGACAGAAGCGAACCCCGCCGATCCAGGAGTCCACATGCCCCGTCCCGTCACCCTCTTCACCGGCCAATGGGCCGACCTTCCCCTGTCCGAGCTCGCGCCGCTCGCCAAGAGCATGGGCTACGACGGCCTGGAGCTGGCCTGCTGGGGCGACCACTTCAACGTGCAGGAGGCGCTCAGGAGCGACGCCTACGTCAAGGACAAGTGGGCGCTGCTGGAGAAGCACGGCCTGACCTCGCTGGCGATCGGCAACCACCTGGTCGGCCAGGCGGTATGCGATCGGATCGACGAGCGCCACCAATCCATCCTCCCCGAGCACGTGTGGGGCGATGGCGATCCGGAGGGCGTGCGCCAGCGCGCGGCGAAGGAGCTCTCCGATACGGCCCGCGCGGCGAAGAAGTTCGGCGTCAAGACGGTCACCGGCTTCACCGGCTCTTCCATCTGGCACGCCACCTATGCCTTCCCGCCCACGACCCAGGAATACTGGGACGCGGGTTTCGCCGATTTCGGCCGGCGCTTCACGCCCATCCTCGACGAGTTCGAGCGCAACGACATCAACTTCGCCCTCGAAGTGCATCCGACCGAGATCGCCTTTGACATCGCGTCGACGCAGCGCGCCATCGAGGCCGTGAAGGGCCACAAGCGCTTCGGCTTCAACTTCGATCCCAGCCACCTCGCCTACCAGGGCGTGGACTACGTGAAGTTCATCCGCACCTTCCCCGACCGCATCTACAACGCCCACATGAAGGACGTGTGGTGGGGCAGGGGTGACGGCACCGTGGGCGTGTTCGGCGGCCACACCAGCTTCGGCGACGCGCGCCGCTTCTGGGACTTCCGCAGCGTGGGCCGCGGCATGGTGGACTTCGAATCGATCATCGTGGCGCTCAACGACATGGGCTACGCCGGCCCCCTCTCGGTGGAGTGGGAGGACAGCCGCATGGACCGCGTGCATGGCGCCACCGAGAGCGCCGCCTTCTGCCGCCGCCTCGATTTCAAGCCCGCGGCCAGCGCCTTCGACGCCGCCTTCGCCCGGGAGGCCCGGTGAGCGAACCCGGCCGCAAGCTGCGCTATGCCATGGTCGGCGGCGGGCAGGGCGCCTTCATCGGCGCCGTGCACCGCCAGGCCATGGCCCTCGACGGGCAGTACGAACTGGTCGCGGGGGCTTTCTCTTCCACGCCGGAGAAGGCGCGCGCCTCGGGCCGCGGACTGGGCGTGGCCGACGAACGCAACCATCCGGACTGGCAAACGCTGCTGGCCGACGAGCTGCGCCGTGATCCCGCCGAGCGCATCGACCTGGTCAGCATCGTCACGCCCAACCACGTGCACTTCCCGGTGGCCAAGGCCTTCGTCGACGCCGGTTTCCACGTCGTGTGCGACAAGCCGCTGGTGCACACGGCGGCGCAGGCGCGCGAGCTTGCCGCGGCGGTGCGCGCGCGCGGCACCGTGTTCGGCGTGACCTACAACTACAGCGGCTATCCCATGGTGCGGCAGGCGCGCGAGATGGTCCGCCGCGGCGAGCTGGGCACCTTGCGCAAGGTGGTCGTCGAATACAACCAGGGCTGGCTCGCCACGCGGGTGGAGGCCGAGGGCAACAAGCAGGCGGCCTGGCGCACCGACCCCGCGCAGTCGGGTGGCGCCGGCGCCATCGGCGACATCGGCACGCATGCCGAGAACCTGGTGGGCACGGTCACGGGCCTGGCGATCGAAAGCCTCTGCGCCGACATCGGCGCGCTGGTGCCGGGGCGCGCGCTGGACGACGACGCCAGCATGCTGCTGCGCTTTGCCGGCGGCGCGCGCGGCGTGCTGGTGGCCTCGCAGGTGAACACCGGCCTGGAGAACGGCTTGCGCCTGCGCGTGTCCGGCACGCTGGGCACGATCGAGTGGTGGCAGGAAGAGCCCAACCGGCTGACGCACTTTCCCCACGACGGCCCGCCACGGCTGCTGACGCGTGGCGCGCCCTGGCTGCACGAGGCCGCGCTGCGTGCCGGCCGCATTCCCCCGGGGCATCCCGAGGGCTTCATCGAGGCTTTCGCCAACGTCTACCTCGGCGTGGCTGCGGCGATCCGCGCGCATGCGCGCGGCGTGGCGCCGGACCCGGTGGACGCCGACTACCCGGACATCGATGCCGGCGTGCGCGGCGTGCGCTTCGTCGAGGCCGTCCTGGCCTCGTCGCGCAGCGCGCAGAAGTGGACGCCGCTCGCGGACTGACCGCCCGGCACGCGGCGCAGCCCCTACACTGGGGCCATGATCCGCTGGATGATCGTCATCTTCCTGGCCCTGCTGCTGATCAGCTGGTTCTCGCCGGCGCTGCAGAGGCTGGGTTTCGGTCGCCTTCCGGGCGACCTGCGCTTCCGGCTGTTCGGGCGTGACATGTTCCTGCCCTTCACCTCCACGATCCTGCTGAGCCTGCTTGCCGCGGCCATCGCCAAGTTCCTGTGAAGCCATGAAAGCCTGCATCGACATCGGCGGCACCAAGGTGGCCGTGAGCCTGAACGACGGCACGAACCTGGAACTGCTGGCGCGGCGCGCCGCGCCGACGATGAAGACCGGCACCAACGACGCCCTCGCGCGCCAGGTGATCCGCATGGTGGACGAAGCCTGCTCCGAAGCCGGCGTGGCGCCCGAGGCGGTGCAGCGCGCCGGCGTGGCATCCGCCGGTCCCTTCGTGCTGCGCGATGGCATGGTGGAGCTGGCCACGCCCAACATCTGCGGCGGCCTGGCCGGTCCCGCGCGCGGGCTGCCCAATGACTGGCTGACCGCCACGCTGGAGGCGCCGCTGCGCGAACGCTTCCGCGAGGTGCGCGTGGAGAACGACGCGGTGGCGGCGCTGGAAGCCGAGCGCCGCTGGGGCGCTTTGCAGGGCAGCGACCATTGCGCCTACGTGACCTGGAGCACCGGCGTCGGCGCGGGCCTGTGCGTCGACGGCAAGGTGCTGCGCGGCAAGAACGGCAACGCGGGCCACGCGGGCCACACGTTTGCGAGCGACAACGACGATGCGTTGTGCGGTTGCGGCAACGTCGGCGACCTCGAAGCCGTGGTGGCTGGCAACTCCGTGGAACGCCGCTTCGGCGCCGACGCGGCGACGCTGATGCAGCGCGCGCGCGCCGGCGATGCGGCCGCCGTCGTGATCGTCGACGAGCTGTGCCGCGTGATGGGCCGCGGCCTCTACAACCTCACCGTGCTGATGGACCTGGAACGCATCAGCCTGGGGGGCAGCGTGTTCCTCCACAACCAGGACTACCTGCTGCCGCGGCTGGAGGCGCAGTTGCGCGGGCGCATGCCGGCGCTGACCGATGGGTGCGGCCTGGTGCCGGCGGGGCTGGGGGCGCGCGTGGGGGATTACGCGGCGCTGGCTTTGCTGGCTTGAAGGATGGTGGGCAAGCGGGGCTTGCCCACCCTACGGGTTGGCGTAGGCCCCTAACCGAACCGGCGGCGTCGGGGCCCATTACCGGGTGGCCGTGGAGTCCCGTAGGGTGGGCAACGCGTTGCCCACCGCATGTACCCGCGCCTGCTGGATCCGCACGCCCACCTGCTCGCCACGCAGGCCCTCTGCGCTCGCCTGCGCGGCCACGGCGGCGGTGTCCACCGAACGCGCGGCATCCAGCGCCTGCAACAGGCGCTCGCGCTGCGGATAGGGACGCTCCTCGAAGCCCAGGCGGCCGCGGGCGTCGCATTCGCAGGCCAGCAGGATCAGGCCGAAACGCTCCGGCTTGCGGAAGGCGTCGCAGCGTTCCAGCAGGCGCACCACCGCAGCAGCGCCGAACTCGCCGCTGCGGTGGATGTTGCCGTGCTCGCGTGCCACGACGTCCGCGAGTTCGCGGCAGTCGTTCGGCACGCGCAGGCGGTTGCAAAGGGTCTTGAGCAAGGCGGCGCTGCGCTGCTCGTGGCCGATGTGCTTCGGCAGGACTTCCGGCGGCGTCGTGCCCTTGCCCAGGTCGTGCGTCAGGCAGGCGAAGCGCACGGCCAGCGGCGCATCGAGGCGCGCGCTCATGTCCAGCACCATCATGTTGTGCACGCCCGTGTCCACCTCGGGGTGGTACTCGGCGCGCTGCGGCACGCCCCAGAGGCGGTCGACCTCCGGCAGGATGCGCGCCAGCGCGCCGCAGGCGCGCAGCACCTCGAACATGCGCGCGGGGCGCTGTTCCATCAGGCCGCGCGCGATCTCCTGCCAAACGCGCTCGGGCACCAGGTGGTCGGCCTCGCCCTCGGCGACCATCTCCCGCATCAGCTGCAGGGTTTCGGGCGCGAGCTCGAAGTCGCTGAAGCGTGCCGCGAAGCGCGCCACGCGCAGGATGCGCACCGGGTCCTCGCGGAACGCCTCGGTGACGTGCCGCAACCGGCGCCGGCGCAGGTCTTCCTGGCCACCGTAGGGGTCGATCAGCGCGCCGTCCTCGGCCTGCGCGATCGCGTTGATGGTGAGGTCGCGCCGCGCCAGGTCCTGCTCCAGCGTGACGTCGGGCGCGGCATGGAAGGCGAAGCCGTGGTAGCCGCGGCCCGACTTGCGCTCGGTGCGGGCCAGCGCATATTCCTCGCGCGTGTCCGGATGCAGGAAGACGGGGAAGTCCTTGCCGACCGGCAGGTAGCCGGCCGCGATCATCTGGTCGGGCGTCGCGCCCACCACCACCCAGTCGGTGTCGTTCACCGGCAGTCCCAGCAGCGCATCGCGCACGGCACCGCCGACCCGGAAAGTTCGCATGGAGGCAGTGTAGCCCCCGCGGTTCACCGGCTGGCGCGGTACGGTTCGTCGATGGCGACGAAGTCCTGCTCCGCCAGCGCGTCCTCCATCCAGGCCTGCACCGAGGAGAGGGCGCAGACGCGGCGCACGTAGTCCATCACGGGGCCGGGCACGGGCAGCTGGTAGGTGCGCAGGCGCATGCACACGGGCGCGAAGAAGGCGTCGGCGGCGCTGAAGGCGCCGAACAGCATCGGGCCCTTGTGCTCCTCGAGCAGCCCGGTCCACATTTCCACCAGCCGGGCCACGTCGGCGCGCACGGCGGCCTGGTCGCGCCAGATCACCGCGCCCATCGCAGCGAGGTCGGCCTCGATGTTCATGGGGCAGTGGGTGCGCAGGGCGCCGAAGCCGGAATGCATCTCCGCGCAGACGCTGCGCGCGCGGGCACGGGCCTTCGCATCGGCCGGCCAGACGCCGCGGTCCGGAAATTTCTCGGCGGCGTACTCGGTGATGGCGAGCGAATCCCACACCACGAAGCCGTCGTCCACGAGGGCCGGCACCCGGCCGGAGGGATTGACCTGCAGCACCTCGCGCTTGAAGTTCGAATCGCCCTCGAAGCTGTCGAAGCGGATCCTGCGCTCCTCGAAGGGGATCCCGGCTTCCTTCAGCAGCACCCAGGGGCGCATGGACCAGGACGAATAGTTCTTGTTGCCGATGAAGAGCGTGAGCATCTGGGGTCCTCCTTGGAATGCCGGGATGCTAGCGGGACCCCGGCGCGGGATTGATGCCGAAAATCCGCCCGATTGATGCTCAGCCTTCGCGGTCGTGCGGCGGCTTGATGCCCAGCCGCTTGAGCGGCCGCTCCAGCCACAGGATGAACAGCACGAGCAGCGTGGCGAGCGCCGCCGTCGTCTCGCGCCCCAGGCCCGCCGCGATGCCGATGGCCGACGTCATCCAGACGCTGGCCGCCGTCGTGAGGCCGGTCACCTGTTCCTCGCGTTCGAGCTTGAGGATCGCGCCGGCGCAAAGGAAGCCGATGCCGGCCAGCAGGCCCTGCAGCACGCGGCTGAGGGCATCGCCTTCCAGTCCCATCTTCAGCGTGACGTAGACGATCAGCGCCGAACTCGCCGACACCAGCATGTGCGTGCGGATGCCGGCCGGCTTGCCCTGCAGCTCGCGCTCCAGCCCGAGCAGCCCGCCCAGGAAGGCGGCCACCAGCAGGCGCAGCACGAGCTGCGTCACTTCCTCGACGCTCCCCAGGTCGGAGAACTCGAGGGCGATCGTGTTGCGGACGGCGTCCCAGGCCATCCGCAAAATCTATCAGGGAAGCTCGGCGTTGGGGGACGGTTGTGACGGTTCGCGCGGGCCGATCACGCCCAGGCGCGCCTTCAGCGACTGCGGCTGGCCGGTGAGCATGGCGGCGTAGAAGGTGGTGTTGGCCAGCACCTTCTTCACGTAATCGCGCGTTTCGGTGAAAGGCACGTTCTCCGCCCAGGCCGCGCCTTCGAGCACCGGGCCGTTGCGCCAGTTGCGCGGACGGCTCGGGCCGGCGTTGTAGGCCGCCGCGGCCATCGGCATGGAGCCCTCGAAGTCGTCCAGCACCAGCTTCAGGTACCCGGTGCCGATCGCGATGTTGGTGTCGCGGTCGTTCAGCTGCGAGGGGCGGAAGCCCTCCATCCCCAGCTTGCGGGCGGTCCAGCGCGCGGTGGCGGGCATCACCTGCATCAGGCCGGAGGCGCCCACGTGCGAGCGCGCGTCGGTGATGAAGCGGCTTTCCTGGCGGATGAGGCCGTAGACATAGGAGGGGTCCAGCCCGATCTCGTTGGCGCGGCGCACGACGTGCTCGCGGAAGGGCATCGGGTAGCGCTGCTCGAAATCGAAGGAGGCCCTGGTGCGCTCGCTGGTGTTGATGCAGCGGTCCCAGATCTCGCGGTCGCAGGCCAGCTGCGCCGCCGCGAGCAGCTCGCGCTCGGCCATGCCGCCGCGCTGGTGCAGGTTGGTCGTGTAGTTCCACTCGCGCACGCCTTCGCTGCGCAGGCCGATCGCGATGGCGTACATCGCCCGCAGCAGGCCCGGGTTCTGGCGAGCCACCTGCTTCTCGGCTTCGGTGAGCGGCGCGGGCCGGGGCGGCACGGTGATCGGCTGTCCCAGTTCCTCCAGCGCCAGCTGCTCGTAGAAGCCGCGCGGCGAGGCGATGGCGGCGAGAAGCTGCTGCGCTTCGGCGCGCTGCGCCTCGGTGGGCGTGCGGTCGGCCAGCAGCGCGCGGGCCTTCCAGTACCTCCAGGCGGGTTCGGCCTGGGTCGCCTCGCTCATCGCGTCGATGGCTTCGCGCACCTGCCGCCAGTCGGCGCCCTTGGGCGCGCGCAGCGCGGCGCGCACCTTCCATTCGAGCTGCTCGTCGCTCAGGCGCCGGTCGCGTTCGACCTTCGCGAAGTATGCGTTGGCCTCGGGCTGCAGCTTCTGCGCGGCTTGGCGGCCGATCACGCCCCAGATCCAGTCGCGTTCGTCCGGGTGGATCTGCGGCCCCCACTTGTTTTCCAGCTGGCTGGCGGCTTCCGCGGGATCGGACGTGGCCATCCTGATGAGCGCCAGGCCCACCATCTCGCGGCGCGTGCGCGAAGCCGCGAAGACCTTGCTGGAGAGGAAGCGTGTCGGGTTCTTGTTGAGTTCGTGCACCAGCGGCGCGGCTTCCGGCTTGATCAATTCGAGCGCCGTGGCGGCTGCACGCGGGCGGTTGGCTTCCACGGCCCGGCGCGCCTTGCGCCAGACGTCCGCTTCGGTGATGCCGTCCGGCTTGCCGAGCAGCGAGGCGGCGGCCAGGGTGCAGCCGTCTTCCGCATCGCGCTGCGACAGCCACAGGGCGCGCACTTCCTTCGTCGCGGCGGGAATGGTGGCCGGGTCCGCCATGGTGGCCGCCACCAGCGCATAGCAGCGCACTTCCGCATCGTCGTGCATGCGGAACTTGGCATATTCCTGCGTGAACGTGTTCCACTCGCGGCGTTCGCCGAGCAGCCGGAGCCAGTCGTTGCGCAGCCGGTCTTCCTGGTAGGTGCCGGCCAGGCGGGCCAGGACCTGCTGGATCTCCGCCGGGGCGGCCGAGGGCAGGCGTGCATTGAGCTCCCAGTAGGCGGCCCAGGGCTCCAGCACGTGGCCCTGCGCCTGCGGCAGCAGCTGCGCGAGCCGGGCGGTGTCGTTCCGGCGGAAGGCGTCCTGCATCTGCAGCAGGACATCGTCCCGGGGTTGCGCGTGCGTACTGCCCAGCAAGGCAACGGCGAGGGATGCCAGAATCGTTCGGAACTTCATCGGGAAATTATGGACAGGTCGGAAGAAAAAAGGGCCTTGCGCCAACGGCTCGTCGAACAACGCCTGAACATGCCGGATCGCCTGCAGCGCGCCGAAATGCTCCAGCGCGTGATGCGCATCTGGCTGGTGGGACGTCCCGACACCGTGATCGGGGCGTACTGGCCGATCAAGGGCGAGTTCGATCCGCTGCCGGCATTGCATCGCTGGAAGGAAGATGGCGAATTGCTGGACGAACCGCAGTTGCGCCGCATCGGGCTCCCGGTGGTGGACAAGGTCCGTCAGACGCTCCAGTTCCATGCTTGGTTCCCCGGTTGCCCGATGGAGGAGGATGCTTTCGGCATCCCGAAGCCCAAGGACACGGAAGTGGTGGTGCCCACGCTGCTGTTCGTGCCTTGCGTGGGCTACGCGGCCGGGGGCTATCGACTGGGGTACGGGGGCGGCTTCTACGACCGCACGCTGGCTCGGCTGCAGCCGCGGCCGCATACCGTGGGCCTGGGCTTCGCGCACGGATTCCTGCCGCAGCTCGAACCCGAAGCGCACGACGTGCCGCTGGACGCGATCCTCACGGAGCTGGGGGTGGCCTGGCCGATTTCGCTGGGGGACGATTGACCCGGATCCTGTCATTGCGGGCTTGACCCGCAATCCAGGCGGTGCCGGATCCAAGGCCGCATGGATCCCGGGTCAAGCCCGGGATGACAAGGCCCCGCGTGAATTTCAGTCGATGTTGTCGACCGTATCGGGGTCCGGCACTTCCCCGATCGTCTCGCGCGTGATGCGGCTTTGCGCCATCAGCCAGTCGCAGAAGGCGCGGATTTCCGGCCGCTGCGCGCTGCGCGGGCCCACCAGCAGCCAGTAGGCCATGGGCGAATCCATGCGCAGGCGGGGCAGGGGCTCGATCAGGTCGCCGTTGGCCAGGTGCTCGGCCACCAGCGGCAGGCGCGCCAGCACCACGCCCTGGCCGGTGAGCGCGGCCTGCACCATCTGGTAGGCGTAGTTGAAATAGAGCCAGCGCTTGGGTTGCAGCTTCTGCAGCCCGTGCTCGTCGAACCAGCGCCGCCACGTCAGCCACTCCAGGTGCGTGTGGTGCGCGTCGCCCGCCTCGATCAGCGTGAACTGCGCCATGTCGGCCGGCTTGTGGATCGCGTGGCCGGTCTTGAGCAGCCAGGGACTCACCACCGGCGTGAGCTGCTCGCCGAACAGGCGCACGGCCTGCGGCGGCATGGCGCCCATGGGGCCGTAGCGCAAGGCCAAGTCGACGTCGGCGACTTCCAGGTCCAGCGTGTTGTCGGTGGCGTCGATGCGGATGTCGATGTCGGGGTTGTCGCGCTGGAACTGCTCCATGCGCGGGATCAGCCACATCGATGCGAAAGACGCAAAGGTGGTGAGCGCCACCGCGCGCCGGCCCGCGCTCTGGCGGATCTGCCGCACGGCGCTGTCGATGCGCGGCAGCGATTGCGACACGGCCATCAGCAGCTGCGCGCCGGCGCTGGTGAGTTCCACCGCCCGCGTGTGGCGCAGGAACAGGCCCACGCCCACTTCTTCTTCCAGCGCCTGGATCTGGCGGCTCACCGCGGACTGCGTCAGCGCCATCTCCTCGGCCGCGGCGCGGAAATTGAGGTGGCGCGCCACCGCCTCGAAGGCCCGCAGGTGGCCGGCGGAGATCGGGCGGGTGCGCAAATGGGTCTGCGAATGCAGCATGGGGCGTCCGGCGATTGATGCGATTCGGGAATCAATAGAGTAGCCCGAAATCATTGGACCGCCAAGGGGGCGTGAACGATCATTCCATTCCGAAATGCCATCACCCAGGAGAACCGTCATGACTGCCATCGCCCAGCTGCTCCAGTCCGCGCCCGCCACCGCCCTGCCGGGCACGTGGAAGCTGGCCCGCGGCCGCGCGCTCACGCTGCGCCCCGGCACCGACGGCGTCCTGCGGGTGGCGCACGGCCGGGTCTACGCCACCGTCAACGGGCCGCACGGCGGCACGCCCGACGATTCCGGCGACCACGTGCTGGAAGTCGGCCGCTCCATGTACCTGCGGGCCGGGCAGAGCGTGGTGATCGAGGCCTGGAACCAGCGCGGCGCCTCCTACTTCGCGTGGGACCCCGTGTTCGCGACGGCCGCCGAGCGGCCGCGCGTCACCGCGGCGGCGCGCGTCCAGCCGCTGGCGGACCTGCGCACGGCCTGCAGC
>JAEZEB010000337.1 GCA_023438115.1 Pseudomonadota bacterium | reverse complement strand
CGGCAAGGGCGGCAGCGACTTCGACCCCAAGGGCAAGAGCCCGGGTGAAGTCATGCGCTTCTGCCAGGCCTTCATCAGCGAGCTGTTCCGCCACATCGGCTCCGACACCGACGTGCCCGCGGGCGACATCGGCGTGGGCGGCCGCGAGGTCGGCTTCATGGCCGGCATGATGAAGAAGCTGTCCAACCGCGCCGACTGCGTGTTCACGGGCAAGGGCCTGTCCTTCGGCGGCTCGCTGATCCGCCCCGAGGCAACGGGCTACGGCACCGTCTACTTCGCGCAGGAGATGCTGGAACGCGCCGGCAAGTCCTTCGAGGGCCTGCGGGTGAGCGTCTCCGGCTCCGGCAACGTGGCGCAGTACGCGGTGGAGAAGGCCATGGCGCTGGGCGCCAAGGTGGTCACCGTGTCCGACTCGAGCGGCACCGTGATCGACGAGGACGGCTTCACGCCGGCCAAGCTCGCCGAGCTGATGGAGGTGAAGAACCACCTGTACGGCCGCGTGAGCGAGTATGCCGAGCGCACCAGGAGCCGCTTCGAGCCGGGCATCAAGCCCTGGGGCGTGAAGGTCGACGTCGCCCTGCCCTGCGCCACCCAGAACGAGCTGGACGAAGCCGACGCGCGCACGCTGATCAAGAACGGCGTGCTGTGCGTGGCGGAAGGCGCCAACATGCCCAGCACGCTGGCCGCGGTGGAGCTGTTCGAGGAAGCCCGCGTGCTGTATGCACCGGGCAAGGCCAGCAACGCCGGCGGCGTGGCCACCTCGGGCCTGGAGATGAGCCAGAACGCCATGCGCCTGTCCTGGCCGCGCGACGAGGTCGACTCGCGCCTGCTGGGCATCATGCGCGGCATCCACGCCGCCTGCGTGCAGCACGGCCAGCGCGAGGACGGTTCGGTCAGCTACGTCGACGGCGCCAACATCGCCGGCTTCGTGAAGGTGGCCGACGCGATGCTGGCCCAGGGCGTGATCTGACGCCGACGCACCCGGCTCCAGCCGGGTGACAATCGGCCATGCCCAACGTATTGCTGATCGAGGACGACGATGCGCAGCGCTTCGTCGCCGGTTTCGCGCTGAAGAAGGCCGGGCACCAGGTGCGCGAGGCAGCCGACGGCCCCCAGGGCCTGGCCGCCGCGCGCGAGGAGCGGCCCGACGTGATCGTGTGCGACGTCATGATGCCCGGCATGACGGGCTACGAAGTCCTGGCCGAGCTGCGCGCCGACGCTCAGCTGGCCACCGTGCCCTTCATCCTGCTCACCGCCATGTCCGACCGCAAGCACATGCGGCAAGGCATGACGGCCGGCGCCGACGACTACCTCACGAAGCCCTACCGCCCGGATGAACTGTGCCAAGCCATCACCGCCGTGATGGCGCGCCGGCAGGTGCAGGAGGAAGCCTTCCGCAGCTCGATGTCGGACGTGGTGGAGAGCGCGCTGGAGCAGCAGAAGGAGCAACTGGGCCGGCAATACGAAGGCCAGATGCTGCGCGAGATCAACGCGCGCTGGGAGCAGGCGCACAGCGCGGGCGACCTGCACTACCCCGACGCCTTCGTCCTGCTGGCCGACCTTTTCGGCCGCGCGCCCGTAGCCGAGGCGGACCAGGTGAAGCAGGCTCAGAAATCCGCGCGCGACGCGCTCTACGTCTTCGGCGCGACCCAGGTGCTGCCCTACGGCACGCGCCTGCTGGCGCTCTTCGCCGGCGACGCCGGCAGCCACACCACGCCCCCCGAACTGCGCCTGCTGCGCGCCGCCACCGCACTGGTGAAGGCCGCACCGCGCGAGCGGCCGGTGACCGTGGCGCTGCACCGCGGCCCGGTGTCGCTGGTGTCGCTCACCGACGGCGTGCACGGCAACCAGGGCCATGCGCTGGTGCCGGGCGAGGCGGTGCAGTCGGTGGCCGTGCTCGAGGAATTCGCCGCCGCCAGCGGCTGGCGCATCGCCGCATCGGGCGCGGTGGCGGGCCTGCTGCAGGAGCATGCGCGCTTCGGCCGCCGCGGGCTGACGCCGCGGGACGAAGCGGGCTTCGAGATCACGGGGATGGCGGCGGGCTGAGGCCACGCCGGGTTCACGACAGGATCCGGCCTCCGGCGCCGAAGTCGCCCGCCAGCAGTTCCTGCTCCGTGAGGGGCCGCCCCTCCCGCACGACCGCCGTCGAGGCGCCGGCGCCGAGCGCCATCTCGTGCAGCGCCCGGACCTCGATCTGCGTGTAGCCGCCCGCCGGGATGCCGAGCGGATGCATCACGACGCGCGGTGCCGCCTTCAACAGCGACTTCGGCCGCAGGCGCAGGAAGAACGTCCGGAGAAGCTGTTCGCCGGCCGCGAAGTCCGACACCAGCGACCGCGGGTGTCCAAAGGGATTCACGATCCCGGCGGGGCGCCCCTGTGCAGCCGGAATGGCGATCCGGGGAGCTTCGGCGATCTCCTTCCCCTCGCCGACGTCGCGGATCCGCAGGCAATCGGGGGAGATCTGCACGTAGAGCAGTGGGGAGAAGAGGGCCAGGAGTTTCATTCGGCTTGACTCGTCGTGGGGCCAGCGGAGAACGGCCTGCGCGGCTTCACAGCACCTCGTCGGTGAAGAGAACGGAAAAGAGCATCGGGCGTCTATCCGTCAGGGC
Source organism: Pseudomonadota bacterium (assembly GCA_023438115.1). GTDB lineage: Bacteria > Pseudomonadota > Gammaproteobacteria > Burkholderiales > Burkholderiaceae_C > Ramlibacter. The sequence continues at coordinate 4,058 of JAEZEB010000337.1, read as the reverse complement.
GGGAGCAACTGCTTTGCGACCACGCGGTTGCCATACTTCCGGCCCTCGAACTCGTACGTGGTCGCGCCAACATCGGCGTAGCCGCTTCGCGCATAGAACGCCAGCGCACGCGCGTTTCCTTCCCAGACCGTGAGCCACAGGAACGGCGCCGTGAGGGACCGGGCAATCCTCTCGGCCTGCGCGAGAAGAGCGCCGCCCACTCCCGTCCGCTGCGCCCGCGGCTGGACGTAAAGCCGCACCAGTTCGACACCGCGCACGCCCGGAGCAGGAGCTTCCTTCGCAATGCAGTCGAGCTCGGCGAAGCCGAGGAGAGCGCCCTCGTTCTCCGCCAGGACGAAGCGCCGGTCCGGCGCGCACAGGCGCGCGAGGAAAGTCTGCTCGGAGTACTCCCGCAACGCCTCCCGGGCCAGGTCCGGGCAGACTCCATCCGTGGCGTAGGTATCCAGGAAGACCTGGATGGAGAGCGCGGAAACGACCGCGGCGTCGTTTTGCGTGCCGGAGCGAAGGCAAGGCGGGCTCACTTCCTGCCCTTGCCCTGCCGCTCGTACTTGCGCCAGTACTGGAACTCCTCTTCGTGGACCTCGAGGTCCAGCTCGACGACACGAAGCTGCAGCCGCTCCTGCACGTCCGCCACCGCCTTGTTGTAGATGCTCGGCGCTATCTCCTCGAGGAAGAACCCGAGCAGGCCGCCCGCCGCGACGTTGCCGATCGGCTCCTCCATGTTCTCGCGGAAGTACCGCTCGATGGAGGCGACGGCTTCGGCCCGGGCTTCCTTGCTCAGTTCGATGGTCATGGGACGATTGTGCAGTGGCAGGGAGTGACGAGCGGTGCCGCCGCCTCAGGCTATCCGCCGAACGTCGCCGTTGCCCGGCGTGGCATTTTCGTGGAACAGATCGAAAAGATACTGCTCCAGATCCGCCTCGCCGATGAAGTCCGGAATGACGAATCCGGCGGGAGCCCGCTTTCCGTCGGCTCCGACGGCGTAGGCCTGCCACGCGTTTCCTTGCCGCTGGATCGCGTAGATCCGGCTGAAAACATTGAAGCGAAGATGCTTCACTGCCTGGGTGCCCTCCAGCTTGTGTGCTCATCGCGTGAGAACGCGATATCTTGGCTCGCATTCGCAGGATCTGGAACCGCGCCGCCGCGAGGGCGCACTCCTCCAGATTCTCGCCCATCCCGGACTCCGAGCAAGGTAGCCCGCAATCACACGGAAGCTTTCGCCTCGAGCCGAGCGGCGCGCGTCGCGGCGCCCTGCCGGCGCCTGTCCGCGTCGAACAGCCTGCTAGACGTCATCGCCCCTTCCGTCCCGCACGCCGCGCGCAATATGGTGCGCGAGGTAGCGATACAGGAAAACGACGCCGCCGGCGCCCAGCACGCCGATGAACCAAAGCATGGCGAACACCGGCCACAGAACGCCGAGGTCTTCGCCCGTGAGCCTGCCGGAAGGACCCAGCACGTAGACGGGATGCAGCAGTCCCAGGGCGATCACCAGGAGTACGACCCGTGCGCTCAGCGCGTTGGCCGCAGCCTCTCCGTCCGAAGGTTGACCCGGCACGACACCGGCACGCCGGCCCCGGTACTTTCTCCAGCCCGACTTGCCGAAGATCGAGAGGCCGATGAGTGCAATTGCCACCGCAATCCACGATCCCCGGGCCGCGGCCAGCGCAGCGAGCGAAATGAACATGCCGCAAACGAGGGCGAGCACCGCCCAATGCCACTCGGCAGCCGCGTCCAGCTTGCGATCGATCATGCTCGTGAAGTCCGGTCCCAGTATGCCTAGTACCAGCGCTCAAGGTACACGCTGGCAAGGGCCGTGACCACAAGCGCTGCAAGAATGCCCAAGCTTCCCAGGTAGGGGAGCGCCGCGACCGCGACCACCACGGAGGTGCAGCCATACGCCAGTGCCGTGCGTCCACGGAAAGCGTATGTCACCTTGCCCGAGCAGATCGGGCACGCCATGACTCCATGCTCGGGATGGAGAACTCCGACTTCCCGCGAACACCATGGACACTTCATATGAACAGGGCTGTGTTGTGAGCTTTGACACGATGGATGGGCGCCGCCCTGCGCGCCCCATCCAGCGTCAGCGCGCCGCCTTCCGCTGCGGCCTGTGCCTCTGCGCCACCGTCCGCGCCTCGGCGGCCAGCTTCGCCTGCAGCTGCGCCTGCTGCAGGTAGCTCGCGCGGCGCGCCTCGGCGGCGGCCGGGTCGAAGCGGCCGTCCACGTAGTTGGCCGCGTTGTCCTGCGGAAATTCCTGGGTCGATTCGGTCCACTCACGCATGGGAACTCTCCCTTGGGTACTGCAATGCCGAACTTATAGCTCCGCGCCCGTGGCGCGCCAAGCGCGGTGTGGCGCGCGCGCCATGCCGGGCGACGGAGCACCTTCGGGCGAGGATGGGCGGCGCGCAAGCTTCGGCGGCCAGGCATGCGCGCGATCCCGAAGCCTGCGTCCCGCCGAACATGCGCGCGGCTCCCGACCGGCCGTAGGAACATACCTACGCCCGGACCCGACACCCCGGAGCGCACAGCCTCATGCGCCGCGCCTACCCTGCGCAAACCGCATCGCGGAGGGAGCAAGTTCGCATGAACGTCACGATCGTGGGCACCGGTTATGTCGGACTGGTGACCGGGGCCTGCCTGGCCGAGCTGGGCAACAACGTCTTCTGCCTGGACGTGGACCGCAACAAGATCAACCTGCTCAACGCGGGCGGCATGCCCATCCACGAGCCGGGCCTGGAAGAGATCATCCAGCGCAATGTCGAGGAAGGCCGGCTGCTCTTCTCCTGCGACGTCGCGGCCAGCGTCGCTTTCGCCGATGTGCAGTTCATCGCCGTGGGCACGCCGCCCGACGAGGACGGCAGCGCCGACCTGAAGTACGTGCTGGCGGCCGCCCGCGAGATCGGCCGGCACATGGATGGCTTCAAGGTGATCGTCGACAAGTCCACGGTACCGGTCGGCACGGCCGCCAAGGTCGAGGCCGCGGTGCGCGAAGAGCTCGGCAAGCGCGGCCGCGACGATCTCGACTTCTCGGTGGCCAGCAATCCCGAGTTCCTGAAGGAAGGCGCGGCCATCGACGACTTCATGCGTCCGGACCGTATCGTTCTTGGGGTCACCGACGACGAGAACGGGCAGCGCGCGCTCGCCCTGCTGCGCGAGCTGTACCGCCCCTTCAACCGCAACCACGAGCGCACGCGCGTGATGGACGTTCGGAGCGCGGAGTTCACCAAGTACGCCGCCAACGCCATGCTGGCCACCCGCATCAGCTTCATGAACGAACTGGCCAACCTGGCCGACCGCGTGGGCGCGGACATCGAGCTGGTGCGCCAGGGCATAGGGTCGGATCCGCGCATCGGGTACAGCTTCCTCTACGCCGGCACGGGCTACGGCGGCAGCTGCTTTCCCAAGGACGTGGACGCGCTGTGTCGCACCGCCCAGGAAAGCGGCTTGCCGCTGCAGGTGCTCGATGCCGTGCAGCGCGTGAACCACGCGCAGAAGCGTGTCCTTCTCGACAAGATCTGGTCGCACTTCGGCCGCTCGCTGGCCGGCCGCACCTTCGCGATCTGGGGCCTGGCCTTCAAGCCGGGCACCGACGACATGCGCGAGGCGCCCAGCCGCCTGATCGTCGATGCGCTGCTGCGTGCCGGCGCCCGCGTACGGGCTCACGATCCGGTGGCGCAGGAACAGGCGGCGCGCTGCCTCGCCGTGGACATGGAAGACCATCCCGAGCTGCTGCGCAACATCACCTTCGTGGCCAAGCCGATGGATGCCGCGCGCGACGCCGATGCGCTGGTGGTGCTGACGGAGTGGAAGAACTACAAGAGTCCCAACCTGCGCGCCCTGCGGGACACGCTGCGGCAACCGCTGGTGATCGACGGGCGCAACATCTACGAGCCGCATGCGATGGCGGCGGCAGGCCTCACCTACCTGGGGATCGGGCGCAACAACCTGGCGCTGCTGGAGCCGGAGCTGCGGGCGCGGCCGGTGGATCCGATTCCGTTCGCGGAAGTGGGCGTGGGGGTCGAGGTCCGGGAGAGCGATTCGGTTTGAGAGTGGTGGGC
>JAEZEB010000364.1 GCA_023438115.1 Pseudomonadota bacterium | reverse complement strand
CGCTCCGGCCGCGCGCCCTGCCGCACCTGCGGTGGCCGCCGCGCCCGCCTCCACCCCCGCCGCATCGGCCGACGCCGAGAAGGACGTCGAATCCGCCGTGCGCGCCTGGGCCGCCGCCTGGGCCGCGCAGGACATGAAGGCCTACCTCGCCGCCTACGGCAAGGACTTCGACCCGCCCGGCCGCCAGTCGCGCGCCGCGTGGGAGAAGGAGCGCCATGCCCGCATCGTCGGCAAGTCGAAGATCAGCGTGGACATCAGCGACCTCGACGTCACCGTCGACGGCAACAAGGCCACGGCGAAATTCCGCCAGGCCTACCGCGCCGACGCCCTGAACATCAACAGCCGCAAGACGCTCGAGCTGGTGAAGAGCGGCGACGGCTGGGCGATCGTGCGGGAAAGCACCGGCGCCTGAGCGCGCGGCGGACGCGGCGACGGCGAAGGTTGTGCAGTTGAACCTCACCCCCGGATCCCCTTTCCTGGCCAAGGCCCTGCTGGTGGCCTGCGCCGCGGGCCTCGCGCTGCCCGCCTGGTCCGGCCCGGCGCGCAAGGCCCCTCCGGCCGTGCGCAAGGCGCCGCCCCGCGACGGCGAAGCCGAGGCCCGGCTGATCGAGATCTACCGCCTGGTCGGCCAGGCAAAGACGCGCGAAGCCCTGCGCAAGGCCGAAACGCTGGTGCGCGACCACCCCAACTTCCAGCTCGCGCAACTGGCTTACGGTGACCTGCTCGCGGCGCAGCAGCGGCCGGTGCGCGCCTTCGGTGACGTGCCGGACGACGCCAGCCGCGCAGCCGCGCAGGCGCTCGCCGAACTGCGCGAGGAATCGCAGCAGCGCATGCGCGCGCTGCGCGAGCGGCCGCCGGCCGGGGCGATCCCCGCGCAATTCCTGCAGCTGTCGCCGAGGACGCGGCACGCGATCGCCGTCGATGCCTCGCGCTCGCGGCTGTACCTGTTCGAGAACGGCGCCTCGGGCACGAAGCTCGTCGCCGACTACTACATCAGCGTCGGCAAGGCCGGCGTGGAGAAGGTGGTCGAGGGCGATGCCCGCACCCCGCTGGGCGTCTACTACATCACCAGCAACCTGGACCCGAAGACGCTGAAGGATTTCTACGGCTCGGGCGCCCTGCCGATCAACTATCCCAACCCGTACGACGCGCGCCGCGGCAAGACGGGCTACGGCATCTGGCTGCACGGCACGCCGCCCGACCAGTTCGCGCGCGCGCCCAAGGCCAGCGACGGCTGCGTGGTGCTGGCCAACCCGGACCTCGAACGCATCATCCGCACCGTCGAGATCCGCACGACGCCGGTGGTGATCGCGCGCTCGCTGCGCTGGGTCACGCCCGCCGCCGCGCAGGCCGAGAAGCGCCAGTTCCACGAGGTGCTGCAGGCCTGGCGCGACGCCAAGGCGAGCGGCGACCTGGGCCGCCTGCTGGGCTTCTACACCAGCGACTTCGCGGTCAACGGCAAGACGCTCGCGCAGTGGACCCCGCTGCTGAAGGTGGAACTCGGCCGCGTGCGCGGCCGCGATATCCAGCTCAAGGATCTTTCCGTGCTGCGCTGGACGGACAGCGCGGACACCATGGTGGTAACCTTCGGCGAAGTCGCCGCCGGCTCGCGCAGCGGTCCTGTTAAGCGGCAGTACTGGGTGCGCGAGGACGGCCAGTGGCGCATCTTCTACGAAGGAGTGATCGGCTGATGTCTTCGCTTTCGCGCCGCTCGGCGGCGCTGGTCCTGGCCCTGGCCTGCACGGCCGGCGCCGCCTGGGCGCAATCCCCCGCCCCCCGGGTCAAGTTCGCCACCACCGCCGGCGAGATCGTCGTCGAGGTCTATCCCGACAAGGCGCCCAAGACGGCGGAGAACTTCCTGCAATACGTGCGCGACAAGCACTACGACGGCACGATCTTCCACCGCGTGATCGACCGCTTCATGATCCAGGGCGGCGGCTTCGACCGCAGCATGGCCGAGAAGCCCACGCGCGCGCCGGTGCAGCACGAAGGCCGCGCGGCCTATGCAAAGGGGCTGAAGAACGAGGTGGGCACCATCGCGATGGCGCGCACGAGCGACCCCGATTCCGCCACCTCGCAGTTCTTCATCAACGTGGCCGACAACACGCGCTCGCTCGATCCCCCGGGCCCGAACGCCCCGGGCTACACGGTGTTCGGCCGCGTGGTGAGCGGCATGGACGTGGTCAACCGGATCAAGGCCGTGCCGACCGGGCGCGCCGGCATGTACGACGACGTGCCGCTCACGCCCGTGATGATCCAGTCGGCCACGATCGTCAAGTAAGCAACAAGAGGTCTATCCCATGAATCCCAAGGTGGAACTGCACATCGCCGGCCACGGCGTCGTCACGCTGGAGCTCGACGAGCAGAAGGCCCCCAAGACCGTCGCCAACTTCCTGGCCTACGTGAAGAAGGGCCACTACGACGGCACCATCTTCCACCGCGTGATCGACGGCTTCATGATCCAGGGCGGCGGCTTCACCGCCGGCATGAACCAGAAGCCCACGGACGCGACGATCGAGAACGAGGCCAACAACGGCCTGAAGAACCAGAAGTACACGGTCGCGATGGCGCGCACCAACCAGCCGCACTCGGCCTCGGCGCAGTTCTTCATCAACGTCGCCGACAACGACTTCCTGAACCACACCGCTCCCACCCCCCAGGGCTGGGGCTACGCCGTGTTCGGCAAGGTCGTGGAAGGCACCGACATCGTCGACAAGCTCAAGGGCGTGCCCACCGGCCGCAAGGGCTTCCACGACGACGTGCCGAAGACCGACGTCGTCATCGAGAAGGCGGTCGTCGTCTGAAGACGGAAGGCCCGCCGCTCGCCGCGCCCGTGGCGCGGGAACTGCGCGCCCCGCCCGGCTGGCGCTCCGTCGAGTGCATCTCCGACCTGCACCTGCAGGCGCACGAACCCGCCACCTTCGCCGCCTGGCAGCGCTACATGGCCGCCACGGCGGCGGACGCGCTCTTCATCCTCGGCGACCTGTTCGAGGCCTGGGTGGGTGACGACGCCGCGCGCGAGCCCGGCTTCGAGGCGGAGTGCGCGCAGGTCCTGCGCGCCACCGCGCAGCGGCTGCCGGTGTTCTTCATCGCCGGCAACCGCGACTTCCTTGTCGGGGAAGAACTGGCGCGCGACACCGGCATGGTGCTGCTGGACGATCCGACCGTGTTCCTCTTCGGCACGCGGCGCTGGCTGCTCTCGCACGGCGACGCGCTGTGCATCGCCGACACCGACTACATGGCCTTCCGCGCCCAGGTGCGCACGCAGGCCTGGCAGCAACAGTTCCTCGGGCTGCCGCTGGCGCAGCGGCGCGCCATCGCGCGCGGCATGCGCGCCGAGAGCGAGGACCGCAAGCGCAGCGAGAAGCCCTGGGCCGACGTGGACACCGGCACGGCGCTCGCCTGGCTGGATGCCGCGGGCGCCGACGTGCTGGTCCACGGCCACACGCACCTGCCCGGCGAGCATGCGCTGGACGCCGGACACCGCCGCATCGTGCTGAGCGACTGGGACGCGCAGGCTTCGCCGCCGCGCCTGGAAGCCCTGCGCATCGCCATTGCGGGGGACGTGCAGCGCATCGGGCTGGCCTGATGCTGCGCTGGCTGCGCCGCCGCCGTGCGCCGGCCATCCCGGACGCGCTCTGGACCGCAACGCTCGCGCGGTACCCCTTCCTGGCCGCGCGCAGCGAGGAAGAACGCGCGCGGCTGCGCGAACTGAGCGCCCGTTTTCTCGCGGACAAGGAATTCCACGGCGCCAGCGGCCTGGTCATCACCGACGAAATCGCGCTGGCCATCGCGGCGCAGGCCGTGCTGCCGGTGTTGCACCTGGGCCTGGGCTGGTACGACGACTTCGTCGGCATCGTGGTGCACCCGGGCGAGGTGCTCGCGCGCCGCACCGCCATGGACGACACGGGCGTGGTGCACGCCTGGGACGAGGTGCTGGCCGGCGAGGCCATGGAAGGCGGCCCGGTGATGCTGAACTGGCGCGACGTCGCGCACGCGGGCGCATCGGCCGAAAGCGGCTTCAACGTGGTGATCCACGAATTCGTCCACAAGATCGACATGCGCGACGGCGCGCCCGACGGCTGCCCGCCCCAGCCCACGCGCGCGGCGCCCCAGGGCTGGCTGCGGGTGATGGAGACGGAGTACCGCCACTTCCGCGAGGCGGTGGTGAAGGCGGAGCGCTTCGGCGAGCCGCGCCCCTGGCTGGACGAGTACGGCGCGAGCGCGATCGACGAATTCTTCGCCGTCGCGTGCGAGGCCTACTTCGTGAACCGCGAGCGGTTCACGCAGGAGTTTCCGGCGCTGACGGAGTTGTTCGACGGGTTCTATCGCTCGTCATCCCGGACTTGAGCCGGGATCCATGCGGCGCCTGATCGGGCGCCGCATGGATTGCGGGTCAAGCCCGCAATGACAAGTGTCAGGTGCGCATCACCGGCGCAGCAGCGCCTTCAGCGCATTTTGAAGACGCCGCGCCGCGCCGGCGTCGTAGGCCGTCGCCAGCACCTTCGCCACGTCCGCGCCCCAGGTCTCCTGCGGCGAAGGATCATTGCGGCGCGTGAGCAGCTGCAGTTGCAGCGCCCGGCGCGCGGCGATCTGTTCAGCGGGCGTAGGCACGTCGGCCGCGATCTCCAGGCGCAGCAGCGCCTCGGCCGCATCGCCGCCGGCGGATTGGCCCAGCGCCTGCGTCCAGCCCTGGCGCACCTGCGGGCTCACGACCTTGCCGAGCTCCTGGTGGCTGGGCACCTGGTCGGCATTGCGTTGCTCCCAGGCTCCCATCAGCTGCGTGAGCGCCTCGCCGTGCGCCTGCGCGGCCAGCTTGCGCAGCGTGGCCTGCGCGTGCTCCAGCGCGTCGCGCTGGGCGCGGAAGGCGGCATCGCCCAGGCGCGGGC
>JAEZEB010000269.1 GCA_023438115.1 Pseudomonadota bacterium | reverse complement strand
GGGGGGGGGGGGGGGGGGGGGGGGGGGGGGGGGGGGGGCGGGGGGGGGGTGCGCGGCGCTCACGGCCGACCTAGGGGCCGCACGTGTGGCTGGTTTTCGTAGGCCGGTGGTGCCGCCAGGCACCCCGGTGGACGGCACCTGCGATACCACCGTGCGCGTGGCGAACCGCGGTATCGGCGCACTGGTTTCCACCCGGCGCACCTGCACCGACTGCAAGACGAGCACATGCACCGCCAGCACCCCGCCCGCCAGCGGCGCCAGCCGCTGCCAGGGCGCGGCCGGCGAAGCGTTCACCCCCGGTAGCCCAGGTCGCTGGACAGCTGCGCGGCGGCGGCGCGCAAGGGCTTCTCGACCGCGCCGTCCCAGGCCGCATCGAAGGTGCCGGCCGGGCCCAGCGCCACCATGCCCAGGGCCATGTGGCCGTCGGAGTCGAACACGGGCACGCAGAAGGCGACGATGCCGGGCAGCAGCGTGTCGACCACGCGCGAGGCGCCGCGGCGGCGCACTTCGTCGAGCGCGGCGCGCACTTCGGCTTTCGTGGTTGGCAGGTCCTTGCGGCCCTGCTTGCGCGCCAGCGCCATCTCCTCCTCCAGCATGGGCGCGATCGCATCGGGCGGCGCGTAGGCGGCGAAGCACAGGCCCGTGGCGGACGACAGCAGCGGCATCACGTCGCCCAGGCGCAGGTTCACGGTAACGGCCGACGGCGATTCCTCCCAGTGCACGATGGTGGGTCCGCGGTTGCCCCAGACCGCGAGGGCGAGCGTGTGGCCCACGTCCTCCATCAGCGCGGCGATGCGCTCGCGCGCCCGCTTCACGGGATCGAGCCGCTCCAGCGAAGCCAGTCCGAGCTTGAGCGCGGCGGGGCCCAGGTCGTAGCGCGTGCTGGTGGCGTCCTGCACCACCAGCTGCAGCCGCTGGAAGCTCACGAGGTAGCGGTGCGCCTTGGCCGCGCTCATGTCGGCGGCCCGCGCGAGGTCGCGCAGCATCAGCGGCCCCGAGGCCTCGGCCAGGGCTTGCAGCAGGGTGAAGCCCACCTCCACGGACTGGATGCCGGCGCGTTCCTTCATGCGGCCTGCCCGCGGCTAGAATTACGATTAGGTAAATTCATTTCGCTATGCGTAATGTCCGGGCGCCGGACTCTAGCGCAAGGGCAATCCGGGGGCAATCGATGAAACTGGCGACGTACAGGGACGGCTCGCGCGACGGGCAGCTCGTGGTGGTCTCGCGCGACCTGCAGTCGGCGCATTATGCGACCGGCATCGCGGGGCGCCTGCAGCAGGTCCTGGACGACTGGAACTTCCTGGCCCCCCAATTGCAGGACCTGTACGAGGCCCTCAACGCCGGCAAGGCGCGCCACGCCTTCCCCTTCGATCCGGCGCAATGCATGGCGCCGCTGCCGCGCGCCTTCCAGTGGGCCGACGGCTCCGCCTACATCAACCACGTGGAGCTGGTGCGCGCCGCGCGCAACGCGGAAGTGCCCAAGACCTACTACGAGGACCCGCTGATGTACCAGGGCGGCAGCGACGACTTCCTCGGCCCGCAGGAGGACGCGAAGTTCCTCAGCGAGGAGTGGGGCATCGACTTCGAGGCCGAGGTCGCGGTGGTCACGGGCGATGTGCCCATGGGCGCCACGCCGGAGCAGGCGCTCGAAGGCGTGCGGCTGGTGATGATCGCCAACGACTGGAGCCTGCGCAACCTGATCCCCAACGAGCTGGCCAAGGGCTTCGGCTTCTTCCAGAGCAAGCCGGCCACGGCCTTCAGCCCGGTGGCCGTGACGCCCGACGAACTGGGCGACGCCTGGCAGGGCGGCCGCGTGCACCTGGTGCTGCAAAGCAGCTGGAACGGCCGCAAGGTCGGCATGTGCGAGGCCGGTCCCGACATGACCTTCCACTTCGGCCAGCTGGTGGCGCACATCTGCAAGACGCGCAACGTGCGCGCCGGCAGCATCGTGGGCTCGGGCACCGTGAGCAACAAGGGCGTGGAAGGCCAGGGCGGCCGCATGGAGTGGCCCAAGGGCTACAGCTGCATCGCCGAGAAGCGCGCCATCGAGACCATCCAGGACGGCAAGCCTTCCACCGCCTTCATGCGCTTCGGCGACACGATCCGCATCGAGATGAAGGGCAAGGACGGGCAGAGCGTGTTCGGGGCGATCGAGCAGCGCGTGGTCGGTCCGGCCTGATTTCCTCCCTCCCCCTCTGGGGGAGGGCCGGGGTGGGGGCACCCCCGCGCGGGAAGCAGCCGCCATACTGGCGTCGCCATGAACGCCCCACCCCGCTGGCGCTGGCTGCCCGCCGAAGGCAGCTGGCGCTACCACGTCCTGCTCGCCGCCGTGGGCATGCTGGTGCTGGGGCCGCTCGCCGGCGTGACGGCGGCGTACATGAATTTCTCGCTCGGCTTCTTCGTCGGGGGCCAGGTGCTCGCGGGCCTGCTCGGGTCCGCCGTCACCGCCGGCTACGGCGCGGCCGGCAAGCACGGCGCCAACTACATCCAGACCGCGGCCGCTTCGGTCGCCAGCTTGAGCGGCATGGGCGTGCTGGTGCAGGCCATGGTGTGGATGGACCTGCCGCAGCCGCCGGCCTGGCAGCTGGTGGCCTACTTCACCTGCATCGGCATGCTGGGGGTGGGCATCGGCATGCTCTACACGCCGGTGCTGGTCGACCGGCTGCGGTTGCCCTACCCCTCGGGCCTGGCCGTCGCCAACATCCTGCGCGCGCTCACCGACCCGCAACTGCTGCGGCGTTCCATCGCCCTGCTGGGTGGCGGCCTCGTCGCGGGATTCGCGAGCGGCCTCGCCGCAGGGCGATGGCCCTTGCTGGCGGCGGCGGAGTTCTCGGCCTCGACCTTCGGCGCCGGCATGGTGGTGCGCGCGCGCATCGGCGTCGCCGCGGTCGCGGGCGGCCTGCTCGGATGGTCGCTGCAGCCGGTGTTCGTCGCCGCGGGCTGGTTGCAGCCGGGCGATCCCTTCCGCAAGATCACCTTCCTCATTGCACTGGGAATGATCATGGGCGCGGCGATCGTGGACCTGGCCCTGATCTTCCGCAATGCTCTGCCCTCCGCCGCGGCGCCGCTGTCCCCACCGTCCGAGGAGAAGTGGCAACGCGTGCATCGCGGCCGGCTGTGGGCGTGGGTCTGCGCGTGGGCGGCGGCGACGCTCGCCACGGGCCACCTGCTGCTGCAGCAGCCGCTCTTCTTCCTCGCCATCGCGGTCGCGCTCGTGTTCCTCTTCGCGCTCGTCAACGGCATCTCCGTGGGCGTGAGCGATTCCAATCCGATCTCGTCGGCCTTCGTCGTGGCCGTGGTGCTGATGGCGCTGCTGGGACTGGCCGATGCAGGCGTGGGGCTCATGGCGGGCGCGATCCTGCTGGTGTCCACCGGCGTCGCCTGCGACATGCAGCAGGACCGCTCCACCGGCTGGCGCCTGGGCACGCCGCGCGTGCTGCAGTTCCGCTACCAGGTGCTGGGCGTGCTGGTGGGCGCGGTGCTGGCCGTGGTGTTCGCGCGCCTGTTCATGGCGGCCTATCCCGTGCTGCTGCAGGACCAGACGGTGATGAAGGCCAGCGAGCAGCCGGTGGAATGGACTTCGGCGATGACGTACAAGTTCGTGGGCGTGCTGCGCAGCCTCACCGAGCAGCGGCCGCATGAGCGCACGGCCATCGTGCTGGGCGTGGTGCTGGGGCTCGCCATCGAGGTGCTGCGCAAGCGCCTGCGGCCGAAGTCCTTCGTCGTCGACGCCATCCTGCTGCCCTCGCCCTATGCCATGTCGCTGGGCGGCTTCGTCAACCTGCCCGTCGCCCTGTGGTTCGGCGCGGGCGGGGTGCTGGCTTCGCTGCTCGAACGCCGCGCGGGCGTGCGGTCCAGCCTGCCGCCGGACATGAGCGGCACCTCGCTGGCGGGCGGGGGGCTGATCGCCGGCGATGCGCTCGCCGCGCTGGCGATCGGCCTGGCGGGCCTGTGGCTGCTGGTGGCCTGAGCGCGCGCTACAGGCGCAGCCAGGACGTGCCTGATTCCTCGGGCTGCGATTGCTGCAGCGTCGCCAGGAAGCTGTCGCACCACCAGTGCACGTCGTACTGGCGCACCGTGCGCATCATCGCCTGGTGGCGGCTGCGCCGCTCCTCCAGCGGCATGTGCAGCGCCAGGTTGATCGCCGCGGCCGTGCCCTCGACGTCGTAGGGATTGACCATCAGCGCTTCCTTCAGCTGCTCGGCGGCGCCGGCGAAGCGCGAGAGCACCAGCACGCCCGGGTCCTCCTCGTCCTGCGCGGCGAGGAATTCCTTGGCCACCAGGTTCATGCCGTCGCGCAGCGGCGTGACCAGCGCCACGCGGCTCGCGCGGTAGAGGCCCGGCAGCTGCGCGCGCGGCACGGTGCGGTGGATGTAGCGCACCGGCATCCAGTCCAGCTCGCCGAAGTTGCCGTTGATGGAGCCGCACAGGCTCTCCAGCTCGCGCAGGATGTCGCTGTAGGCACTGACGCTCTCGCGGCTGGGCGAGGCGATCTGGATCAAGGTCGCGCTCTGGCGCAGCTCCGGGTACTTGCGCAGGAATTCCTCGAAGGCGCGCATGCGCTGCGGCAGGCCCTTCGAATAGTCGAGGCGGTCCACGCCCACCAGCAGCTGGCGGCGTGAGTACTCCTGCATCGTGCGCTCGTAGGTGTCCAGCGCCTCGGGGCCCCGGGCGAGCTCGGCGAATTCCTGCACGTCGATGCCGATCGGGAAGGCGCCGGCCTGCACGGTGCGGCCGAAGGCGCGCCAGCGGCTGCCTTCCTGCGGCTGCGCGTGCGCCTCGGTCTCCACGTAGCGGGAGAAGTGGTTCAGGTCGGCCTCGCTCTGGAAGCCCACCAGGTCATAGGCGAAGAGGGCACGCACCAGCCAGTCGTGGCCCGGGATGGCGGCCAGGATCAGCGGCGGCGGCAGCGGGATGTGCAGGAAGAAGCCGATGCGCTGGCGGCAGCCCAGCGCGCGCAGTTCGGCCGCCAGCGGGATCAGGTGGTAGTCGTGCACCCAGATCACGTCGTCGGGCCGCAGCAGCGGCAGCAGCTTGCGCGCGAACAGCTGGTTCACGCGCCGGTAGCCCGCGATGTAGCGCGCGTCGAAGTCGGCCAGGTCCAGACGGTAGTGGAACACCGGCCACAGCACGCCGTTGGAGTAGCCGAGGTAGAAGTCGTCGTGGTCCGCCTGCGAGAGGTTGACCGTCGCGAGCTTCACGGGCCCGGCCTGCAGGAAGTGGACGTCGTCGTCCTCGGCGGCATCGACGACCTTGCCGCTCCAGCCGAACCACAGGCCGCCGGTGTTGTTCAGGACCTCGGCGAGGGCGACGGCCAGGCCACCGGCCGCGGTCTGGCGCGGGTCCGCGATGCGGTTGGAAACGACGACGAGACGACTCAAACGTTCTCCCTCAGATCACCGTGTCCCAGGGCGCCGACAGCCGCACCGCGGCGTTGATCGTGCCCACCATCGAATAGGTTTGCGGGAAGTTGCCCCACATCTCGCCGGTCACCGGGTGCGTGTCCTCGGACAGCAGCCCCAGGTGGTTGCGGCTCTTGAGCATCACCTCGAAGATCTCGCGCGCCTGCGCCTTGCGGCCGATGCGCGCGAGCGCGTCGATGCGCCAGAAGGTGCAGATGTTGAAGGCCGTCTCGGGCTTGCCGAAATCGTCGGCCGCCTCGTAGCGCCGCATGTACGGCCCGTCGCAGAGCGATTTCTCCAGGGCGTCGACCGTGGAGATGAAGCGCGCGTCGTTGGGATCGATCATGTTCACTTCGGCCATCAGCAGGGCGCTGGCGTCGAGGTCGCGGCCGCCGAAGCTCTCGGCGAAGGCCTGGCGCTCCTCGCTCCAGGATTCCCTGAGGATGCGGCCGCGGATGGTATCAGCCCGCTCGCGCCAGTACCGGATGCGCTCGGGCAGGCCCAGCGTGGCGGCGATCTTCGCCAGCCGGTCGCACGCGGCCCAGCTCATGAGCGCCGACGAGGTGTGGATGCGCGCGCGCGTGCGCAGCTCCCACATGCCGGCGTCGGGCTGGTCGTAGACGCGGAAGGCCTGCTCGCCCACGGCCTCCATGTGCGCGAACTCGGCGCGGCCTGCGCGCTTGAACAGGCGATGGTCATGGAAGGCCTGCGCCGCGCCCAGCACGATGTTGCCGTACACGTCGTACTGGAAGTGCTCCTGCGCCTGGTTGCCCACGCGCACCGGCCCCATGCCGCGGTAGCCGGGCAGGTGGTCGAGGATGAACTCGGGCAGCTTCTCCTCCTGGCCGATGCCGTACAGCGGCTGGATGTGGCCGCCGCCGGAGCGGATCACCACGTTCATCAGCCAGCGCAGGTACTCCTCCATCGTCGCGACCTCGCTGATGGAGTTGAGCGCGCGCACGACGAAGAAGGCGTCGCGCAGCCAGCAGTAGCGGTAGTCCCAGTTGCGGCCGCTGCCCGGTGCCTCGGGAATGCTGGTCGTCATCGCCGCGACGATGGCGCCGGTGTCCTCGAACAGCGACTGCTTGAGCGTGATCGCCGCGCGGATCACCGCCTCCTGCCACTCGAGGGGCAGCGCCAGCGAACGCGTCCACGAGCGCCAGTACGACACCGTCTCCTGCTCGAAGGAGCGGGCGGTGTCCTCGATGCCGGTGGACAGCGTCTCGTCGGGGCCCATGATGAAGTTCATGGACCGGTCCACGACGAAGAAGGTCTCGGACAGGATGTACGACAGCGGCGCGTCGGTGTTCACGCGCACCGTGCTGTTGCCGCTGACGAAGCGGATGTGCGTGCTGCCCTGCGTGATGGTGGGCCGCGCGCGACCCCAGTCGAAGCGCGGGCGCAGCAGCACGCGCATGCGCGGCGAGCCGGAGAGCACCTTCACGCGGCGCACCAGCGTCAGCGGGCGGAACATGCGCCCGCGGCTCCAGAAGCGCGGGGCGAAATCGGTGACCTCGATGCCCTGGCCCTTGCGGTCGTACAGGCGCGTGCGCAGCACGGCCGTGTTCGGCTCGTAGTGCTGCTCGGTGCGCTCGAGGTCTTCCAGCTCGAAGGCCCACAGGCTGCCGTTCTCGCTCGGGTCCAGGATCGCGTTGAAGACCGGATCGCCGTCGAAGCGCGGCAGGCAGCACCACACGATGCGCGCCTGCTGGTCGATCAGCGCGCTGTACGCGCAGTTGCCGATCATGCCCACCTGCAGCGTGGAGGGGGTGGGGGTGGAGCTCTGGTCGTTCATGGCATTCCTGTCAGCGGGCGGCGAGGGCCGCCTCCAGTTCGCGGCGCAGCGCCCCGGGGTCGCTCAGGCGGCGCAGGGCCACGGACCGGCCCTCGCCCACCTTGATGCCGACGCCTCCCAGGCGCTGTACGGTGGAGAAGCCCGCTTCGTCCGTGACGTCGTCGCCGATGAACACCGGCTTGCGTCCCGCGAAGGGGGCTTCCTCCAGGAAATCCTCGATGGCGCGGCCCTTGCTGGCGCCGCCCGGCTTGGCCTCGATCACCATCTTGCCGCGCAGCAGCGTCAGGCCCGGCGACTCGGCCACAGCGTCTTCCATCGTCTTGACGCACAAGGCCTCCAGCTCGGGCGCCATGCGGTAGTGCAGGGCGAGCGAGCCGCGCTTGTTCTCCACGATCAGGCCCGGGTGCTGGGCGGCCAGCTCGCAGGCGGCCTCCTCCACGTGGTCCAGCGGATGCGTGTTCAGCAGGTGCATGCGGCCGTCGGCGCCGCGGCGCTCCGCGCCGTGCACGCCCGCGGCCGCCATCTTCAGCGGCTGCAGGAAGGCATCGAGCTGCGCGATCGGACGCCCCGAGATCACCGCGACCGCCCCTTGGAGGTGGCGGTGCAAATCCTGCAGTAGGAGGATGAGGGGCTGGGGCACTTCCACCGCGTGGGGTTGGGGGGCGATCTCGACCATGGTCCCGTCGAAATCCAGGAACAGGGCGCAGGAGGGATGGAGGATCTCCGCGAGCGTCATGCGATGTGAAAGTAGCAAAGGCAGGGGCGGGCCGCCAGACCGCCGGGACGCTGCCCCGCGTAGGAGGCAACTTACAGGGCGGCGGGGGATCAGGTGGCGTAGAGGCCGGCGAGGGATTGGAAGCCCTTGATCTCGATCGGATTGCCGAAGGGATCCAGGAAGAACATGGTCCATTGCTCGCCCGGTTCGCCGGGGTAGCGCACCTGCGGCTTCAGCACGAATTCGGTGCCGGCCGCCTCCAGCCGCCCGGCCATCGCTTTCCACGCCGGGAGTTCGAGCACCAGCCCGAAATGCGGCATGGGCACGAGCTGGTCGCCCACGCGGCCGGTGCGTTCGGTGGCGAAGGGCTGGCCGAGGTGCAGCGAGAGCTGGTGGCCCTCGAAATCGAAATCGACCCAGGTGTCGGTGCTGCGGCCCTCGCGGCAGCCGAGGACCTCGCCATAGAAGCGGCGCGCGGCGTCCAGGTCGGTGACGTGGAAGGCCAAGTGGAACAGGGCAGGCATGGGACGAGGATAACGCGCTGGCGCACAATGCCCGCGATGTCACTGTTGCGCACCCTCCTCCTGCCGCTCCTGCTGTTAGCGGGTGGCGTAGCCGCCGCGGCCGACTGTCCGCCATCGGCGCCCGACCTGCGCCAGCTGCCCATGGACGAGCTGCGCGCGAAGGCGCGCGACCGCGGCGTGCTGTGGAAGCTGCAGAAGGACGGCCGCACCTCCTGGCTGTACGGCACCGTGCACGTCGGCCGCCCCGAATGGATGGTGCCCGGGCCGCGCACGGTGGCCGCGCTGCGCGGCGCCGACCTGGTGGCGCTGGAGCTCGATCCCGCGGACCCGGAGCTGGCTCGCGTACTCACGCGCCCCGGCGATCCCGCGCGGGCCCAGCGCGTGCTGGACGGACTGCTGGCCCGCGTGCAGCGGCAGGCGCGGCGCGCCTGCCTGCCCGAGGAGCAGCTGGCCGCGCTACGGCCCATGCTGCAGGTCGTGACCTTGTCGATGATGCAGGGACGGCAGGAAGGGCTGCATCCCGAATACGGCATGGACATCTTCCTCTACGGACTGGCGCGCCGCCTGCGCAAGGAAGTGCTCGCGCTGGAGACGCCCGCGACGCAGCTGGCGGCCCTGCAGCCCGAGAGCGAGGCGGACGAGCGCGTGCTGATCGAGCGCAGCCTGGAGGACATGGAATCGGGCGTGGCCGAACGGCAGCTGGACGGCCTGATGCAGGCCTGGGCGACCGGCGACGCCGACCGCCTGTCCCGTTACCGGGAGTGGTGCGACTGCCTGAAGACGCCCGCCGAGGAGCGCTTCTTCCGCCGCCTGAACGACGCGCGCAACCCGGGCATGGCCGACAAGCTCGCCGCGGCGCACGAGGGCGGCCGCCGCGTCTTCGCCGCCGTCGGCGCCCTGCACATGACGGGGCCGAAGGCCCTGCAGACCCTCCTGCGCGAGCGGGGCTTCACCGTCGAGCGCGTTCCCTTCCCCTCACCGGACCGGCCATGAAGATCGATTACGACCGCTACGAAACGCTGAACATCACCCGCCGCGGGCCGGCGGACAGCATCCTGGACATCCAGATGAAGGCTGCCAACGGCAAGTTGCCCACGGCCGGCCATGCGGGCCACCGCGAGTTGACCGAGATCTGGCGCGACGTGGGCGCCGACGACAGCGTTCGCTGCGCCGTGCTGCGCGGCGAGGGCCTGGGCTTTTCCGGCGGCGGCGACCTCGCGCTGGTGCAGGACATGGCGTCCGACTTCGAGGTGCGCAGCCGCGTGTGGAAGGAAGCGCGCGACCTGGTCTACAACGTGATCAACTGCGACAAGCCCATCGTGAGCGCGATGCATGGCCCGGCCGTGGGCGCGGGGCTCGTTGCGGGCCTGCTGGCCGACATCTCCATCGCCGCGCGCGACGCGAAGATCGTCGACGGCCACACGCGCCTGGGCGTGGCGGCGGGCGACCACGCGGCGATCGTCTGGCCGCTGCTATGCGGCATGGCCAAGGCCAAGTACTACCTGCTGCTGTGCGATCCGGTCAGCGGCGAGGAGGCCGAGCGCATCGGGCTCGTTTCGCTGGCGGTGGATGCGGACCAGCTGCTGCCGCGTGCCTACGAGGTCGCCGAGCGGCTGGCGCAGGGCAGCCAGACCGCGATCCGCTGGACCAAGTACGCGCTGAACAACTGGCTGCGCCAGGCGGGACCGAGCTTCGACACCTCGCTGGCGCTCGAGTTCATGGGCTTTGCCGGGCCCGACGTGCGCGAAGGCGTCGCCTCGCTGCGCGAGCGGCGGACCCCGAAATTCGGCTGAGGGCGATAATCCCGGCCATGCAGTCGCTGCGCTCCGCCCGCTTCCTCGCCCGCTTCGTGCTGGCGTGGTTCGTGCTGGTCGTGGGCGCGGCGGCCGCGGCGCCGCTGCTACAGGAGTCGTCCGGCCTGCAGGTGATCTGCTCCGGCGGCAGCATGCAACTGGTGGACGTCGGCGGCGAGGAAGGACAGCCTTCCCGGGTCGCGACGCTCGATTGCCCGCTGTGCGCGGCGATCCTGCCACCGCCGGCGCCGGTCACCGTGGCTTTGTTGCCGCCTGCAGACCGTGTGCAGCCCCGGGGGGCCGAGTCCCCCGTCACCACCCCTGCCGCCCCCGCGCTTCCCGCGCGCGGGCCGCCGTCCCGGTTCGCCTGAGATCGCCGCGCGCGGGCTCTTCGTGGAGCCCGCGACGTCGCACGTGCGCGCGGCGCGCGTGCTCCCGAACCCGGACTTCCCATGCAACGCATCCTTCTTTCGTCTTCCCTCGCGGTGTCGGCACTCCTGTGCGGCGCCGCTTCCGCCCACGTGGTGCTCGACTACCAGGCTGCGCCGGCCGGCAGCAGCTACCGCGCCACCTTCAAGGTCGGCCACGGCTGCGGGGCTTCGGCCACGCGCCAGGTCGTCGTGGAGATGCCCGCCGGCGTGCGCGGCGCCGCGCCCATGCCCAAGGCCGGCTGGCAGCTCGCCATCGAGCGCGCGCCGCTGCCGCAACCGGAGACGAGCCACGGCCGCACCGTCACCGACGAGGTCGCGCGCATCACCTGGACCGCGCGCACGCCGGCCGACGCGCTGGCGAGCGCCCACTACGACGAGTTCGTGCTGGCGGCGCGCCTGCCGCAGCAGCCGGGGCCCCTCTACTGGCCGGTGCGCCAGGTCTGCGAGGAAGGCCGCCTGGACTGGGTGGAGGTGCCGGGCGCGGGCCAGAAACTCTCCGACCTCAAATCGCCGGCCGCCGTGCTGGAAGTGCTGCCCGCCGCCGGCGGCCATGACCACAAGCATTGAAGGAGCATCCGATGAAGCATTTCCTGCCCGCCTTCGCCATCGTCCTGGCCGCCGCCGCCCAGGCGCAGCCGGCGCCCGTCGCCGTCTCCGCGCCCTGGGCGCGCGCCGTGATGCAGGGCCAGTCCAACAGCGCCGCCTACATGACGCTCACGGCCGCCGAGCCGCTCACGCTCACCGGCGCAAGCTCGCCCGCCGCCGGCGTCGTCGAGATCCACGAGATGTGGATGGAAGGCGACGTGATGAAGATGCGCGCGCGCGAGTCGATCGCCCTGCCGGCCGGCCAGGCGGTGAGCTTCCGTCCCGGCGGCTACCACATCATGCTGATGGACCTGAAGGCGGCCTTCCGCCCCGGCATGGTGGTGCCGCTGACGCTGCAGCTGCGCGATGCGCAGGGCCGCGTGCGCGAGCTGAAGGTGGAGGCGCCCGTCGCCTTCGTCCCGCCGCAGGCGCACCAGCCGCACGGCCACAAGCCCTGAGCGCGCCGCCACCGCGCCTCCTGCGGTAAGCTGTTTGCAGCACAACTCCCGGGAGCGCGCGATGGCGGACAGCAGCAACATGGGCTTTGCCAACTTCGTGCCGGGTTTCGACTTCCTGCAGAACCTCGCCAAGGGCACGGCGCAGGGCATGCCGCAGATGCCCAACCTCTCCAGCTGGGTGGCGCCCACCCTCGACGTCCAGGAGCTGGAAAAGCGCATCGGCGAGCTGAAGGCCGTGCAATTCTGGCTGGACCAGAACGGCAAGGCGCTTGCCGCCACCATCCAGGCGCTCGAGGTGCAGAAGATGACGCTGGCCACGCTGCAGGGCATGAACGTCCGCATGGGCGAGATGGCGGACGCGATGAAGCTGCGGCCGCAGCCGGCGAAGCCCGCGCAGCCCAAGGCCAAGCCCGCCGCGGCGAAGAGCGCGAAGGAAGGCAAGGCTGCCGGCCAATCCGCCGACACCGCGTCCGGCGGCGCGGCGCCCGTCGATCCCATGCAATGGTGGGGCGCGCTCACCGAGCAGTTCCAGCAGATCGCCGCCACGGCGATGCAGGACGCCGCGAAGGCCGCCGAGGGCGTGCAGCCCGCGGCAGCGCCTGCCGCGCGCAAGTCCGCCGCACGCAAGACGCGGACGAAGAAGAAGTAGCAGGAGGTCGCCATGCAGCTGTTCCCGTATGCCCACGCCACGCATCCGCAATGGCAGATGGCCGCCGGCCTGGTGCTCGCGCAGCTGCGGGCGCAGATGACGCTGCATGGCTATGCGAACGCGCCCACGCTGGGCCTCGTGTACATCACCGACCACTACGCCGCGGCGGCGCAGGACATCCTGGACCACCTGGGCGCCGAGCTGCCCGAGGTGACCGACTGGTCCGGTACCGTGGGCGTGGGCGTGGCCTCGTCCAACGTCGAATACTTCGACGAGCCGGCCATGGTGGTGATGCTGTGCGCGCTGCCCGCGCACCAGTACCGCGTGTTCTCCGGCGTGGCGCCGCTGGCCGCGAGCTTCGCGCCACACACGGCGCTCGTGCATGCGGATGCCTCGACGCCCGACGTCGGCGAGCTCATCGCGGAGATGGCGGACCGCACCGCGAGCGGCTACCTGTTCGGCGGCCTCGCTTCCAGCCGCGGCGAGGTGGTGCAGTTCGCCGTGGGCGGCAACGGCAACATGCGCGGCCAGGGCAAGGCGGGCGGCGTGTTCCGCGGCGGCCTGTCCGGCGTCGCCTTCGCCGAGGACGTGCAGCTCGTCTCGCGCGTCACGCAGGGCTGCCAGCCGGTGGGCGCAGCGCGCCGCATCACGGCGGCGGAGTCCAACCTCGTGCTGGAGCTCGATGGCGAACCCGCGCTCGACCTGTTGCTCGATGACCTGCAGGTCACGCTGGAGGAACCGCAGGCCGCGATGGCGGCGCTGCGCACCACTCTCGTGGGCCTCACGCGGCCGGGCGAGGACGTGACCAACCGCGCCGGCCATTTCGGCACCGACGTGGAGGTGCGCCACATCATCGGCATCGATCCGCGGCGGCGCGGCGTGGCCGTGGCCAGCAAGGTGGAAGAGGACATGCAGCTCGCGTTCTGCCGCCGTGATGCGGAAGCGGCGCGGGCGGACCTGGTGCGCATCTGCGCCGAGATCCGCGAGGAGCTGGAGCCCGAGGAACTGCCGCTGGCCGTGGCGAGCGCGCTGGCCGCGCCCGATCCGCTGGCGGGTCCCAATCCGGCTTCGCGCATCGCGGGAGCGATCTACGTCAGCTGCGCGGGCCGTGGCGGGCCGCACTTCGGCGGGCCCAGCGCGGAGATGCAGATCGTGCGGCGGGCGCTGGGGGATGTGCCTCTCGTCGGCTTCTTTGCCGGCGGCGAGATCGCGCGCAGCCACCTTTATGGCTACACGGGCGTGCTGACGGTGTTTCGCGCGGAGTGAGGCGTCGGGGTTCGGCTTCGCGCTCACCCCGACCTACGAAAAGCCGGCGTGCGTTCCCGTAGGGAGGGGTGAGCGGCGCAGCCCGAACCCCGCTGCAACGGCCTTCACCTGCGCCGCAACTGCGCGAACGCCTCGAACTCCCAGCTGCGCATCGCCAGCACCAGGGTGTAGCCCTCGCGCTCCTTCTCCGGCAGCTTCTGGTCGGCCTGGTGCTGCTGCGCGAAATCCTGCGCCACGCGCTGCAGGCGATCCACGAACGAAGGCGCGATGCCGCGGCTGACCGAGCCGTGCACCAGCAGCAGGCCTTCGGCCGCGCCGTCGAAGCCGCCGCCGAAGTAGTCGAGCACCGCATGCTCGCGGAAGTAGTGCATCACCGGGCCATGCGGGCGCCAGCGGAAGGCCTTGGCGAGCTTGAGTCGGTAGCGGTTCAGCGGCCGCAGCTCGATGATGCCGATGCGATCGAGCTGGGCGAAGTACTTGATGCACTCCGCCTCGCCGATGCGGTACTCGCCCGTGATCTGCTCCAGCGTCCAGCCCGAGAGCACGCAGATCGCGCACAGCAGCAGCTTCTTGTCGGCGACCACCGAGCGTTCCTGCTCCTGCGTGAGTTCCTCCAGCAAGGGCTGCGCGTCCGCCACCCGGCGCGCGAGTTCCGCGAAGTCCAGCTTCAGCACGCGGCAGATCGCGTCGATCTTCGACAGCGCCATGTCGCCCTTGGCCAGCATGCGCTTGACGCTCGACTCGGCCATGCCGAGGCCGCGCGCCAGGTCGGCATACGTCATCTGCGCGGCCTTCAGTTCCTTCTTGAGGGCAGAGACGAGGTCGGCGGTGGTGCTCATGGTGTGCTGAAGCTGCTCGGCGATAGCGCGCAGAGAGGAGTATCGTTTGTTGATACCGGGAGCGCAAGATTACCGGCATTCAGCGCAAACAAGGGCACCATCCGGGCCGGCCTCGGGACACTGCGGCCGCTTCCACAGGAGATCCCATGCGAATCCCGCTCACCCGTCCCGAGACCACGCTGCTGCTGGCGGTCGCCGCGCTGCTGGCGCTGGCCCTGCTCGGTCCCTTCGTTCCCCAGCCCGCCGACGCGCACGGCTTCGCCGATCGCCGCGCCTGGGGTGGCTTGCCCAACGCGCTGGACGTGCTGTCCAACCTGCCGTTCGCGATCGCCGGCGCGTGGGGCCTGCTGGTCCTGCGGCACGCGCCGGCGGGGCCGCTGTTTGCCGTGCAGCGTGCCTGTGCGGCCTTGTTCTTCGCGGGCCTGCTGGTCACGGCCGCCGGCTCCACCTGGTACCACCTGGCGCCCGATGACATCGGCCTCGCGGTGGACCGCGCCGCGATGAGCGCCGCCTTCGCCGGCTTGCTGGGGCTGCTGGCTGCGGCACGCGTGAGCGACCGCGCCGGCCTGATGCTCGCCGCAATCACGCTGCTCGCCGCGCCGCTCAGCGTGTTTATGTGGTCCACGACCGGCAACGTGCTGGCCTGGGCCGTCGTCCAGTTCGGCGGCATGGCGCTGGTGCTGCTGGTGCTCGCCACGGGCGCCGAGCGGCTCGCGACGCTGCCGATCCGCTGGGGCTGGGTGCTGGCGATCTATGCGATCGCCAAGCTGCTGGAACTGGGCGACCACGCCGTCCTGGAGGCCAGCGGCGAGTTGCTGTCCGGCCACACCCTCAAGCACGTCGTGGCAGCCTGCGCGGCCTGGCCGGTGATCGCCGCGCTGGCGGCGCAGTGGAAGCCGCAGAATGGCGTCCGGACGGCCGTGCAGGCGGCTTGAGAACAACAACGAGGAGGACGTCATGCACGACATCGCCGCCACCGAGGGCGCGGACCATCCGGCCGCCGCCGCCCACCCCAACCAGTTCGCGCTGCTGAAGCAGCGCCGCTTCGCGCCCTTCTTCTGGACCCAGTTCGCCGGGGCCGCGAACGACAACCTCTTCAAGTTCGCGTTCACCGTGATGGTGACCTACCAGCTGCAGGTGGTGTGGCTGCCGCCCTCGCTGGCGGGGCTCGTCATCGGCGCGCTGTTCATCCTGCCCTTCCTGCTGTTCTCCGCCACCAGCGGGCAGCTGGCCGACAAGTACGACAAGCGCAGCCTGATCCTGTTCGTGAAGTGGCTCGAGATCGCGATCATGCTGATCGCCGCGGTGGGCTTCTTCACCGCGAACGTCGCCACGCTGCTGGCCTGCACCTTCCTCATGGGCCTGCATTCCACGCTCTTCGGGCCGGTGAAGTTCGCCTACCTGCCGCAGCACCTGGGCGAGCGCGAGCTCACCGGCGGCAACGGCATGGTGGAGATGGGCACCTTCGTCGCCATCCTGCTGGGCAACGTGGCCGGCGGCTTGATCGTGGCGATCCCGGAGGTTGGCGCGCACTGGGTCGGCATCGGCTGCATCTTGCTGGCGGTGGCCGGCCGGGTGGTGTCGCACTGGATCCCGGCGTCGCCCGCGACCGATCCGGGCCTGGCGATCAACTGGAATCCCTTCACCGAGACCTGGCGCAACCTGAAGCTGGCGCACGGCAACGTCGTGGTGTTCCGCTCGCTGCTGGGCATCAGCTGGATGTGGTTCTTCGGCGCAGTCTTCCTCAGCCAGTTCCCCAGCTTCGCCAAGGAGGTCCTGCACGGCAACGAGCAGGTGGCCTCGCTGCTGCTGGTGGTGTTTTCCGTGGGCATAGGCGCGGGTTCGCTGATGTGCGAGCGCCTGTCGCGCCGCCACGTGGACATCGGCCTCGTGCCGGTGGGCGCGATCGGCATGACGGTGTTCGCGGTGGACCTGTACTTCGCCTCGCGCGGCCTGCCGGCGGTGGCGCCGCAGACGCTGGCGCAGTTCACCGCCGTGCCCGCGCACTGGCGCGTGATGGCGGACCTCGCGCTGCTGTCCTTCTTCGCCGGCCTCTATTCGGTGCCCATGTACGCGCTGATCCAGCTGCGCGCGCAGCCCACGCACCGCGCGCGCATCATCGCGGCGAACAACATCCTCAACGCGCTGTTCATGATCGCCAGCGCGGTGATCGCCGGCGCGCTGCTGCAGGCCGGCCTGACGATCCCGCAGGTGTTCCTCGTGGTCGGCATCGCCAACGCCGTCGTGGCCGCCTACATCTTCCTGCTGGTGCCCGAGTACCTGCTGCGCTTCACCGCCTGGGTGGCGACGCACATCGTCTACCGCTTCCGCGTGCGCGGCGAGGAAAGCATCCCGGTGCAGGGCCCGGCGATCCTGGCGTGCAACCACGTGAGCTTCGTCGACGCGGTGCTGCTGATGGCGGCGAGCCCGCGGCCCATCCACTTCGTGATGGACCACCGCATCTTCCGCTTCCCGGTGCTGGGGTGGCTGTTCCGCCTGGCCAAGGCGATCCCGATCGCGCCGCAGAAGGACGACCCGGCGTTGTACGAAGCCGCCTTCGAGCGCGCCGCGCAGGTGCTGCGCGATGGCGACCTGCTCGCGATCTTCCCGGAAGGCGGCATCACGCGCGACGGCCAGCTGCAGCCCTTCAGGGGCGGGATCATGAAGATCCTGGAGCGTGCCCACGCCGACGGCATCGCCCCGCCGGTGATCCCGATGGCGCTGACCAACCTGTGGGGCTCGTTCTTCAGCCGCATCGAGCAGGGCGGCGCGATGGTGCGGCCCTTCCGGCGCGGCATGTTCAGCCGCGTGGGGCTGAACGTGGGAAGGCCGGTGCCGGCGGCGCAGGTGCAGCCGGAGCGGCTGCATGAGGCGGTAGGGCAGCTCCTGCGCACCTGAAGTATCGCTTTGTCGTACCGGTCGGCGCGTTTGGGCGGCCTCCGTGCGAAATCCCTCAACCCCGCCGCGGCGGCCAACGCAGAATCCGCCGCGTGTTCCATCCGTCCCGCATCACCATGCATCGATCCATCCTGTCCCTCCTGCTCGCTTCCGCCCTGCTGCTTCCGATGGCCGTCCGTGCCCAGGCCGACGCGTCGGCTGCCAGCGCCGTCTCCGCCTTGCCTGTGGCTTCGGTGGTGGGCGCAGCCAGCGTCGGCGCGAGTTCCGTGGCCGGCGACCTGCTGGCGGTTCCCGCTGCCCTGTCCACCGCGGGTGCGGTGCTGACGGTGCGCGCGGTCGAGGCCAGCGCCACCGGTACGGTCTACGTCCTGGAGCGCGCCTCCGATGGCGCGCGGGCCAGCGTCGAGGTGGCGGGCCGCGGCCTCAAGGCGAGCGCGGTGGGCGTCGGCACGGCGGTGACGGTGAGCGTGATCGGCGCCGGCGTGCTGCTGTCGGTCGCCGGCGAGGTGCTGGCGCTGATCCCGAACGCGGTGGGCCGGACCCTGATGCACAACGAACGCGTCACGCACTGAGGCAGCCCGCATGGCACGCAAGTTTCTCGCATCGGCCCTGCTGGCCCTGGCCGTCCTGTCACCCGCCGCGTGGGCGGGCCGCTCCTGCGAAACCAAGCCGGCCACGGTGGCCAGCGTGGAGCGCGGGCTGCGTCTTGCGCAGCGCACGCACGATGCGCTGGAGGCGCAGCACGCGCGCGAAGGCACGCGCGTCGTGCTGCTCGCGCGCGCCGGCCAGGACCTGAGCAAGTACGACCTGCGCTACTCGCACATGGGCATCGCCTGGCGCACGGCTGACGCCGCGGGCCGGCCGGCGTGGCGCGTGCTGCACAAGCTCAATGCCTGCGGCACGGCGACGGCCGACATCTGGCGGCAGGGCCTGGGGGAGTTCTTCCTGGACGACGTCTGGCGCCATGAAGCGGCCTGGACCGTGCCGGCGCCGCAGGTGCAGCAGCAATTGCTCGCGCTGCTGTCCGAGGACGCGCGCGCGGTTCAACTGCACCACGCGCCGTACAGCCTCGTGAGCTATCCCTGGGCCCAGCGCTACCAGCAGTCCAACCAGTGGATGATCGAGACGCTGGCGATGGCCGTGGAGCCGGCGGCGACCACGCGCCAGCGCGCGCAGGCCTGGCTGCAGTTGCGCGGCTACGAGCCGACCACGTTGCGGCTGCGCACGCTCACGCGCCTGGGCGGACGGCTGACGGCGGCCAACGTGGCCTTCGACGACCATCCCGATGCGCGCCGCTTCGGCGGCTACATCGACACCGTCACGGCCGATTCGGTGCTGGCCTGGATGGAACGCTCCGGCCTCGGCGGACCCGTGGTGCGGCTGGCCGAGACGGACTGATCAGACGCCCCGCGCCCGATCCCGCTTGAACGCCAGCGCGAAAGCCCCGAAGGTCCCCGCATCCAGCGCGTCGCGCACTTCCTGCATCAGGTTCAGGTAGTAGTGCAGGTTGTGGATGGTGTTCAGCATCGGGCCGAGCATCTCGCCGCAACGATCGAGGTGGTGCAGGTAGGCGCGGGAGAAGCCGCCGCTCACGCCGCCGTCGGGGTTCGTCGTGCCGCGGCAGGTGTAGCAGGTGCAGGTCTCGTCCAGCGGACGCTCGTCGCTGCGGTGCCTGGCGTTGCGGATCTTGAGGTCGCCGTAGCGCGTGAAGAGGTGGCCGTTGCGCGCATTGCGCGTCGGCATCACGCAGTCGAACATGTCCACGCCCTGCGCCACGCCTTCCACCAGGTCTTCCGGCGTGCCCACGCCCATCAGGTAGCGTGGCTTGTTGGCCGGCAGGCGTTGCGGCGTGTGCGCCATGATGCGCAGCATGTCCTCCTTGGGCTCGCCCACGCTCACGCCGCCGACGGCGTAGCCGGGGAAGTCCATCTCCACCAGCGCCTGCAGCGACTCGTCGCGCAGGTGCTCGAACATGCCGCCCTGCACGATGCCGAAGAGGGCATTGGGGTTCTCCAGCCGCGCGAACTCCGCCTGGCAGCGCTGCGCCCAGCGGCGCGACAGTTCCATCGAGAAGCGCGCCTCGGCTTCGGTGGTGATGTGGCCCTTGGTTTCGTAGGGCGTGCACTCGTCGAACTGCATGACGATGTCGGAATTGAGCACCGTCTGGATCTGCATCGAGGTCTCGGGCGTGAGGAACAGCTTGTCGCCGTTGACCGGTGAAGCGAACTTCACGCCTTCCTCGCCGATCTTGCGCATCTCGCCCAGGCTCCACACCTGGAAGCCGCCGGAGTCGGTGAGGATGGACTTGTTCCACTGCTCGAAGCGGTGCAGGCCGCCGAACTGCTTGAGAACGTCGAGGCCGGGCCGCATCCACAGGTGGAAGGTGTTGCCCAGGATGATCTGCGCGCCCATCTCCTCCAGCGACCGTGGCGTGGTGCCCTTGACGGTGCCGTAGGTGCCCACGGGCATGAAGATCGGCGTCTGCACGACGCCGTGGTTGAGGGTCAGGCGGCCGCGGCGCGCGAGGCCTTCGGTCGCCAGGAGTTCGAAACGGAGCATGCCCCGATTGTCGGGCAAGGGCTCTTTCCCCCGCCCGCGCGGGGCCGCGGCTTCACGCTTGCGCCGCGGCGGCCTCCGCCAGCCGCCGGCGCAGCCCGCGCGTGTCGCGCATCGGCGGCGCGCCGAACATGCGGGCGTATTCACGCGTGAACTGCGGCACGCTCTGGTAGCCCACCTCGAAGGCCGCGGCGCTGGCCGGCAGGCCCAGGTCGCGCATCAGCCGGCGCGCCTCCACCAGGCGCAGCTGCTTCTGGAACTGCAGCGGCGCCAGCGAGGTGAGGGCGCGGAAATGGCGGTGGAAGGCGCTCACGCTCATGCGCGCGGCGGCCGCAAGGCGTTCCACGGGAAGGGTCGTGCGGTACTCGGTGCGCAGGATGCGCATCGCTTCGCCGAGCCGGCTCGCGTAGCCATCGGGTGCGGCCAGCCGGCGCAGCGCGGGACCGTGGAGGCCGGCCAGCAGCCAGTAGTGCAGCTCCTGCGCGATGCCCGGCTGCAGCAGCGGCACGGCTTCCGGCCGTTCGAGCAAACCCATCAGGCGCGTGACGCAGTCCAGCACGGCGGCTTCGCTGTCTTCCACGGACAGGGCGCCGGCGCGACGCGGTTCCAGCGGCGGCAGCGGCAGTTCGACGCACAGCTGGGCCAGCAGCGCGAGATCCAGCTCCTGCGCCACGGCGCAGTACGGGGCGGCGGGGGTGGCCTGCACGATGCGGCCCGTGACGGGCACGTCCGCGCTGACCAGCACCGAGTCGCCGGCATGCACCTCGCGCGTTTCGCCATGCACGGTCATGCGCTTGGCGCCCTGCAGGACCAGGCAAACCAGCGGCCGGTAGATCGAATGCATGGGCCCGCTGGGCGCATGCACGCACATCATCCGCAGCCCGGGGATGCAGGTGGTCGCCAGCCCGTCCGCCGTCGCTTGGGCGGCGGCGTGGCGGCGCACGGCTTGCAGGAGCGAAGTCATGCCGCCAGATTAGCAGCCCTCGCGCGGGCGCGGGACGGGCGCGAGAGGATCAGGCAAGTTCCGGCGGCTGGCAGGCAAACCGGAGCCCGTCGCGAAACCTATGGTCAAGGCTCGTTCAACCCCCTCGAAGGAACTGGATCATGGAAAAGCGCATCCCCCTCTCCCGCCGGGCCATCCTGGCCGCCGCGGCGGC
>JAEZEB010000237.1 GCA_023438115.1 Pseudomonadota bacterium | reverse complement strand
GCGCAGTTCCGCCAGGCCGCGCGCCGTGGCGGCCACGCGGGCGCGGCCGGTGAACAGTCCCACCTCGAAGCGGCGCACCGACTCGGCCCAGTAGGCGGCCAGGTCGAAACCGCGCGGGCGCGAGACCGGCGTCTCCAGCAGGCGCGCCTCGCGGATGCTCGCAACGCGCCAGGTGCGCGGCTGCCCGTTGCGCGCCGCGACGAGGTACCAGACGCCCGCCTTGAGCACCAGGCCCAGCGGATGCACCGTGCGCCGCGCCGCCTGCGTCCAGCTTTCGTAGTTGATCGCGAGCTGGCGTCCTTCCCAGACCGCGGTGGTGGCGAGGGAGAGAAAGGGCACGGGCTCCGCCTCGCGGTACCACTCCACCGGATCGAGGTGCAGCCGCGAGCGCACGCGCTGCGCGGGGTCGCGCAGGGGCGCCGGTAGCGCCGCCATCAGCTTGAGGCCGGCGCTCTGCACGGGCTGGGCCAGGCCGAGATCGGCGGCCGGGCCCGACAGGCCGGTGAGGAAGACCGCTTCCGCCTCGGCCGGCGTGAGACCGGTGAGCGTGGTCTTCCACCCGGGCATCAGCTGGAAGCCGCCCGCGCGTCCGCGCTCGGCGTAGACCGGAACACCGGCGCTCGTGAGTTCGTCGATGTCGCGGTGCAGGGTGCGCACGGAGACTTCGAGCGCGCGGGCCAGGGCGGAGGCGCTCATCCGGCCGCGGGTTTCCAGCAGCATCTGGATCGAAAGGAGGCGGCTCGCGCGCATGGCGGGCAGTGTAGGCGCAATACATGCCGCTGGATGTCATGTATCGCTGCACACACTGCGCGCATGGACTCGAACCTCCTCCTCTTCACCCTCTTCGTCTTCGGCATCATCGTGGTGCCCGGCATGGACATGGCCTACGTGCTTTCGAGCTCGCTGGTGGACGGCCGCCGTGCCGGCTTCGCCGCGGTCGGCGGCATGGTCGCCGGCGGGGCGGCGCACACGGTGCTGGGCGCGGCCGGCGCCGGGCTGCTGTTCGCGCTGCTGCCGGGGCTGTTCCAGGCCGTGCTGCTGGCCGGGGCGCTCTACGTCGCCTGGCTGGGATGGGGCCTGTGGCGTTCGCCCGCGACGCTTTCGGCGGTGCCCGAAGCCGCATCGCGGTCGCTGCGGCGCACCTTCCTGCGCGCCGCGGCCACCTGCCTGATGAACCCCAAGGCTTACCTGTTCATGGCCGCCGTGTTCCCGCAGTTCCTGCGGCCCGACGGCGGTCCGCTGCTGGCGCAGGTGGCGGCGCTGGGCGTGATCATCGCCATCGTGCAGGCGCTGGTGTACGGCGCCGTGGCCTTCGGCGCGGCCGGGCTGCGCTCGCGCCTGGCCGGCAGCCTGCGCGCGCAGGTGGCGCTGGCGCGCGGCGTTGCCGCGCTGCTGATTGCCACCGCGGCCTGGGCCGTGTGGCAGGGTTTCGTTCGATAGGAGCGAAGCCGCCCCGCGCGTGAAGGAATCCTCCGCGGGAGCGCCGCACGGGATGGGCTACGCTTGCGCGCTCGAAGGAGAAGAATGTGCGCGGCCAGTTCATGCGGGGAGTTTTTGCTTGCATCGTTGCCCTGGCGGCGGGCGGTGCTTCGGCGTTGCAGGTCACCAGCCTCACACCGCAGGGCGAGGTGGCCCGCGTGCGGCAGGTGGTGGCGAAGTTCGATGCGCCCGCCGTGCCCTTCGGCGACGCGCGGGCGGCCGCTCCGCTGACGCTCTCTTGCAGCGATGCGCAGGCCACGCGCGGCACCGGCCGCTGGAACAGCGACCGCGAATGGGTGATGGAGTTCGAGAACGACCTGCCGCCCGGCGTGAACTGCACGGTGCAGGTGCGCGCCGGCTTCCGTTCGCCGCAAGGCGCCGAGCTGGCCACGGGCAGCTGGCGCTTCACGACGGGCGGCCCCTTCGTGCAGCGCATCCGTCCCGGCGGCGGCCGCATCGACGAGGAGCAGTTCTTCGTTCTGCAGCTCAACGGCCCGGCCACGCTCGCCAGCCTGCAGCAGGGCGTGAGCTGCCAGGTGGAAGGCCTGGGCGAGCGCGTGCCCGTCCGGCTGCTGGCCGGCCGCGAGCGCGAGGAATTGCTGAAGGCCCTGCACCTCGACCAGGCCGCCGCCCGCGAGCCGCTGCGCTACGCCACGCTGGCCTGCAACCGCCGCCTGCCGCCCGATGCGCGCGTGCAGCTGGTCTATGGCCGCGGGGTGGCGACGCCCTCGGGCGTGGCCAACAGCGTGGAGCGCCGCTTCGACTTCCGGGTGCGCGAGCCCTTCGCCGTCACCTTCAGCTGCGAGCGCGAGAACGCCCAGGCGGCCTGCCTGCCGATCCGGCCGATGCGGCTGCAGTTCAACGCGCCGGTGCAGCGCAAGGTGGCCGCGCAGATCCGCCTGGCTTCGGACCGCAAGACGCTGGAGCCGGTCTTCGACGAGGAGAACGCCGACGACGACAGCGTGGTGCATGCGGTGAGCTTCAAGACGCTCTTTCCCGAGCGGACGCAGTTCACCATCACCCTGCCGCGCGATTTCCGCGATGCGTCCGGCCGCAGCCCGCGCAACGCGGACAACTTCCCGCTGAAGGTGGCGACCGGGCCGATGCCGCCGCTGGCCAAGTTCGCCGCGGCGCCCTTCGGCATCGTCGAGCGCTTCGCCGAGCCGGAAGGCGGGCCCCTGCTGCCCGTGACGCTGCGCAACGTCGAGGCGGCGCTGCGCACGGAAGCGCTGTCGCCCGGCCAGGTGGGAACCGTTTCGCCGCGCAGCGACGCGGAGATCCTGCAGTGGCTGCTGAAGGTGAACCGCTACGAAGACTGGTGGGTGTCGCGCACCCAGGCCGCGCGCGACGTCCGCCATCCGCTGCCGCCGGTGATCGACCGCAACCAGCGCGACGAAGTGGAGGCGCGCATGCTGTCGCTGCTGGCCGGCCAGCCCGGCGTGCGCCGGCTGGACTTGCCGAAGCCGGCGGCCGACGAGCCGCGTCCCTTCGAGGTCGTGGGCATCCCGCTGGCGCCGGGCTTCCACGTCGTGGAGATCGCCTCGCCGCTGCTCGGGCAGGCGCTGCTCGATGCGCGCCATGGCGGCGGACGCACGATGTACGTGCGCACCACGGCCCTGGTGACCAACCTCGCGGTGCACTTCAAGCTGGGGCGCGAGAACGCGATCGCCTGGGTGACCACGCTGGACAAGGGGAGCGTGGTGCCGGGTGCGCGGGTGCGCGTGTCCAGCTGCGACGGCCGCGAGGTCGCGAGCGCGGTCACCGATGCGCAGGGCATCGCGCGCTTCGAGGGCGTGAGCCCGCAGGCGCCGACCTGCGCGAGCGGCGACGAGCGCTGGCGCCGTGCCTGGTTCGGGAGCGCCCGCGCCGTCGACGCCGGGGGCGTCGAGGACATCGCCTTCACCTTCAGCGACTGGCATCGCGGCATCGAGCCCTGGCGCTTCAACATGCCGACCAGCAGCGAGCCGCGTCCCGACCGCCGCTACCACACCATCCTCGACCGGCCGCTGCTGCGCGCGGGCGAGACGGTGTCCATGAAGCACCTGGCGCGCACCGAGACCGGCGCCGGCTTCGGCATCCCCGATCGCACGCCCGACAAGCTGGTGGTCACCCACGTGGGCAGCGGCCAGGAGTACACGCAGCCGCTCGCCTGGCGCCGCACGGCCACCGGCGGACTGAGCGCGGAGAGCCAGCTTGCCCTGCCGCCGGCCGCGAAGCTGGGCGTGTACGAGATCACGCTGCGCGGTACGCAGGACACGGTCAACAGCGGGAGCTTCCGCGTGGAGGAGTTCCGCCTGCCCGTGCTGGAAGGCCGCATCGCCCCGGCGGGCGGCAAGGCGCTGGTGGCGGTGGAAAGCGTGCCGGCCGACGTGCAGGTGAACTACGTTTCCGGCGGCGCGGCGGTGAACCTGCCGGTGCGCGTGTCGGCGCTGGTGCGGCCCCGGCACCTGTCTTTCGCGAACTACGACGAGTTCAGCTTCAGCCCGCCGCGCGAGGACAGCCAGGGGCCGGAGGGCGAGGAATCAGCCGGCGACGACCAGCGCGTGATCGCCGACAAGCTGCCGCTCACGCTGGACCGCAACGGCGCGGGCCAGGTGAAGGTGGACGACGTTCCGCGCTCGCGCCGGCCGCAGGAACTGGTGCTGGAGGCGAGCTATGCCGATCCCAACGGCGAGGTGCAGACGCTGCGCCACGTCGCCACCGTGTGGCCGGCCGAAGTGGTGGCCGGCATCAAGGCCGAAAGCTGGGTGTCCGCGAAGCAGCAGGTGCAGTTCCAGGCCGTGGCGCTGGGGCTGGACGGCCGTCCGGCGGCCGGCGTTCCGCTCGAAGTGAAAGCGAAGGCGCGCGTGGTGACCACCAGCCGCAAGCGCATGGTGGGCGGCTTCTACACCTACGACAACAAGACCGAGGTGAAGGACCTCGGGACGGTCTGCAGCGGCAAGAGCGACGCGCGCGGCCTGCTGCTGTGCGATGCGAAGCTCGCGGAGCCGGGCGAGGTGGAACTGGTCGCGACGGCGAAAGACGCACAGGGGCGCGCGATCCAGGCCGCCAGCTCCGTGTGGGTCACGCGCCAGGGCGAGCTGTGGTTCGGCGGCGAGAACCACGACCGCATCGACGTGCTGCCGGAGAAGCGTTCCTACGAACCCGGCGAGACGGCGCGCCTGCAGGTGCGCATGCCCTTCCGCTTCGCAACTGCGCTGGTCACGGTGGAGCGCGAAGGCGTGATCCGCTCGCAGGTGGTGCAGCTGCGCGGCGACGATCCCACCGTGCAGCTGAAGGTGGAGGAGGGCTGGGGCCCCAACGCCTACGTGAGCGTGCTGGCGCTGCGCGGGCGCCTGCGCGAAGTGCCCTGGTACAGCTTCTTCACCTGGGGCTACAAGGCGCCGCGCGAATGGTGGACGGCCTTCTGGTTCGAGGGCCGCGAATACATCGCGCCGACGGCGCTGGTGGACCTGTCGAAGCCGGCATACCGGCTGGGCGTGGCGGAGATCCGCGTCGGCACGAAGGCGCATGAACTGGCCGTGAGCGTGCAGGCGGATCGCGAGAGTTACCCCGTGCGCGGCGAAGCGCGGGTGACCATCGCGGTGAAGCGGCCGGACGGCCAACCGGCGGCGAATGCGGAAGTTGCGCTGGCGGCCGTGGACCAAGCGCTGCTGGAGCTGATGCCCAACGAGAGCTGGAAGCTGCTGGAAGCGATGCTGCAGCGGCGGGACTGGGGCGTGCAGACCGCCACCGCGCAGATGGAGATCATCGGCCGGCGCCACTACGGCCGCAAGGCGGTGCCCGCGGGCGGCGGCGGCGGCAAGAGCCCGCAGCGCGAGTTGCTCGACACGCTGCTGCTGTGGAACCCCAAGGTGGTGCTCGATGCGCAGGGCCGCGTCCAGGTGACGGTGCCGCTGAACGACGCGCTCACCAGCTTCCGGATCGTCGCCGTCGCCGACATGGGCACGGGCCTGTTCGGCACCGGCCAGGCGACGATACGCGCGACGCAGGACCTGCAGATCATCAGCGGCCTGCCGCCGCTGGTGCGCGAGGAGGACCGCTTCCGCGCGCAGCTCACCTTGCGCAACACCACGGCGCGGGCGATGAAGGTGGAAGTGGCGCCGCGCGCGACGCTGCTCACCCTCGCGCCGCAGACGGTGGAGATTCCCGCGGGCGAGTCGCGCGAGGTGGCGTGGATGGTGCAGGCGCCAGCGCCGCTGGGCCTGGCGCGCACCGAGGCGATCCTGTGGGAGATCGAGGCGCGCGATACCGTGGGCGGCGCGCGTGACGCGCTCAAGGTGAGCCAGCGCATCGTGCCGGCCGTGCCGCTGACCGTGCAGCAGGCCACGCTGGTGCAACTGGATGCGCCCTACAGCCTGGCCGTCGCGCCGCCTGCAGGCGCGCTGCCCGCCACGGGCGACAAGCGCGGCGGCATCCGCCTCGCACTGCAGCCGCGCCTGGCCGAGGGGCTGAGCGGCGTGCGCGACTGGTTCGCGCTCTATCCCTTCGTCTGCCTGGAGCAGAAGGCCAGCAAGGCCATCGGCCTGCGCGATGCGCAGAGGTGGCAGCGCGTGGTGGCGGAGCTTCCCGCCTACCTGGATGGGGATGGACTGGCGCACTACTTCCCGCCGCGCGGCGGCGAAGCCAATCGCGGCAGCGACGTGCTCACCGCCTACCTGCTCGCCGCGGCCCACGAGGCCGCCGGGTTGAATGCGGCCTTCGCGCTGCCCGACGACGTGCGCGCGCCCATGGAGCGCGGCCTCGTGGCCTTCGTCGAGGGTCGCATCCAGCGCGACTTCTGGAGCCCGCGCAAGGACCTCGACGTGCGCAAGCTCGCCGCGCTCGAAGCGCTCTCGCGCTACGGCAAGGCGCAGCCGCGCATGCTGGGCAGCATCACGATCGCGCCCAACCAGTGGCCCACGCACGCGGTGATCGACTGGATCAACATCCTGCAGCGCGTGACGAACGTGCCGCAGCGGGAAGAGCGCCTGGCCGAGGCGCAGCAGGTGCTGCGTGCGCGCCTCTCGTACATCGGCACCAAGCTGGTCTTCAGCACCGAGAAGGACGACTACTGGTGGTGGCTGATGGCCGGCGGCGACGTGAACACCGCGCGCCTGATCCTCGCCGTGCTGGACGATCCCGCGTGGAAGGACGACATGGGCCGGCTGGCCGGCGGCTTCATCGCGCGCCAGCAGGGTGGCGCGTGGCACACCACCACGGCCAACCTGTGGGGCGGCCTCGCGCTGGAGAAGTTCTCGCGCCGCTTCGAATCCGAACCGGTGGCGGGCAGCACGCGCGCCGCGCTCGGCTCGCAATCGGCGGCGGTGGACTGGTCGCGCGTGTCCCGCATGACCTCCGCCGATCCGGAAGGCGCCGCGCACCAGCGCAAGGTCTTCGGTGCGCCGGCTGCGCCCGGCATGCTGCGCAACAACACCATGGTGCTGCCCTGGGGCGAAGCCGGCGGCACGCTTTCCGTCACGCACGCGGGCAGCGGCAAGCCCTGGCTCACCGTGCAATCGCTGGCAGCGGTGGAACTGAAGGAGCCCTTCGCCGCCGGCTACCAGGTGAAGAAGACCATCGCCCCGGTGGAGCAGGCGGTGCCGGGTCGCTACAGCCGCGGCGACGTGCTGCGCATCGCGCTCGAAGTGAACGCGGCTTCGGACATGACCTGGGTGGTGCTGAGCGATCCCATCCCGGGCGGCGCCACCATCCTGGGCGGCGGCCTCGGCCGCGACTCGCAGATCGCCACGCGCAACGAGCGGCGCGCCGGCAACGCCTGGCCCGCCTTCGAGGAGCGCAGCTTCGAGGTCTTCCGCGCCTACTACGAGTACGTGCCCAAGGGCACGTTCAAGGTGGAGTACACGGTGCGGCTGAACAACGTGGGCGACTTCGCGCTGCCGCCCACGCGCGTGGAAGCGATGTACGCGCCCGAGATGTTCGGCGAGCTGCCGAACGCGCGCGTGCAGGTGGAGGCTGGACGGTGAACCTGCAACGCCTGCTGGCGACGCTCGCCTGCGGCTTGCTGCTCGCGGGCACGGTGCAGGCCGTGCAGCGCTTCGAGGAAGTGCGGCGCGCGCACCAGCCCTCCGACATGCTGCTGCTGGATCGCCACGGCGAGGCGCTGCACCGCGTGCGCGCCGACGACACCGTGCGCCGCGGCCCGTGGATCGCGCTGGAGGATGTGTCGCCCGCCTTGCGCACGGCCATCGTGCTCTCGGAGGACAAGCGCTTCTGGGAGCACAGCGGCGTCGACTGGCAGGCCGTGTCGGCCGCTGCCTGGGCCTCGCTGTGGAACGAGCGTACGCGCGGCGCTTCCACCATCACCATGCAGCTCGCCGGCCTGGTCGACGAGGACTGGCGCCGGCGGCCGGGCGGGCGCAGCATGGGACAGAAGGTGGGGCAGGCCGTGGCGGCGAAGCGGCTCGAGGCGGGCTGGCGCAAGCACGAGATCCTGGAGGCCTACCTGAACCTCGTTCCCTTCCGCGGCGAGCTGGTGGGCATAGACGCGCTCGCGCGCACGCTGTTCGGCAAGGCGCCCCACGGCCTGGACGCGCGCGAGGCCGCGGTCGCGGCGGCGCTGGTGCGTGGCCCCAATGCCGGCGCGCGCCAGGTCGCCCGCCGCGCCTGCGGCGTGCTGAAGGCGATGGAAGGACGCGCCGATTGCGATGCGCTCGACATGCTCGTGGACGGCGCGCTGCGGCGTCGCGCCTATGCAGCGAGCGAAGGTATCGCGCCGCATCTTGCGCGTGCGGCCTTGCGTCACGCCGAGGGCAAGGCGAGCGTCACCACCACCTTGCGCGCGGACGTGCAGCGCGTCGCCGTGCGCGCGCTGCAGCAGCAGTTGCGCGAGCTGCGCGGCCAGCAGGTGGAGGACGGCGCCGTGATCGTCCTGGACAACGCGAGCGGCGAGGTGCTGGCCTGGGTGGGTTCTTCCGGCGAACTGAGCCGCGCCGCGGAAGTGGATGGGGTGACGGCGCTGCGCCAGGCCGGCTCCACGCTCAAACCCTTCCTCTATGCGCAGGCGATCGCCGAACGGCGCATCACCGCCGCCTCGCTGCTGGACGACTCGCCCGCGCACATCCCGACGGCGGCGGGCCTGTACATCCCGCAGAACTACGACCGCCGCTTCAAGGGCTGGATCTCGGCGCGCACGGCGCTCGCGTCCTCGCTGAACGTGCCGGCGGTGCGCACCCTGGTGATGGTGTCGCCCGATGCCTTCCACCGCCAGCTGCGGGCCGCCGGCCTGCCGCTGCGCGAAGGCGGCGACTACTACGGCTACAGCCTGGCGCTGGGCAGCGCGGAAGTGCCGCTGCTCGCGCTGGCCAACGCCTACCGGACGCTCGCCAACGGCGGGCGCTTCGGCGAGCCGCGCTGGCTGCCCGCCTCGCGCGGCGCCAGGTCGCCCCGCTCCGTGCAGGCCATCGCGCCGCAGGCCGCCTTCATCGTCGCCGACATCCTCTCCGACCCCAACGCACGCGCGCGCACCTTCGGCACCGACAGCATCCTCGCCACGCGCTTCTGGACCGCGGTGAAGACCGGCACCAGCAAGGACATGCGCGACAACTGGGCGGTCGGCTTCTCGCAGCGCTACACGGTGGGCGTGTGGGTGGGCAACGCCGCCGGCGAGGCGATGCATGACGTCAGCGGCATCGACGGCGCGGCGCCGGTGTGGGCGACGGTGATGAACCACCTGCACGCGAACGAACTTTCGCGCGCGCCCGCGCCGCCGAAAGGCGTGGTGCAGCAGCGCGTGGAGTTCGGCGACGCGCTGGAGGCCGACCGCATGGAGTGGTTCATCGCCGGAACGCAGCAGGCGCGCTTCGCGCTCGGAAGCAGCAGCGACGCCGATCGCAAGCCGCGCATCGTGGCGCCCGCCAACGGAACCATCCTCGCGCTGGACCCCGACATTCCGCCGCAAAGCCAGCGGCT
This sequence comes from Pseudomonadota bacterium, assembly GCA_023438115.1. Lineage (GTDB taxonomy): Bacteria > Pseudomonadota > Gammaproteobacteria > Burkholderiales > Burkholderiaceae_C > Ramlibacter. Next base: position 15,793 of record JAEZEB010000237.1, on the reverse strand, counting down.
CGCCCTGCGCAGCAGCGGTGGCCGCAACCTGCGCTGGCGTCTCGACGGCCGCGAGCTCGCGCGCGGCGCGGAGGCTGCGTGGCTGCCCTGGCCGGGACGGCACGAGCTGCAGCTGGTGGATGCGCGGGGGAGGGTGGTGGATGCGGTGCGGGTGGAAGTTCGCGGGGCGGGGGTCAGACGGGATTGATTCCCGGCAAGCGCGCCGCACGTGGCGCCGGCGCGTCATGCCATCGAAACAGTCGGCATTTGGCACATGCCGGCCGCGTACATTTGTGTTTCTAACGTCACGACCAGTTACATTGATGCTTTCATCAATGGAAGAGACATGAAAGCAGTCCGCACGCTCGCCCTCCTTGCAGGCGCAGCCGCCCTCACGGGCGCGATCGCGCAGCAGGCGCAGCCGGCGCCCACCCCCGCCAAGCCCGCCGCCGGGTCCCGCTTCCACCTGATCGTCGCCATGCCCAAGACCTACGGCAAGACGGAGACCATGAAGATCTGGGGCGGCTATTTCTCGCACCTGAGCCAGTGCGCCAACGTGAGCCTGCGCAACCAGTTCGGCGATTCGCTGGAGCAGACGACGAACGTGGACGTGCTCGCCGAGAAGGACCTCGTCGAGACGGTGAAGCTGGGCCGGGCGCACCTGGCGCAGGTCAACCCCGGGCTGGTTCCGCAGCTGGTGGCCGCCGGCCAGCCGGCGCCGTTCGCCGTGCCGGGCAACAAGGCCACCAACAAGCCCAACTCGTACAACCTGATCCTGATCGCGCGCACGGACTCGCCGTACCGCACGCCCAAGGACCTGGTGGGCAAGAAGATCGCCCACACCACGCCCACGTCCAACTCCGGCAATCTCGCGCCGCGTGCCCTTTTCCCGGCGCTGGGCCTGCAGCCGGAGAAGGACTACGAAGTCGTGTTCTCCGGCGGCCACGAGCGTTCCGCCATCGGCGTGATGCACGGCTTCTACGACGGCGCCGCCGTGGCGAGCGACCTGTTCCAGCGCATGATCGTCAAGGGCGACGTCCGCCAGTCCAGCATCCGCGTGATCTGGACGAGCCCGCCGTTCATGACGGAGAGCTGGATCATGACGCGCGAGGTGCCCGCCGACGTGCAGGCCCGCGTGCGCAGCTGCAGCTACGCCTACAAGTTCCCGGAGACCCTGCAGAAGCTGCTGCCCGGCAACGACGTCTTCCTGCCCGTGAACTACGAGCGCGACTTCGCGACGGTGCTGGAAGTGAATTCGAAGACGCAGGCCGCAGCGAAGTAAGGCCTGCTCCGGGTGCGCGCCGCCGCAGACGAGGCGCACCCCCCGTGAGCGGTGGTTGCCGCACGGCAACAGGCGACCGGTGGACGACGGTTTGAAGGGCTGTCCCTCTTAGCATGGCGATCCACGGGAGTGCTTCGCACCAGGAGGGATCTTGCAGGAAGTGGACTTCGGTACGCGATCCATGCGGCGGCGGGGAAGCGGCACCTCGTCCCGCGCCGCGCCCGCCCATCCTCCTCCGCCGCAAGCCGCAAGGTGGATCCGTGGGTTCGAATCCGGCCGCAAGTGGCTGAGATACGCCGCCATCCTGCACGGCGTCGGCGGGACGCTCATGCTCCTTCTCTGGTATGCGTATGGGGGCGACGCGCAGGCCACGCGCATCGTCTCTCGCCTGGTGGATGCCTTCGTCCCGCGCGCAGGCCTGCTCGCTGCCATTGGTCAATGCCACGACCCATCGGCATGGTCGCTGGCCCTGACCGGCGTCGTCTTCTTCACCGGTCACCTGATGCTGGCGGCGGCAGTGTTCCGCGGTTGCTGCGGCGGCTGGTGGGACTATCTCCAGGGCGGACGCCAGGCCGCGGTGTTCGACCTGCGCTTCATCGACTGGATCTTCTGGCTGCCCGCGACTTTTGCACTCGGCTGCGGTGCCTACTGGGTGACGTACGTCGAGATGGCGACGGCCTCCCACATCATCTGCTCGCGAACGCCGTTCAACGTGTGGATGTACAGGATGGGGAGCACGGCGGTCACCCCTTTGTTCAGCGCCTTGGTGCTCGCGCTGCCGATCGCCGTCCTTGTCCGCATCCATTTCCGCATTACCCGGCTCACACCCCCGTGAAGCCGCCGTCCATCACCAGTTCGCTTCCCAGCGCGAAGGCCGATTCGTCCGAGGCGAGGAAGACGGCGGCCCGCGCGATCTCCGCCGGCTCGCCGAAGCGGCCGGCAGGCACTCCGGCCAGGATGGACTGTTCCATCTGCCGAAGCGCCTCCGCCGGCAGCCCGAGCTTGCCGTAGATCGGCGTGCGCACCGGTCCCGGGCTGAGCGTGTTCACGCGCACCCCGCGGCCCGCCAGTTCGCCCGACAGCGTGCGGGCCAGCGAACGCAGCGCCGCCTTCGTCGCGGCGTAGACGCTGGAGGTCGGCATGCCGATGTGCGCGTTGACGGAGCCGGTCAGCACCACGGATGCCGGGTTCGCCAGCACGGGCAGCAAGGCCTGCAGCAGGAAGAACGGGCCCTTCAGGTTGACCGCGAAGGAGCGGTCGAAGGCGTCCTCACCCCACGCCTCCAGCGGCTTGAAGACGCCGATGCCCGCATTGAGTACGGCGACGTCGAGCTCGCCGAAGTGCTCCTTGGCCAATCGCGCGAGATGTCGCTGGGCCTGCGCATCGCCCGCGTCCATCCGGACGACGAGGGCATCCTTGCCCAGTTCCATCCGCGCCGCCGCGAGGGTGTCTTCCTGCAGGCCCGTGACGATCACGCGGGCGCCTTCCTGCAGGAACTGCCTTGCCGTCTCCAGGCCGATGCCGGTGGTGCCGCCCGTGACGAGCGCGCGCTTTGCCTTCAGTCTTTCCATGCTTGCCATCCTTCTTTCGGCCTTCGTGGCCGGGAACCCGCATCTTGGGTTTTCCGTGCGGGCGCGGCTCGCCGGAATGGGACATGTCGTTCCCGATCACGTGTCCGGTTTTGTCGACCACAATGGCGGCATGCCCCGCCGTCCCGAAAACGTCTACGCGGCCTACCACGCCCATGTGTACTTCGACGCCGCCACCGTCGACCAGGCCCGCGCGCTCTGCGAAGAGGCCGGGCGCCTGTTCCGGGTGGCGGTCGGCCGCGTGCACGAGCGGCCCGTGGGGCCGCATCCGCGCTGGAGCTGCCAGATCGCCTTCTCCGCCGCGGAGTTCGACCGCGTGGTGCCCTGGCTCGATGCGCATCGCGGCGGACTCGACGTGCTGGTGCATGGCCTCACCGGCAACGACTACCAGGACCACACCGACCACGCCGCCTGGCTGGGCAACGCGTGGCCGCTGGACCTGCGGCAGTTCCAACGCTCCTGAAGCCCGCATGCCGAACATCACGATCCGACCCGCGCAAGCCGACGACGTCGCGCTGATCCTGCGCTTCATCCGCGAGCTCGCCGCCTACGAGCGCGCCGAGGACGAAGTCGTCGCCACCGAGGCGGACCTGCGCCAGTCGCTCTTCGGCGAAGGTCCGGCGCGCGCGCTGATCTGCAGCGTGGACGGCGTGGAGGCCGGCTTCGCCGTCTACTTCTTCAACTATTCCACCTGGCAGGGCCGCAAGGGCCTGTACCTGGAAGACCTGTACCTCACGCCGGCGCATCGCAAGGTCGGCGCGGGCAAGGCCTTGCTGCAGCACCTCGCGCGCATCGCCGTCGCCGAGGGTTGCGGCCGTTTCGAGTGGAGCGTGCTGACCTGGAACGAGCCTGCATTGCAGTTCTACCGCTCCATCGGTGCCTGGCCGATGGACGAATGGGTGCGCTACCGGCTCGCGGGTCCGGCGCTGGCGCAGTTCGCGGGCGGCGCGGACTGAGTCCCGACTCCGGCATGGGGTCGTGTGCGCGGCTCCCTGCAGCAGGCGGACGGCGCGGGCATCATCGGGCCATGCTGCAGATTCGACGGCTGCAGGACGCGCACATGCCCGACGTCCTGCGGATCCAGGACCAGTGCTACACGGACATCGTGCCGGAGTCGGCGCAGTCCCTGCGTGCCAAGGTGGAGGCCTCGCCCGCGACCTGTTTGGTCGCGGAAACGGAAGGTGCGGTGCTCGGCTACCTCATCGCCGTGCCGGTCGCCTTTCCGGACCTGCCGGCGCTGGATGCGCCGGGCTGCGCGCTTCCGGCCGCTCCCGACACGCTGTATCTCCATGACCTCGCGGTGGCCCGCGCCGGACGCGGCACGGGCGCGGGACAGCGGCTCGTGCGATCGGTGCTGGAAGCCGCGAATGCCGCGGGTTTCGAGCGCGCGTGCCTCGTCGCGATCCAGGGCTCGGTACCGTACTGGCAGCAATTCGGCTTCGTGCCGGAAGCGCCGCCGCATGCGGGCATCGCGGCCAAGCTCGCGAGCTATGGGCCGTCCGCGCAGCTCATGGCTGCCCGGCTCCGTCCACCGGCGTGAGGCGTCGGTGCATGGAATGTCGGGGTTCGGCGCTTCGCGCGCTCACCCCGACGCCGCAGCCTCAATCCACCCGCGTGAAATGCTGCCGCACGTGGCTGCGGTCCAGCATGTCGAAGTGCCACCACTCGTTGGCTATGCCCTGGAAGCCGCTGGTGCACAGGGCTTCGCGCAGCAGCCGGCGGTTGCGCGCCTGCGCCTGCGTGAGCTCGCCGCTGGCGAGATGCCGTTCTTCCAGGCGCGGGTGGGAGAGCTCGCGCATCTCGTCGAAGCCGGTGCCCATGTCGAGTTCGCGCCCGTCGGGGCCGAGCAGTGTCGCGTCGAGGGCCATCCCGAAGGAGTGGATCGAGCCGCGCGCCGGATCCGCGATGTACTCGCGCAGGTCCGTGCCTTCCAGGTGCTCCCACAGGCGCACCTGGACGCGGTGTGGCCGCAGCGCGTCCAGCACCAGCAGGCGGTGGCCGGGCGCCTCGCGCGCGAGGAAGGCCACGGCGCGCTCCAGGCCCTCGGCGGCGAGATGGTGCAGCCAGGCGCAATCGAGCGAGCCGTAGAGATCGAAGCCGACGAAGTTGTGCGGGCCGGCGTAGCGCAGGTCCACCGCGAGGCCCGCGATGGTCGACAGGCGCCGGAAGCCGGCGTGCGAGGCGATGTCCTCGCAGCGCAGCACCTTCAAGGCCGCGTCATCCCGCCCCATGGCATTTCTTGTACTTCTTGCCGCTGCCGCAAGGGCAGGGATCGTTGCGGCCCGGCTCGGGTTCCTTGCGGACGGGCTCGGTGCGCGGCCCCAGGCTGCGCCACAGCTGCCGCAGCGAGTAGACGGCCCAGATGCCGGTGGCCAGCGCGTCGAGGCGCTCGTCGCTCACGCTGGGCGGGCCGTCCTCGGCGTACATCGACAGCGTGGGAACGCCGCGGTCGCCTTCCGTGAGCGCCACGATGTCTTCCAGCGCGGCATCCAGGATCTCGGCGGCATCGTCGTCGCGCGGCGGTTGCCAGTCCTCGGGCCAGCTCTCCACCGCGTACATGAAGCCGAGCGCCCAGACCTGCGCGTAGGCGGGCACGTTGTCGAGGTCGCCCTCGGTGCGTTCCTCGGGCGGCAGGCTCAGGATGGCGCCGCGCGTGTCGAGCGCCTCGGGATGGTAGGTGCGCTCGTCCTCCAGCAGTTCCACCGGCGCGTCGAGCGCGGTGGCGATCTCCTGCCGGCGGCGATGCCAGCGCCAGACGAACTCCATGTGCTCCATGGGGCGGAAGTCCTCACCCAGCAGCACGGGCCAGTATTCCTCGGGCGGCACTTCGCGGCGCATGCAGACGAGGGCCGCGAGGAAGCCCTCGCAGAACTCCCACTGCGGGATTTCGTCGTCGTGCTCGCGCAGCAGGTCGAGCTCGGCGTCGAGCGCGTCGAAGTCTTCCGGGGTGAGCGGGGCCGGGCCGGCGGGATCGGTGGTGGTCAAGGCTGCAAGCGGGACGGAGGCAAAACGGGATTATCCCGTCATCCCCGCCCGCTGAGCCCGACCAGGGCCAGGTACTCCGACCGCGTGTCCGGCCATAGGGCCGCGACCACCTGCTCGTAGGACGTGCGATGGCGCGCCAGCATGCGGGCCGAGGCGACCAGCCGCGACTTGCAGAACCAGTGGCAGGTGTGTTGCAGCAGGAACAGTTCCGCCGAGATGGCGAACGCACGGTCGCGCGGGGATATGCCCGGATCCGAGTCGATCGCGCGGCAGATGCCGCGCGCATGCAGCGCCAGGGCCTCGCGCATGTCGAAGCTGGGGAAGAGCAGGGACGCGAACGGCAGCCACATCGGAAGCTTGCTCACGCGCGTCTGCGCCGCATCGGCCGAGGCGAAGTCGGCGGCCAGCCGTCCCACCTGCGTGCAAAGTTCACGCTCCGCGTTGCCCAGGAGATCCCACACCTGCTGCTGCCGCACGGGATCGGTCTCGCCCAGCGCGCGCAGGTAGCCCTGCGTGAGCGTCTCCATGTTCTTCTCGATGCGGAAGCGGGAAAGGAATTGCGCGAGCAGCGCGATGCGCGCGCGTTGCTCGCGCGCCTTCAGCATCCAGAAAGCGACGAGCGCGGCGACGGCGAGGAGGAGAGGATCCATGGTGGGCGTGGCGGGGAGCGGCGAGGATAGCGCAGTCGCTGGCGAGGCCGCGCCGCTACCATCGCGGCGTTGCCGTTCTCCAGAGTTGCCCAATGCCCGCCAAGACCACCGACCTGTGTGACGCCTGCGCCGATGCGCAGGTATGCGAACTGCCTTTCCAGGGCTTCGGGCGGCGGCGGCGCTTCTCCGGCCGCATCCGCACCGTGCGGTGCGACGGCGGCCTGGGACCGTTGCGCGAGCTGGTGCAGCAGCCGGGCGAGGGCTGCGTGCTGGTGGTCGACGCCGCGGGCCTGCCGTGGCGCGCGGTATTCGGTGACGTGATGGGCGAGATCGCCAGCCGCAATGGCTGGTGCGGCGTCGTGGTGAACGGCTGGGTGCGTGACCGCGACGAGCTCGATGCCATGGACATCGGCGTGAAGGCGCTGGGCACGGTGCCACGCCGCGCCGACCGCGGCGGCAGCGGAGAGGTGGACGGGCCGCTGCGCTTCGGCGGCGCGGCCTTCACGCCCGGCGCCACCTTGGTTGCGGATGCGGATGGCGTGATCGTGCTGCCGCCCGGCGTGGGCGAAGAGGATGTCGACGTGGCCGGCGCCGTCGCCGCGACGGCTGCCCATGCGGCGGGACGCTGAGGGCGCGTCATGACCACGTCCAGGCTCCTCGTGCACAGGCAGGACGCGATGATGACCGTGTCGCTCAACCGCCCCGCCAAGCTCAATGCGATCGACAACGATCTTGCGCGCGAGCTTTTGGCCGCGATCGAATCCGCGGCGGCCGACGACGCCGTGCGCGTGCTGCTGCTGCGTGGCGAGGGCCGCGCCTTCTGCGCCGGGCGCGACGTGAGTGCGCCACCGACGGACGAAGACCTGCGCCTGGTGCAGGCCGTGGCGCAGGCGCTGGTCGCCCTGCCCAAGCCCGTCGTCGCCGCGGTGCACGGCTGGACCGTCGGTGCGGGACTCGAGTGGATGCTCGATGCCGACATCGTGATCGCCGCCGAAAGTGCGCGCTTCCGCCTGCCGGAAGCATCGCTGGGCGTCTTCGTCACGGGCGGGCTCAGTGCCACGCTGCAGGCGCACGCGGGCCTGGGCCGCGCGAAGGCCCTGATGTTGCTGGGTGGCGAGTTCTCGGCCGCGCAGGCGCAGGCCTGGGGCCTGGCCTGGGAGTGCGTGCCGGACGCGGAACTCGCAAGCGCTTCGGCGCGTGTGTGCGCGCATCTCGCGTTGCTGCGGCCCGCGGTGGCCGGCCGCTTCAAGCGCGTGCTCAACGAGCTGGGCCTGGAGCGCTTCGATCGTGCGATCGGGATGGAGAACGCGGCGCAGCGGGCGCTGGCCGCGGATGCGGCCGGCCCCGTCTGACCACCCCCTCTTACAGCAGCGGGATCTTCGCCTGCTTGACCAGCGCGGCGACCGTCGCCTGGTCCTTCTCCAGCTGCTTCGCGAAAGCATCGCCCGTCACCAGCGCCGGCAGGATGCCTGCCTGCAGCAGGCGCTCGCGCGGCTCGGGCTTGCGGAACGCCTGCTCCAGCAGGCGGATCACCTGGCTGGACACGTCGGCCGGCAGGTCGGCAGGGCCGAACATGCCGATCCAGGTGGGGAAGTCGATGCCCGCGAAGCCCGCCTCGGCCACGGTGGGCACGTCCGGCAGCTGCGCCGAGCGTTCCGGTGTGATCACGGCCAGCGCGCGGAGCTTGCCCGCCTTCACCTGCGGCGTGGCGTTGGAGATCGAATCGAACATCACCTGCACCTGGCCGCCCAGCAGGTCGGTCGCCGCCGGCACCGCGCCCTTGTAGGGCACGTGCAGCATCTCGATGCCGGTCTTCGAGGTGAAAAGCTCGCCCATCAGGTGCAGGATCGTGCCCGGCCCGGACGAGGCGTAGGCCAGCTTGCCCGGATTGGCCTTGGCGTACTGCACCAGTTCGGCCAGCGTCTTCGCCGGCACCGAGGGGTGCACGACCACCATGGTCGGGCCGATGCCGACCTGCGCCAGCGGCGTGAAGTCCTTGCGCGCATCGAAGGGCATCTGCTTGCGCACCGAGGGCGCGATGGCGTGGCTGGACGAGGACGTCACCAGCAGCGTGTGGCCGTCCGGCGCGGCCTTCGCGACCAGGTCGGAGCCCAGGGTGCCGCCGGCGCCGGGCTTGCTTTCCACCACCACGGGCTGGCTCCACGCGTCGTTGAGGATCTGCTGCACGAGGCGGGCCACCGCATCCACCGGCGAGCCGGGCGGGAACGGGTTGATCAGCTTCACGGCGCGGGTGGGATAGGCGCTGCCCTGCGCGTGCAGGCCGGTGGCGGCGGACAGGCCCAGGCCCAGGCCCAGCAGGGAGAGTTGGCGTCGGGTGAACTTCATGTCGGGTCTCCTTGTTCGTGAGTTCAGTCGTCCAGCAGGATGCGGCCGCCGCGCGTGAGCACGAGGCCGTCCACCGAGATCTCGGGATGGCGGATCACGCCTTCGAGCCGCAGCTTGGCGTGGCAGTTGCCGCCCAGCACGATGGTGTCGCCCACGCCGATGTGCGAGGTGGCGTACATCTTCTTGTCGGTGCGCATGGAGCCCGTGGGCACCACGTTCTTGTTCAGGCCGATCGACACTTCGGCCGGGCAGTTGTAGCTGAGCGGATCGTCGGCGCGGCGCAGGATGTCGGCCCAGATCTGCGCCTGGTGGCCGCCCTCGATCTTCGTGACCATGCCTTTTTCCACCGTCAGGATGATCGGTTCCTTGAGCGCGCCCACGGAGTGGGCGGTGAGGTCGAACACCACGCGGCCTTCGCCGGTGCCCTCGACCGGGCACACGTGCGCCTCGCCGTCCGGGAAGGCGCCTCCGCCGCCGCCGCCCGGACGCATGGAGATCGGGATGCCCGCGATCGAGCGGCCCACGCGGCCTTCGATGCTGGCGGTGAGGTCCGTGCCGTTGGGGCAGGTCACGCGCACCGTCCTGCCTTCGGTGAAGACCTTGGCGATCTTCAGGCCCAGGCGGTTGATCGCGTCGTAGTCGGCCCAGGCGGGGCCGCCGCGCGCGAGCATCGGCGCGGTGAGTTCTTCCATCAGGATGAAGCGCTTGCCGGCCTGCACCAGTTCCTCGGTCAGCGGCGCGTGCGCGAGCGCGGTGCTGGTGAGATAGATGACCAGGTCCACGGCCGGATCCAGCGCCGCGCGGCAGATCGGGCTGTTGGGGTCCATGGCATGCCGCTCGCGCGGCAGCATGACGGCCACCGTGGGCTCCATCTCCATCATGGTCGCCGCGGTGGACAGGCCCTGCCACAACAGGGGGTCCATCGCGGTGTCCGTGATGATGAGGATCTTGTCGCCGGCCTTGGCGTTCAGCCGCAGCGGCGTGCGGAACGCGGTGGCGATCTCGATCATTTTTTCCGACATTCAGTTCACTCCTGGGGATGGGAAGCGGCAGGCTGGTCGCGGTGCCGCAGGTACTCCTCACGCGAGACCGGCGCGCCGATGTGCATGCCGCCGTCGACGACGACGTGCGTGCCCGTGCAGGCGCTCGAGAGGTCCGAGCAGAAGAAGAGGATGGACGCGGCCACTTCCTCGGGCCGCACCCAGCGGCCCAGGGGCAGCTCGCCGGCGACGCGGGCGATGCGCTCCGGGGCCATCTTGGCCTTGATCTGGCCGGTAAGGACCGGGCCGGGCAGCACCGCGTTGACGCGGATGTTGTCGGGGCCGAGCTCGAACGCGGCATGGCGCGTGAGTCCCAGCAGCCCCGACTTGGCGGCGGTGTAGCTGATGCCGTTGTTCAGCGACATGCGGATGGACGCGAGCGAAGCCACGGTGACGATGGCGCCGCCGCCGCGCTTGCGCATCGACGCGTGCACCGCGCGGATGCCGTTGAACGGTGCGCTCAGGTTGAGGTTCAGCACCGACATCCAGTCCTCGTGCCGCATGGTCCTGAGCGTCTGCGGCATGCCGCCGCCGGCCACGCTGGCCAGCAGGTCGATGCCGCCGAAGCGTGCATCCGCATCCGCGACCAGTTCCTCGTAGGCGGGCGCATCTGTCACGTCGAGCCGGCGCGCGAGCACGTCGGTCCCGGCTTCGCGCAGCTCGCCGGCGAGGGCTTCGAGCGGTTCCTCGTTGCGGTCGACGATCACCAGGCGCGCGCCTTCGGCGGCGAGCATCTTCGCGGTGGCGGAGCCGATGCCGCCGGCGGCGCCGGTGACGATGGCGACCCTGTCCTTCAATCCGAATGTCATGCTTGTGCGGGGTTGCGGACCAGGACGCCGGCGTCCTGTTCCATGGGCTGGATGAGTTGCGTGTAGTCGGCGGCGTGGCCGGTGCGGTCCACCGCGCGCTGCCAGGCCTCGAGGGTCGCCGCGGTCATCGTGCCGGGCACGCCCAGCGCGCTGGCCTGTTCGAGGTACAGCTGCAGGTCCTTCAGCATCAGGCCGATCGGCCCGCCGAAGTCGAAGCTGCCCGTGAGCACGTGGCGCGGCAGCTTCTGCTCCGTCGCCACGTTGCGCCCGGAGCCGGCGTTGATGGCGGCCAGCAGCGTGTCCGCGGGCAGGCCCGCCTTCACGCCCAGCACCATGGCTTCGCAGGCCGCCACCATGCCGGCGGCGGAAACGGCGTTGTTGGCGAGCTTGCACAGCTGCGCGGCGCCCGGCTCGGAGCCCAGGTCGAAGATCACGTCGGAGATGGCGCGCAGCAACGGCATCGCCGCGTCCAGCGCGTGCTGCGGCCCGGCGCACATGATGGACAGCGTGCCAGCCTGCGCGCCGCGCGCGCCGCCGCTCACCGGCGCGTCCACGACACCGATGCCGCGCGGGCGCAGGTCGCGTTGCAGCCGGCGCACGGCCTCGGGGCCGACGGTGGAGCAATCGACCACCGTGCGCACGGCCAGTTCCTGCGACGCCCGCGCGATGGCCTCGGCCACCTGCTGCTGCGCCGCCACGGAGGGCAGGCACAGGAACACGACTTCCGCTTGGCGCGCCACGTCGACGGCCGAGGCCGCCACCTGCGCGCCTTCGTCCTGCAGCGTGCGGCAGGCCGCGGCGTCCAGGTCGAACACCAGCAGCGGCCGGCCGGCGCGCAGCAGGCGCGAGGCGATGCCGCGCCCCATGTGGCCGACGCCTATGAATCCCGTGAGTTGCTGTCTTGTCATTTCCGATTAACGGAATAAAATATCGATTGACGGAAATCTTAACACCATGGCCAAAGACCTCCAGGAATCGACCACTTCATCCGGAACCGTGGCGCGCGTGGCATTGCTGCTGCGCGTGCTTGCCGAAGCCGATGGGCCCCTGGGCCTGAGCGACGTCGCCGCGCGCATGGCGCTGCCGCCTTCCACTACCCATCGCCTGCTGGCCTTGCTGGCGGAGCAGGGCTTCGTCGAGCGCGGCGCGGGCGGGCGCACTTACGGCGTGGGCCTGGAGTTCTTCCGCATCGCGGGTCTGGTGAGTTCGCGCGCGCAGGTCACGGAGATCGCCGGCGGCTTCATGCAGGCGGTGGTGGACGGTTGCGACGAGACCTGCATGCTGTCGCTGCGCGATGCCGGCGAACTGGACTTCATGATCGCCAAGGTGGTGTACGGCAGCCACCCGCTGCGCTACGAGGTGGCGCTGTTCCGCCGCTCGCCGCTGCTGTGGGGTGCGCCGGGGCGCGGGATCCTCGCCTTCCTGCCGGACGAGGTGCAGCAGCGCGCGCTCGAACGCGAACGGGCGCAGCCGGCGCGCGGCAAGGCGCGGCCGCTCGCGCGCATCCCGCAGGAGCTCGCGCAGGTGCGCTCCCAGGGCTATGCGATGACGCGCGGGCAGAACGTGGCCGGCGCCGTAGGCCTGTCGGCGCCCGTGCGCGACGCTTCCGGCGTGATCGGCGCGCTGTGCGTCACCATCCCCGAAAGCCGCTTCGACGAGAAGGCGCTGCCGCGCCTGACGCGGCTGCTGAAGGGCCAGGCCGCCGCGCTGAGCCACGCGCTGGGCGCGGGCCCCGCGCAGGCCTGAGCGTCACAGCCCGGCCACGTCGGCCTCGCCGAGCTCCGCGTGGTGCGTGATCACCACCTGCATCATCCGCATGAACTCCTTGCGCTGCGCGGCCGGCAGCGCTTCGAGGATGCGCTCCTGCGTGCGCTGCACGGAAGGGGTGACTTCGGCGAGCAGCGCCTCGCCATCGGGCGTGAGGTGCAGCAGCCGCACGCGCCTGTCCTCCGGCGACAGGCTGCGCGCGAGCAGCCCGCGCGCCTCCAGCCGGTCGATGACGCCGCCGATGGTCGAGGTGTCGAAGCTCACGGCCCGTGCCAGCGTGCGCTGGTCGATACCGGGCTGGCTCGACAGCGTGAGCAGGACGGCGAATTGCACGGGCGTGACGCCCGAAGCGGCCGCTTCCTGCATGAAGATGGCGACGGCCACCTGCTGCAGGCGCCGGATGCGATGGCCCGGCTGCGCATCGAGTTCAATGCGGCGGGGCGAAGCGGAGGTCTTGCGGGGCTGAGCGCGCGTCATGGATAACCCGGGCCGGTGGTCGGCTATTCTCTCACTATACTAATCATCAGCATACTGACGATATTCGGCGGCTCCCGCCGTCCCCCACCAGAGAGCAGAGCGATGCAATTCCACCTCGACGGCTTCCGGCCCGGCGATCCCCACCTCCATGAAGCTTCGCCCCAGGCGCTGCCGTACACCGACGCGGTTCCGGCGCAGGTCGACGTGCTGGTCGTCGGCAGCGGCCCGGCGGGCCTGACGCTGGCGGCGCAGCTTGCCGCCTTTCCCGACATCCGCACGTGCATCGTGGAGCAGAAGGAGGGGCCGCTGCAGCTGGGCCAGGCCGACGGCATCGCCTGCCGCACCATGGAGATGTTCGAGGCCTTCAACTTCGCCGAGCGGGTGCTCAAGGAGGCCTGCTGGATCAACGAGGTCACCTTCTGGAAGCCGGACGAGAAGGACGCCGGGAAGATCGTGCGGCATGGCCGCGTGCAGGACACCGAGGACGGCCTGTCCGAGTTCCCGCACGTGGTGCTGAACCAGGCGCGCGTGCACGACTTCTACCTCGACACCATGCGCCAGTCGCCCAGCCGGCTGCAGCCGCACTATGCGCGCCGCTTCCTCGATCTCTCCGTGGACGCGGGCGCCGCGGACTATCCGGTCACGGTGAGGCTGGAGCGCACCGATGCCGCGCATGCCGGCCAGGTGGAGACGGTGAAGGCGCGCTACGTCGTCGGCTGCGACGGCGCGCGCAGCGCCGTGCGCAAGTCCATCGGCCGGCAGCTCGTGGGCGATTCGGCCAACCAGGCCTGGGGCGTGATGGACGTGCTGGCCGTCACCGACTTCCCCGACATCCGCTACAAGTCGGCCGTGCAGTCTGCGCACGGCAACCTGCTGGTGATCCCGCGCGAGGGCGGCTACCTGGTGCGCCTGTACGTGGAGATGGACAAGCTGGGCGAGGAAGAGCGCGTCGCGAACCGCGGCATCACGCTGGAACACCTGGTCGCCACCGCCCAGCGCATCCTGCATCCCTTCAAGCTAGAGGTGAAGGAGGTGCCCTGGTGGTCCGTCTACGAGATCGGCCAGCGCATCTGCGACAAGTACGACGACGTGCCGGCGCAGGACGCCGGCTCGCGCCTGCCGCGCGTGTTCATCGCGGGCGACGCCTGCCACACGCACAGCCCGAAGGCCGGGCAGGGCATGAACTTCTCCATGCAGGACACCTTCAACCTCGGGTGGAAGCTCGCTTCCGTGCTGCGCGGGCAGTGCGTGCCCGAACTGCTGCACACCTATTCCGAAGAGCGCCAGCCCGCGGCCCAGGAGCTGATCGACTTCGACCGCGAGTGGGCGAAGATGTTCAGCGACCGCGCGAAGCAGGCGGCGGCCGGCGACACGGAAGGCGTGGACCCGAAGGAGTTCCAGAAGTACTTCGAGCGCCACGGCCGCTTCACCGCGGGCATGGGCACGCACTACCGTCCTTCGATCATCCGCGGCGAGGACGAACACCAGTCGCTGGCCACCGGCTTCGTGATCGGCACCCGCTTCCACTCCGCGCCCGTGGTGCGCATCACCGATGCCAAGCCCGTGCAGCTGGGACATGCCGGCAAGGCCGACGGGCGCTGGCGCCTGTATGCCTTCGCGGGTGCCAACGACGATCGCGACGCGCAGTCCGGCGTCCGCGCGCTGTGCCGCTTCCTGGAGGAGTCGCCCGATTCGCCCGTGCGCAAATACACGCCCGCCGGCGCCGACCCCGACGCGGTGTTCGACCTGCGCGCCATCTTCCAGCAGGACCACCGCGAGCTCGCGATCGAATCCATGCCCGCGCTGCTGCTGCCGCGCAAGGGCCGGCACGGCCTGTTCGACTACGAGAAGGTCTTCAGCCCCGACCGGAAGAGCGGCGCCGACATCTTCGACCTGCGCTGCGTCGACCGCGCGCGTGGCGCGCTGGTGGTCGTGCGGCCGGACCAGTACATCGCGCACGTGCTGCCGCTGGACGCGCACGCCGCGCTGGCGCGGTTCTTCGCGGGGTTCATGGTGGCGCGCTGATGGCGGCGCGCAGGCCGGGCGAGGAGACGCCGTCCGCGTGTCATCCCATGTGCACCCATTCCTCCTCCGGCAGGTCCTCGATGAAGCGGGCGACCTCGGCCAGCAGGCCGTGGCGCTCGGCCCACTCGATGTGCTCGCGCAGGCGCAGGCGCTTCTGCAGGTGCGAGAGCTTGGTCCAGATCCAGGGCTCCACCGGCGGCGGCTGCAGGTCGGCGTAGCGCTCGCCTTCGAGCAGCCGGTACAGCTCGGTCCAGGCGGCGGGGCGCGGGCAGACGCGGTTCTGGCGCCGCGCGATCGTCATCACGGCGTCGGCGGTGAGAGGGCGGGCGCTGCCCGTCCCGGGTTCCGCGCGCGCCGGCGAGGAGGTCAGCGGCGCCGGGGCCGAAGGCTGCGTGGGCGCGAACCCGACATCCAGCTGCCGGGCCGCTTCGTGCCAGAGCGCCCAGGTCGATTCGCCACCCTCGCGCGCATCCGGCACGGGCAGGGGCATCAGCCAGGTCTCGTCGTCCCAGCGGTTGGGGTCCGAGCGGTACGGCGGCTTCGGCGGAGCGGGTGTGCGGGCCATGCCGCCAGCTTGGCGCCTCCTGGCGCGGGCGCAGTCAGCCATGGTCGCACGCGGCTGTCGTCGCGCAGCGGCCGCGCGGGCGTGGCGAGCACTTTGGTGCACAACGGCTGCGGCTCAGCGCGGCAGTCGCACCCGTTCCGGCCGCACGCCGATCCCGACGAGGCGGGCCGGGATGCGCCGCAGCATCGGCATTCGTTGAAGCAGGGTCACGGCCAGCGGCGGCCGCGCTGGCGCCTCGCTGCGCGCCAGCACGGGCGAGAGCACCGCGCGGTGCACGGC
>JAEZEB010000112.1 GCA_023438115.1 Pseudomonadota bacterium | reverse complement strand
CGCCAGCAATCCGCTGCACCTGGGCGGCGCCATCGACGCCGACGCGGCCGACAAGGCCGCCCGCTTCATGCAGCTGTGCAACGCCCACGGCCTGCCGCTGGTGAGCCTGGTCGACACGCCCGGCTTCATGGTGGGGCCCGCCATCGAGGAGCGGGCCCAGGTACGCCATGTGAGCCGCATGTTCGTCGCCGCCGCGCACCTGCGGGTTCCCTTCTTCGCGGGGGTGCTGCGCAAGGGCTACGGCCTGGGCGCGATGGCCATGGCCGCCGGCGGCTTCCACGTGCCCGCGGCCACCGTGTCCTGGCCCAGCGGCGAGTTCGGCGGCATGGGCCTGGAAGGGGCGGTGCGGCTGGGCTACCGCAAGGAGCTCGAGGCCGTGCCGGAAGGCCCGGAGCGCGACGCGTTGTTCGCGCGGCTCGTGGCGAAGCACTACGCGGCGGGCGAGGCGATGAACATGGCGGCCACGCTGGAGATCGACGCGGTGATCGACCCCGCGGCCACGCGCGAGTGGCTGCTGCGCGGCCTCGCCTCCACGCGCGTCGCTCCGCGGGACGGCCCCGCCCCCATCGACACCTGGTAAGCGCCCCACGGAATGGCCGGGCTTGGGTAGGATGGGCAGCTTCTTCCCTGCCGTCCCTTCCGTCCGTCATGTGGATCTTCGCGAGCATCGTCCTGGCGCTGGTGGTGGCGGTCGTCTACCTCAACCTGAGCGCGGGCGAGAAGCGCGTCTCGCAGGGCATCCCGCACCTGTACCCGGTGGACGATCCGCAGTTCTTCCGCGCGATGGGCATGCTGCTCGGGCCCGACATCACGGAGGGCAACCGCACCACGGCCCTCATGAACGGCCGCGAGATCTTCCCCGCCATGCTGGAGGCGATCCGCGGCGCGAAGAAGACGGTGCTGTTCGAGACCTTCATCTACTGGTCCGGCGAGATCGGCGAGGAGTTCGCCGAGGCGCTGTCCGAACGCGCCCGCGCCGGCGTGAAGGTGCACGTGCTGCTGGACTGGGTGGGCAGCATCCAGGTGGACCGCGCGCTGATGCAGCGCATGAAGGACGCGGGCGTCGAGGCCCACATGTTCCACCCCCTGCGCTGGTACAACCTCGGCCGCATGAACAACCGCACCCACCGCAAGCTGCTGATCGTCGACGGCTGCGTGGGCTTCACCGGCGGCGTGGGCATTGCGGAACCCTGGACCGGCAACGCCGAGGATGCCGACCACTGGCGCGACTGCCACTTCCGCGTCGAAGGCCCGGTGGTCGCGCAGATGCAGAGCGTGATGCTCTCCAACTGGAGCAAGACCACCGGCGTGATCCTGCACGGCAGCGACTACTTCCCCGAGTTGCAGCCCGCGGGCGACCAGCGCGCGCAGATGTTCCACAGCTCCCCCAGCGGCGGCAGCGAGAGCATGCAGCTGATGTACCTGATCGCGATCACGGCCGCCGTGAAGTCGATCGACATCGCCAGCGCCTACTTCGTGCCCGACGAGATGGCGCGGCTGGCGCTGGTGGCGGCGCTGGAGCGCGGCGTGCGGGTGCGCGTGATCACGCCCGGCAAGCACACCGACCAGCCGACGGTGCGGCATGCCTCGCGCGCGCTGTGGGGCGAGTTGCTGGAAGCCGGCGCGGAGATCCACGTCTACGAGCCCACCATGTACCACTGCAAGATGGTGCTGGTCGACGGCCTGCTGTCCTCCGTGGGATCGACCAACTTCGACCCGCGCTCCTTCCACCTGAACGACGAGGCGAACCTCAACGTCTACGACACCGCCTTCACCGCGCAGCTCACTCGCGTGTTCGAGGCGGACCTGGCGCGCTGCCGGCGCGTGACGCTCGAGGACTGGCAGCGCCGCCCGCCGCTGGAGAAAGCGCGCGAGCGCATGACGGCGCTGCTCGCACCCATCCTCTAGACGGCTGGGCAGGTGCGCACCGGGGCGCTTAGACTCGGCCCATGCGAACCTTTGCGCGGCCGCTGCTGTGGCTCCTCTGCCTGTTCCTGGGCCTGGCGCCGCTGTGGGCGCCGCAGGCCCAGACGGCCCGGCCCTTCGTGTACCGGGTGGCGATCGACGGCACGATCGACCTCGGCCTCGCGCCCTACGTGCAGCGTGCGGTGCGCCAGGCCGAGCGCGACGGCGCCGCGGCGCTGGTGCTGGAGATCAACACCTTCGGCGGTCGCGTCGACGCCGCCGTGCAGATCCGCGACACGCTGATCGACAGCAAGGTGCAGACGCTCGCCTTCGTCAACAAGCGGGCGATCTCCGCCGGCGCCCTGATCGCGCTGGCGAGCCACCGCATCGCCATGGCGGGCGGCAGCACGATGGGCGCGGCCACGCCGGTGCAGATCAGCGGCACCGGCGGCGCGGCCCTGCCGACCGAGGAGAAGACCGTCTCCTACGTGCGCAAGGAATTCCGCGCCACCGCCGACCGCCGCGGCCGCCCCGCCGCCATCGCGGAAGCGATGGTGGACGCCGACGTGGTGATTCCCGGGCTGGTGGAGAAAGGCAAGCTCCTGACCCTCACCACCGACGAGGCGCTGGCGCACAAGGTGATCGATTTCCGGGCCGACACGCTGGCCGACGCCCTGGCGCGCGCCGGCCTGGCCGGCGCCGAGGTGCGGCCGGTGGAACCGAACTGGGCGGAGGAAGTGGTGCGCGTTCTCACGCACCCCGTGCTCAGCTCGCTGCTGGTGTCGGTGGCGATGCTGGGCATCCTGGTCGAACTGCGCACGCCCGGCTTCGGTTTCGCCGGCGCCGTGGGCCTGGCGAGCCTGGGCCTGTTCCTCTGGGGACACTGGCTCGTGGCGCTGGCGGGGTGGGAGGAGCTGCTGCTGCTCGCCACCGGCATCGTGCTGCTGCTGCTCGAACTGCTGGTGATCCCCGGCTTCGGCATCGCCGGCGTGCTGGGCATCGCGGCCCTGCTCGCGGGACTGGTGATGAGCATGATCGGCCCCGGCAACACCGCGCAGCTGGTCGCCACCGTGGGCGTGCGCGTCGGGCTGGCACTGGTGGTGGCGCTCGGTCTCAGCCTGGTGTTGATGCGCTTTCTCGTGAAGCTGCCCGTCGGCCGCAAGCTGGTGCTGGAGACGCAGCTGCGCGGCCCCGAAGGCTATGCCTCGGCGCCGGAGTCGGATGTCTCGCTGCTCGGCAAGCATGGCCAGACGCGCTCGATGCTGCGGCCCGCGGGCGTCGCGGAGATCGAGGGGCGGCGCGTCGACGTCGTGACGGAGGGTGAACTGTTGGCCGCCGGGGAACCGGTGGTCGTGATCCGCGTGGACGGAAACCGCGTGGTGGTGCAAAAGGCCCAGGGCCAGGAAGGGAACGGATGATGGGGATCGAAGGACTGTTCGGCGGGGGCTTGTTCCTCGTGGTGATCATCGCGATCGCGGCGGTGGTGCTGTGGCTGGTGCCGGTGCGGCTGTGGATCGCCGCCTGGGCGTCGGGCGCCTACGTGGGCCTGTTCACGCTGGTGGCCATGCGGCTGCGCCGCGTGCCGCCGGGCACGCTGGTCACCGCGCGCATCAGCGCCGTGAAGGCGGGGCTGGACCTGCCGCTGAACGACCTGGAAGCCCACTACCTCGCCGGCGGCGACGTGGTGCGCGTGGTCAACGCCATGATCTCGGCCGACAAGGCCAGCATCCCCCTGCCCTTCAAGCGCGCCGCGGCGATCGACCTCGCCGGCCGCGACGTGCTGGAGGCGGTGAAGATGTCGGTGCTGCCCAAGGTGATCGAGACGCCGCGCATCGCCGCGGTGGCCAAGGACGGCATCCAGCTGATCGCAGTGTCGCGCGTGACGGTGCGCACCAACATCGACCGGCTGGTGGGCGGCGCCGGCGAGGAGACGATCATCGCGCGCGTCGGCGAAGGCATGGTGAGCACGATCGGCTCGTCGGACAACCACAAGAGCGTGCTGGAGAACCCGGACTTCATCTCCAAGCACATCCTGAACAAGGGCCTGGACGCCGGCACCGCCTACGAGATCCTGTCGATCGACATCGCGGACGTGGACGTGGGCGAGAACATCGGCGCCAAGCTGCAGATCGACCAGGCCAACGCGGACAAGCAGATCGCGCAGGCCAAGGCCGAAGAGCGCCGCGCGATGGCGGTGGCGCTGGAGCAGGAGATGCGCGCGCGCGTGGTCGAGGCCGAATCGGAAGTGCCGCGCGCGATGGCCGAGGCCTTCCGCCAGGGCAACCTGGGCATCATGGACTACTACCGCATGCGCAACCTGCAGGCCGACACCGAGATGCGCGGCAGCATCGCCGGCGAGGGCGAGGATCCCGCGGGACGCAACCCGCGCTGACGCATGGCCGGCCTCGAAGTCTTCGTCTGGCTCCTGGCCCTCGTGGGCTGGGTGGTCTTCCACATCATCCAGCGCGTGCGCAAGCCGCCGCGTCCGCTGGGCACGATCGAGGACGACTTCACGCTGGAGCCCGAGCCGGAACCGGCGCCGCAACCGGTGCGCCCGTTGCCGCCGGCGCTGCGCGAAGCGCCGCTGGACGTGGAGTGGGGCCGCACGCCGGTGCCCACGGCCGCGCCCGAGGTGCCGCGGCACTGGGTGGAAGCGCCGCCCCGTTCGGCGGACCGCACCCGTGAGGAACGCGCCCTCGCCCGCCAGCAGCAGCGCCTCGCCGAAGCGCGCCGGCAGCAGGCGCAGGCGGCGCGCCGGCACCATCCCTTGCGGCCGCAGCTGCGCACCGCGCGCGAGCTGCGCCAGGGGATGGTGCTCGCCACCGTGCTGGGACCCTGCCGCGCGCTCGATCCCTACGAGCCGCCGGACCGGGCCTGAATCAGCGGTTCGCGCCCAGCCGCGCCTTGCGCGTGAGCAGCAACAGCACGATCGCGAGCAGCAGCACGACGGAGACCAGCGTGCTCGCGCGCGGCACCTGGCCGAACGCGCCCGACTGCACGTAGCTCGCGACGATGCGGAACAGCTGGTAGCCGGCCGCGGCCAGTCCCAGCCACCAGGCCCAGGCGTAGCGCTTCCACAGGCCCACGGCCACCAGCACCGCCACCAGCAGCACGCCCCACACCCAGGGCGACGAGAGGCCGCGCAGCAGCGCACTGATGCTGCCGGTGCGCTGGAAGTGGTGGACGACGCCGCTCACGGCAAGCGCGGCGTAGGTGGCGCTGCAGAGCGAGGCGAGGCGTAGCGGGGTATTGGCGGACATCGGAAGGACTGCAAGGGCGCCGCGGCGCCCGGGGATGGCGGGAAACGGAAACGCGTCAGGCGACGCGGAAGAGGACGGCGTCCTTGTTGGCGGCGGCGCGTTCGTAGAAGTCGGCCAGGCCGCGCACGGCGGCCACCACCTCGTCGACGCTCGCTTCCATGAGCGCGGATTCGCAACGCTTGCGGACCTCGCCTTCGGCCAGGGCCTTGAGCTTGGCGGCGGTCTCCTGCACCTGCGCGGACGACGAATAGCCCACCATGGTGGGGATCTTGTCCGTCTGTTCGGCCCCGCAGGCGCCTTCGGCCTGCAGCACCTGGCTCAGCTCGTACCAGCACCCGATGGCCGCGTCGTGGTTCTCGCGCGGCTGCTCGCCGCCGCCGGGTTGCAGGAAGGTGCCGGGATCGATCTGCCCGGCCAGCAAACGCTTCAACTGGTCATCGCTCAAGGCGAAGAAACCACTCCCATTGCTCATGACTCCTCCTCGCGGGGCTTCGGCCCCTTGTCGAGCGGCCAATATATCTGCCGATGCCGACGAACGGAACCCGGCGTTGGGTGAAAGGAACAGAGATGGCCGTTCGTCGGCGACGAGCGACCTCCTGTACCTTGCGCGGGGGGCGTGGAAGGGTCAGGCCGTGGCGCGGACTTCGCGCGCGGCGAGTTCGCGGGCCGCCTGAAGGCGCCGCGCGGGACCTTCGTTCAGCTCGCGCGTGAGCGGGTTCCAGCGCGCGGCGATCTTCTCCAGCTCCGCGTGCAGGCGCTGCGCGGTCGCCAGGTCACCGACCGCGTAGGCCCAGATCGCGTATTCGGCCTTGGTCTCCCAGGTGCCGAAGCGGGTGACGGCGGATTCGAATTCCGCGCGCGCTTCGGTGGCGCGGGCGCTGCCCGCGAGCGAGCGAGCCAGCAGCAGCGACACCGGCTCGGGACGGAAATCGGCGTGCTCGCGCCGCAGCGGCTCCAGGTGCGCGAGCGCTTCCGCGAAGCGCTGCGATTCCACCAGCGCGCGGGCGGCGCCGAAGCGCACCTCGGGGTCGCGGGCGAAGGGGCCGCGCAGGCATTCCTCGTACTGGCGCACGGCCTCCGCGGGCTCGCCCACGTCCAGCAGCGCGGACGCGAGCCGCATCTGGTTCTGCGCGGTGGGCGTCTCGTCGAAGGCGAGCCGCGCCTCGCGCACCTCGCGCTGCGGATCGATCGCGCGCGCGGCGGCGGCCACCGTCTTCATCGCCTGCCGCTGCAGGCGCGAGTTGGGGAAGTAGACGGCGAAGAAGTACACGAGGCTCCCCAGCAGTGGGAAGCCGAACAGGATCAGCAGCCAGTACAGGTTCTGGCGCGTGCGCACCACGTGGATGGCACAGAAGATGGCAAGGCCGAAATACAGGCCGGCGGCGGCAAAGGGCATGGCCCCTCCTCTTGTCGTTGTGCTTGTGGCGCGCAATGTAGGCGCGCAGCCATGCATGCGGCAAGGAAGTCCGTCACGCCCGGCGCGACTGCAGGATGCGCTGCAGCGTGGCGACGCCCAGCGTCGCGAGCAGCAGCGCCGCGCCCCAGTTGGCCGGCGTCGCTTCCCACCAGGCCGGTCCGGCCTCCGCGGACACTTCCTGCGTGTCCAGCCAGGTCACGCAGGCGTTGTAGGCGGCATGCAACGCGATGCAGGGGATCAGCGATCGCGTGCGCTCGTAGAGCCAGCCGAGCGGCAGCCCGAGCAACACGCCGACAGCGAACTGGTAGATGTTCAGGTGCGAGGCGCCAAACAGCAGGGCGGAAGCCACGATCGCGGGCCAGCGGGGATAGCGCGCAAGGAAGCCGCGCAGCAGCAGCCCGCGGAACAGCATCTCCTCCACCACCGGCGCGAGCACGACCACCAGCAGGATCGCGAGCAGCGTGTCGCCGCTCATGCTGGCGAACAGGTCTTCTTCCCACCCGGACAGGGGCGCCACGGCGAGCAGCCATTCCGTGAGCACGGTGACGGCCAGCACCAGCGCCGGCACCAGCGCGAGCACCGGCGGCACCAGCAGCGCCGTGGTCGCGGCGGGCGAGGAAGACGCGCCATGCAGCAGCATCGCCAGCGGCGTGCGCGTGAAGCGCAGGGCGAGCGTGAAGACGATGGAGCTGGCGAGCAGCAACGTGATCGCGGATCCCGCCTCCTCGCTCCAGCCGAAGCGCTGCGTGAAATCGTCGACGAGCCCGCCCACGACACCTTCGGTGAAGTGCAGCCCCACCAGCAGGAACAGCGCGTCCCAGCCGGAGAGGAACGCGTGGCGCGGCGCGTGCATCGCGGCGGCCTTCAGAGCGCCGAATCCCCCAGCATGGACGGCGACACGTGCTCGCGCGCGGCGCGGCGCGGCAGGATGCGGTCGGCGATGGCTTGCGCCTTCAGCACGAACACCGCGCCCACCGCCAGCTGGATCAGCCCGGACCACAACTCCGCGTGGCGCGCGGGATCCATCGCCGAGACCGGCTCACCCATCGCGATCCACAGCAAGGCCTCGGACAGCCACGCGGCCAGCATCGGCAGCGCGCGCAGCAGCACGACGACCAGGCCGAGGACGACGCAGGCGACCACGAGCACCTGCCGCACCGGCAGCGCGATGCGGTCTTCCTGGCGCGTGCGCGGCAGCAGGCGGTGCGCGATGGACAGCGGGAAGAACCACAGCGCCACCGCGGCCAGCCAGGACAGGCCCGGCACGGCGTATGGCAGCCAGGCGGCCGTGGCGATGCCTTCGCTCTGCGCGGCGCGCACGAGCATCCAGGACTGGAACGATCCCAGCGCGAGCCAGATGGCGAACAGGCGGCAGGCCAGGCCCACGGCCTGTTGCGGCGTCATGCGCGCAGCGGAGCGGCCACGTGGGCGCGGCCCGCGATGCGGTCAGGCGACATCTTCCCCTCTCTCTCTTTGGCGGCCACTATATCGGCGGCCCCCAGGCCGGACAAGCGACTCAGTGCAAGATTGCGACGGCCGCCGAAAAGGTCAGGAAGGCTGCCGCGGTGGTGAGCAGGATGATGCGGGCGATCCGGCCGGTGTCCGCTCCGAAACGTTCCGCGAGCAACGAAACGTTACTCGCACTGGGCAGGGCCGCCACGAGCACCATCACCTTCAGCGTGAAGTCGTCCAGCGGCAGGCCGGCCAGCTGCGCGCCGCGTCCCACGGCCCACACCAGCAGCGGATGCACCACCAGCTTGGCGACGGCCACGGGCACGTAGTCGGCGGCCGGCGGCGGGCCGCTTTCCTCCTGCGCGCCGACGAACTGCGAGCGTGCCAGCACCGCGCCTATGGTGAACAGCGCCACGGGCGAAGCCGCATCGGCAAGCAGGCCGATGGTGTCCATCACCGGCGCCACCGGTTGCCACTGCAACGCGGAAGCGACGCCTCCCAGCAGGATGGCCCAGGGCATGGGATTGAGCGCGACGCCGCGCAGCGCCTTCTTCGCCGCGATCGCGGCGCCGTGCTGGCCGGCGCCGTCCAGCCGCGACAGCGCGATGCACAGCGAGCTGGTGACCACCAGGTCGATCAGGATGGTGAGGATGGCCGGGCCCGCGGCCGCGGCACCGAGCAACGCCACCAGCAGCGGCACGCCCATGAAGCCGGTATTGGGAAAGGCCGCCACCAGCGCGCCGAAGGACGCGTCGTTCCAGCGGATGCGCGCGTTCATGCTGGATTTCACGGTGCCGGCCACCATCAGCAACGCGCACACCAGCCAGATGCCCAGGGCGGCCGGATCGAGCAGTTGCGCGATCGGCGTGTCCGCGCCGAAGCGATACAGCATCGCCGGCAGCGCGAAATAGAGCACGAAGGTGTTGAGCCCCGCGATGGCATCGAAGGGCAGCAGGCGCTGCCGCGCGGCCAGGTAGCCCGCCAGCACCAGCGCGAAGAAGGGAAAGGTGATGGCGAGGACGCTTAGCACGGCGCGTATTGTCGGGGCAACCGATGGGCTGGCGCAGCGCCGTGGATTGGCGCGTTGCGCGCCGGGCACGGCGGGGGCTTCTATATGATCGGCCGCTGGTTTTCCCCAGCAGTACCCCTTCCCCCACGAATGTCCGGCCTGAACCTCGCCCAGCAAGAAGCCGTCAACTACATGCATGGGCCCTGCCTGGTGCTGGCAGGCGCCGGCTCGGGCAAGACGCGCGTGATCACGCACAAGATCGCGCGGCTGATCCAGACCGGACTGGAGGCGAAGCGCATCGCCGCCATCACCTTCACCAACAAGGCCGCCGCGGAAATGCGCGAGCGCGCCAGGTCGCTGGTGGGCAAGGAGGCGAAGGACGTCCTGATCTGCACCTTCCACGCCCTGGGCGTGCGCATGATGCGGCAGGACGGCAACGTGCTGGGCCTGAAGCCCCAGTTCTCCATCCTCGACTCCGACGACGTCACCAGCATCCTCAAGGACGCCGGCGGCACGACCGACGCGGCGACGGCGCGCCACTGGCAGTGGACCATCAGCGCCTGGAAGAGCGCGGGCCTCAACGCCGCGCAGGCACTGGCACAGGCGAAGGACGACAACGAGCGCATCGCCGCCACGGTGATGGCGCGCTACGAGGAGAGGCTCACCGCCTACCAGAGCGTCGACTTCGACGACCTGATCGGCATGCCGCTGAAGCTGCTGCGGGACTTCCCGGAAGTGCGCGAGAAATGGCAGAAGGCGCTGGGCCACGTTTTGGTGGACGAATACCAGGACACCAACGCGACGCAATACGAGCTGCTCAAGCTGCTGGTGGGCGAGCGCGCGCGCTTCACGGCGGTGGGCGACGACGACCAGTCGATCTACGGCTGGCGCGGCGCCACGCTGGACAACCTGCGCAAGCTCCCGCAGGACTACCCGCAGCTGAAGGTCATCAAGCTGGAGCAGAACTACCGCTCCACCAGCGCCATCCTCCGCGCGGCCAACAACGTGATCCAGCCCAACCCCAAGCTGTTCCCGAAGACGCTGTTCTCGGAGCTGGGCGAAGGCGAGCCGGTGCGCATCGTCGACTGCGACAACGAGGAGCACGAGGCCGAGCGCATGGTGGCGCGCATCCAGTCGATCCGCGCGAACGGCGTACACAAGGACTGGAAGGACTTCGCCGTGCTGTACCGCGCCAACCACCAGGCGCGCGTGTTCGAGCAGGCGCTGCGCCGCGCGCAGATCCCCTACAAGGTCTCGGGCGGCCAGAGCTTCTTCGACCGCGCCGAGATCCGCGACCTGTGCGCCTGGCTGCGCCTGTGGGTGAACAACGACGACGATCCGGCCTTCCTGCGCGCCGTGACCACGCCCAAGCGCGGCATCGGCCACCAGACGCTGGGCTCGCTGGGCGTGTTCGCCAGCCAGTACAAGCTGTCCCTCTTCGAGGCCCTGTTCTCGCCCTCGCTGCCCAGCGTGCTCAACGCGCGCGCCGTGGGCAGCCTGCACGAGTTCGGCCGCTACGTGAACGACCTGGAGTTCCGCGCCCGCCACACCATAGGCGCCGAGGACGCGCGCGCCTTCATGACCGACTGGCTGAAGGAGATCGGCTACGAGAAGCACCTCTACGACGGCGAGGACAACGAGAAGGTCGCCGCCGCGCGCTGGACCAACGTGCTGGAGTTCTGCGACTGGATGGCCGGCCGCTGCGGCGGGCAGATCGACGATGCCGCCGGCGTGGCCATGGAAAGCGAGCGCAAGAGCCTGCTGGAAGTGGCGCAGACCATCGCGCTGCTGTCCACCATCAGCGAGCGCGAGAAGGACCAGAACGTCGTGACGCTCTCCACCCTGCACGCCTCCAAGGGCCTCGAATGGCCGCACGTCGTGCTGGCCGGCTGCGTGGAGGGCCTGCTGCCCTTCAAGCCCGACGAGGACGGCCCGGGCGACGCGATGGCGCAGCGCCTGCAGGAAGAGCGCCGCCTGATGTACGTGGGCATCACCCGCGCGCAACGCTCGCTGGCCGTGAGCTGGAGCCGCAAGCGCAAGAAGGGCCGCGAGATGGTGGCCGCGCAGCCCAGCCGCTTCATCGCCGAGATGGGCCTGGACCAGGCGACGGTGAAGGAGGACCCGCGCGAGAAGCTCAAGGCGCTGCGCGCGGAGTTCGCGAAGAAGAGCGCGGAAGCGGCGGCCGCGGCCTCGCAGGGCGCGGCATGAAGCGCGCACTCACGGCCCTGCTCCTCGCCGCCGCGGCTGCGGGTTCCCACGCCGACACGCCCGCGCCCTGCCCGCACGCGAGCGAAGTGCGACAGGCGCACATGCTGGGCCTGTGGCGCGCCGAGTTCGAGGGCCGCGGCCACGTCGGCTCGCTGCTGCTGGAAAAGCACGCGGTGTATTCCGAGAGCGTGAGCGGCACGATCAACCGCAACGGCGAGCGGCGCCTGCTCGCCGGCGACGTCGAGGACGGCGAGTTCACGCTGGAGGAATCCGCCGACGGCAAGCGCATCGCCGCCACCTGGCTCGGCGAAGTCGTCGAAGGCTCCTGCGGCCGCGAGATCCGCGGCACCTGGACCGCCGAGGGCGATCCGACGCCGCACGCCTTCGTGCTGCGCAAGCCGTAGCGGACGCGGCGGCCGCTGGGATAATGGCCGCACGGGCCGCAGGCCCGAGCGAGGAAGCCGATGGCCGCGACGAACACCACCTTCACCGGTCCACGCTACTACGACGAGATGCTGGCGCCGGCCACCTTCGGTCCGTTCGGGCAGGATCTGGCCGCGCGCTGTCCGCCACGGCTTCCGGGCCCCGTGCTGGAGATCGCCTGCGGCACCGGTGCGCTCACGCTGCCGCTGCGCTCGCGGCTGGCGCCCGAGGTGGCCCTGGTGGCCACGGACCTCAGCCCCGCCATGCTGGACTACGCGCGCGAACGCAACGGATCCGTGCCCGGCATCCGCTGGCAGCAGGCGGACGCGCAGGCGCTTCCGTTCGCCGACGGCAGCTTCGCGGCCGTGGCCTGCGCCTTCGGCTTCATGTTCGCGCCCGACCGGCCGGCGGCACTGAAGGAAGCGCACCGCGTGCTCGGGCCGGGCGGGCTGCTCCTCTTCAACGTCTGGGACCGCATCGAGGAGAACCCGCACGCGCTCGTCTATGCGGAAGTCGTGGAGGCGATGTTCCCGGGCGACGCGCAGATGCGCTTTCGCGTGCCCTACGAGATGCACGACGAGGAGCAGTTGCGCGGCTGGCTGCGGCAGGCCGGCTTCGGCGAGGTGCGCATCGAGACGGTGCGGCTGCCGGTCGCGGGCGTCGACCCGCATGCGCTGGCGACCGGGCAGATCCGCGGCACGCCGCGCAGCGCGCTCATCGTCGAGCGCGGCGTGGCGGTGGAGGAAGTCATCGCCGCGGTGGCGTCCGAGCTCGAGCGGCAGGGCGGCCGGCCCTATGCGGGCCATGCCCAGGCCAAGGTCGTGCAGGCGCTGCGCTGAAGCCACGCGCACGCGTCGCGGCGACCACCCGGCGCGGCGCGGCGGCGCTACGATCCGCCATGCTT
>JAEZEB010000098.1 GCA_023438115.1 Pseudomonadota bacterium | reverse complement strand
TCCCCGGCCGCTTTTCATGACCATTGAAGGGACCAAAGTGTCCTCTACACTCCCGGCCCATGACGCCAGCCTGGATCATTCCCTGGAGCGCGCGCGGCGCGCGAGCACGATGAGCTCGCCGCCCGCGGGACGCAGCAACCGCCTGGGTCCCGTGCTCGACCGGCTGTTCGCGTGGCTCGCGCGCGGCGCGGCGCTTCTCACCCTGGGCCTGCTCGCCGCGATCATCGGCTCGCTCGTGGTGGGCGCGTGGCCGGCGATCGAGCGCTACGGCCTCGGCTTCCTCACCAGCAGCGTCTGGGACCCGGTCAGCGAGGAGTTCGGCGGCCTGGTGATGATCTACGGCACCATCGCCACGTCGCTGATCGCGCTCATCATCGCCGTGCCGGTGAGCTTCGGCATCGCGCTGTTCCTCACCGAGCTGTCGCCCGCCTGGCTCAAGCGCCCGCTGGGCACCGCCATCGAGCTGCTGGCGGCCGTGCCCTCCATCGTCTACGGCATGTGGGGCCTGCTGGTGTTCGGCCCCATCCTCGCCACCTTCGTGCAGCAGCCCCTGCAGGCGCTGTTCGGCGACGTGCCCGTGCTGGGCGCGCTGTTCTCGGGCCCGCCGGTGGGCATCGGCATCCTCGCGGCCGGGATCATCCTGGCCATCATGATCATCCCCTTCATCGCCTCGGTGATGCGCGACGTGTTCGACGTCACGCCGCCCATGCTCAAGGAGTCGGCGTACGCGCTGGGCTCGACCACCTGGGAGGTCGTCTTCAAGGTCGTGCTGCCGTACACCAAGAGCGGCGTCATCGGCGGCATCATGCTGGGCCTGGGGCGCGCGCTGGGCGAGACCATGGCGGTGACCTTCGTGATCGGCAACTTCAACCAGCTCGACAGCCTGAGCCTCTTCGAACCGGCCAACAGCATCACGTCCGCGCTGGCGAACGAGTTCGCCGAAGCCGCGACCGGCATCCACCAGGCTTCGCTGATCTACCTGGGCCTGGTGCTGTTCTTCATCACCTTCGTCGTGCTGGCGCTGTCCAAGCTGCTGCTCGCGCGCCTGAAGCGCAACGAGGGGACGCGCGCATGAACGCCGGCACCGGGGAACGCCTGGCCCGCGCGGCCGAAATCACGCGCGAGCGCGAACGCAAGTACAGCGTCCGCAAGCGCGTCAACAAGGTCGCGCTCACGCTGTCGCTGCTGGCCATGGCCTTCGGCATCTTCTGGCTGGTCTGGATCCTGTGGGAGACCGTCCGGCTGGGCCTGGGCGGCATGACCTGGGCGACGCTCTCGCAGATGACGCCCGCGCCCAACGAGGCGGGCGGCCTGGCCAACGCGCTGTGGGGCTCGTTCATGATGGTGCTGGTGGCGACCTTCGTCGCCACGCCCATAGCCATCATGGCCGGCATCTACCTGGCGGAGTACGACGTGAAAGGCTGGATCGGGTCGACGACCCGCTTCGTCAACGACATCCTGCTGTCGGCCCCGTCCATCGTGATCGGCCTGTTCATCTACGCCGTGGTGGTGGCGCGCTACAAGCAGTTCTCCGGCTGGGCCGGCGCGATGGCGCTGGCGCTGATCGTGATCCCGGTGGTGATCCGCACCACCGAGAACATGCTGATGCTGGTGCCCGCGGCGCTGCGCGAGGCGGCCTACGCGCTCGGCGCGCCCAAGTGGAAGGTGATCCTGGGCATCACGCTGCGCGCGGCCCGCGCGGGCGTGGTCACCGGCATCCTGCTGGCCGTGGCCCGCATCTCGGGGGAGACGGCGCCGCTGCTCTTCACGGCGCTGAACAACCAGTTCTTCACCTCCGACATGGGCGAGCCCATGGCGAGCGTCCCGGTGACCATCTTCAAGTTCGCGATGAGTCCCTACCAGAACTGGCAGGAGCTGGCCTGGGCCGGCGTCTTCATCATCACCCTCGCCGTGCTGGGCCTGAACATCCTGGCCCGCGTGCTGACCCGGAACAAACTGTGACCATGGACGCGACGACGCTTTCCGCCCCCGTGCAGGCCCCCGCCAAGCTGGCCGTGCGCAACCTGAACTTCTACTACGGCAGGTTCCACGCGCTGAAGGACATCAGCCTCGACATCCCGGAGAACAAGGTGACCGCCTTCATCGGTCCCTCGGGCTGCGGCAAGTCGACCCTGCTGCGCACCTTCAACCGCATGTACGAGCTGTATCCCGACCAGCGCGCCGAGGGCGAGATCGTGATCGACGGCGAGAACCTGCTCACCTCGCGGAAGGACGTCGCGCTGATCCGCGCGCGCATCGGCATGGTGTTCCAGAAGCCCACGCCCTTCCCGATGTCGATCTACGACAACATCGCCTTCGGCGTGCGCCTGTTCGAGTCGCTGGGCGACGCCGACATGGACGATCGCGTGGAATGGGCGCTGCGGAAGGCCGCGCTGTGGAACGAGGTGAAGGACAAGCTGCAGCAAAGCGGCTCCGGCCTCTCCGGCGGCCAGCAGCAGCGCCTGTGCATCGCGCGCGGCATCGCGATCAAGCCGGAGGTGCTGCTGCTGGACGAACCCTGTTCGGCGCTGGACCCGATCTCCACCGGCAAGATCGAGGAACTCATCACAGAGCTGAAGAACGACTACACCGTGGTGATCGTCACGCACAACATGCAGCAGGCGGCGCGGGTCTCCGACTACACGGCCTACATGTACCTGGGCGACCTGGTGGAGGTGGGCGAGACCGAACAGATCTTCTTCAAGCCCAAGCGCCAGGAGACCGAGGACTACATCACGGGCCGTTTCGGCTAAGGAGTCGCAGCCATGACCGTCAAGCACCTTTCCACCCAGTTCGACAGCGAGCTCAACGCGCTGTCCTCGCGCGTCATGGAGATGGGCGGCCTCGTCGAGTCGCAGATCCGCCAGGCGATCTACGCCGTGGCGGAGTTCAACGCCGAGGTCGCGCGGCAGGTCGTGGAGACCGAGGACCGCGTCAACCAGATGGAAGTGGAGATCGACCGCGATCTCTCGTCCGTGATCGCGCGGCGCCAGCCGACCGCGCGCGACCTGCGCCTGCTGATGGCGATCTCCAAGACGATCGCCAACCTCGAGCGCGTGGGCGACGAGGCGCGGCGCATCGCCCGCATGGTGCTGTCCATCGTGGAGAAAGGGGGCGCGGTGCGCGCCTTGCCGGCGGGCGAGCTGCGCGTGTCGGCCGACCTCGCCTCGGCGCAGCTGCGCAAGGTGCTGGACGCCTTCGCGCGGCTGGATGTCGCCGCGGCGCTCGCCATCATCAAGGGCGACGATCTCCTCGACCAGGAATTCGACGGCTTCGTGCGCAAGCTCATCACCTACATGATGGAAGACCCCCGCACCATCTCCAGCAGCCTGGACCTGCTGTTCGTGGCCAAGGCGATCGAGCGCATCGGCGACCATGCCACCAACATCGCCGAGCTGATCATCTACGTGGTCAAGGGCGCCGACGTGCGCCACAGCTCGATGGAAAACGTCGAGTCGGCCCTCAGGTAGCGGGAAGGGAGCCGCGAGATGAAGCACCAGCCGCGTATCCTCGTCGTCGAGGACGAACCCGCCATCGCTGAACTGATCGCCGTCAACCTGCGCCACAACGGCATGTCGCCGGTGTGGGCCGAGGACGGCGAGGCCGCCCAGCGCGAGATCGATGCGGTGCTGCCCGATGCCATCCTGCTGGACTGGATGCTGCCCGGGCAAAGCGGCGTGGCCCTGGCCCGCCGCTGGCGGGCCGACGCGCGCACGAAGGGCGTTCCGATCGTGATGCTCACCGCCCGCGGCGACGAGGCCGACAAGGTCGGCGGGCTGGACGCCGGCGCCGACGACTACGTGACCAAGCCGTTTTCCACCCAGGAACTGCTGGCGCGCATCCGCGCCGTGCTGCGCCGGCGCGCGCCCGAGAAGTCGCAGGAGACCGTCTCGCTCGCCGGCCTCGTGCTGGATGCCGCGGCGCACCGCGTCAGCTGGCAGGGCCGCCCGCTGAAAGTGGGTCCGACCGAATTCCGGCTGCTGCACTTCCTCATGCAGCATCCCGAGCGCGTGCACAGCCGCCAGCAGCTGCTCGATCGTGTCTGGGGCGACCACGTCTTCATCGAGGAGCGCACGGTCGACGTGCACGTGAAGCGCCTGCGCGAGGCGCTGGGCCCCGCCGCCGGCGCGCTGGTGGAGACGGTGCGCGGCGCGGGCTACCGCATGACCGCGCAGCCGGTGGGCCGCCCGCGCGAAGTGGCGTGACGCTGCGCCTGGCCCTCTTCGTCCTCTGCCTCGCCGCCGGCGGCGTGGGCGGCCAACTCCTGGCCGGGGCGCGCGGCGTGACGGCCGGCGTGGTGGTCGGTGCGCTGGCGCTGTCACTTATACACATCT
>JAEZEB010000317.1 GCA_023438115.1 Pseudomonadota bacterium | reverse complement strand
GGATGGGCTGCTGCAACTCCAAGCGCATGGGCGGGTTGACTTGGTTGATGTCCAACAAGTTGGGCTTGGGGCCCACAAAGGACACCAGCGACATCACGATGGCTTCGCGAATGGGGTCGATCGGCGGGTTGGTCACCTGCGCGAACAGCTGCTTGAAGTAGGCGTACAAGGGCTTGAGCTTGTTCGACATGACCGCCAGCGGCGAGTCGTTGCCCATCGAGCCGGTCGCCTCCTCGCCGCTGGTGGCCATCGGCGACAGCACGAACTTGATGTCCTCCTGCGTGTAGCCGAAGGCCTGCTGGCGGTCCAACAGCGAAGCGGGCACGAACTCGCCCTGCGACTTTTCCGCCTCCCGCGCTATGCCGTCGAGTTTCAGGGAGCTGAGCTTGATGCGCACCGAATTGATCCAGGCCTTGTAGGGCTTGGCGTTGGCGTACATGTCCTTCAGTTCCTTGTCGTCGATGATGCGTCCCGCTTCCAGGTCGATCAGGAACATCTTGCCGGGCTGCAGGCGCCACTTGCGCACGATCTTGTTCTCCGGCACCGGCAGCACGCCGGACTCGGAGGCCATGATCACCAGGTCGTCGTCGGTGACGCAGTAGCGCGAGGGACGCAGGCCGTTGCGGTCCAGCGTGGCGCCGATCTGGCGGCCGTCGGTGAACACGATCGAAGCGGGACCGTCCCAGGGCTCCAGCATCGACGCGTGGTATTCGTAGAAGGCCTTGCGGCGCTCGTCCATCAGCGTGTGCTGCTCCCAGGGTTCCGGGATCATCATCATCACCGCCTGGGCGAGCGGGTAGCCGGCCATCGTCAGCAGCTCGAGGCAGTTGTCGAAGGTGGCGGTGTCCGACTGGTCCGGGAAGCTGATGGGGTACAGCTTCCTCAGGTCCGCGGCGAGCACCGGCGAGGACATCACGCCCTCGCGCGCCTTCATCCAGTTGTAGTTGCCCTTGACCGTGTTGATCTCGCCGTTGTGGGCGACATAGCGGTACGGGTGGGCCAGCGGCCACTCGGGGAAGGTGTTGGTGGAAAAGCGCTGGTGCACCAGGCCCAGCGCGGAGACGCAGCGGGGGTCGCGCAGGTCCTTGAAGTACACGCCCACCTGGTCGGCCAGCAGCAGGCCCTTGTAGATGATGGTCCGGCTGGAGAAGCTGGGGACGTAGTATTCCTTGCTGTGCTTCAGGCGCAGGCGCTGGATGGCGGCGCTGGCCGTCTTGCGGATCACGTACAGCTTGCGCTCGAGGGCGTCCTGCACGATCACGTCGTTGCCGCGGCCCACGAACACCTGGCGGATGATGGGCTCCTTGGCACGCACCGCGGGCGACATCGGCATCTCCCGGTCGACCGGCACGTCGCGCCACCCCAGCAGCACCTGGCCCTCGGCCTTGATCGCGCGCTCCAGCTCCTGCTCGCAGGCCAGGCGCGAGGCGTGTTCCTTGGGCAGGAAGATCATGCCCACGCCGTACTCACCGGGCGGCGGCAGCTCGACGCCCTGCGCCGCCAGCTCCTCGCGATACAGCGCATCGGGCAGCTGCAGCAGGATGCCCGCGCCGTCGCCCATCAGCTTGTCGGCGCCCACCGCGCCGCGGTGGTCCAGGTTCTCCAGGATCTTCAGCGCCTGGCCCACGATCGCGTGGCTCTTCTCGCCGCGGATGTGGGCCACGAAGCCGACGCCACAGGCGTCGTGCTCATGCGCGCCCGTGTACAGGCCTTCTTGTTGCAAATGGGCGATCTCGGCAGCCGTCGTCATGGCGCGCACCTCGGGAATTCGGGGAAAACCCGAGGATAGTGCAGCCTCGGCTTGTCGCCAAGAAAAATAATTGGGGTCAGATTCCAATTCTTCAGGGCTTGATTTGCTCTCCTTCTAAATTGGGGACAGATGCCAGAGGCTTCTTCGCCGGCGGACGGCCCGCGAAGGCGCGCGCCACCCTGCGCGCCGTTCTGCGCTGGAGATCGGCGACATAGTCGGGCTCACCAAGCGCCCAGCCGCGCAATGCCGATTCAGTGAGCGCCCGCTTATCCTGCTCGCTGACGCCATGCTGGATCAGGGCGGCATACGCCGCATCGCGGGAGAACGGCGTGTTCCCCAGCTCCCAATACAGCGGGTGCGGCGTTACCACCTTGTCTGCGCGTCGGCCGACGTAGTGGGCGTGGCTCGACCAACGGTACGCCGCGGGATCCGCCACCATCCCCGCCCGCACCGGATTGAGGTCCATGTACGCCATGCACGTGAGCAGATAGCGCTCGGCCTGGATCAACGTGGACTTGTAGCGTCCCTCCCAGAGGGTGCCGGTCCGCCCGTGCCGGAGGTTGAAGTTGCGCACGTAGCGCCGGCCCACCGCCTGCATCATCTGCGGGATCCCCTCCTCGGTCTCGGGCGTGGCGAGCAGGTGGAAGTGGTTGCTCATGAGCACGTAGCCATGCAGCGCCACCCGCTGCTTGCGCGCGTGCTCGTCGATCAGGCTGAGAAGGAGCTCGTAGTCCTCGTTCGTCACGAAGATCGCCTGGCGGTTGTTGCCACGCTGGATGACGTGGTGGGGATAGCCAGGGACGGTGAGGCGGGGAAGGCGGGCCATCCAGGCATCTTAATTGGAATCTGACCCCAATTAGTCTGACCGGTGGACAAGGCCTGCGCTGACAGGGATGCCTCTGCCGCCGCGCCAAGAATGGGCCCACAAGGAGATACCCATGTCGTTCGCGCTTTACCTGCTCGGCTTCATCATCGTCATCGCCGGCCTCGCCTGGGGCGCGATGGTGGCGGGCGTGCCGCAGACCTACATCCTCATCGGCGCGGTGGTGCTGTTCGGGATCGGTCTGCTGTCCGCCGTGAAGCGCACCCGCCCCAAGGATCCGCCCGCGCACACCAGCGGCGGCCGGCGCTCGGACGACTACTGAGGCAGTCCCGGGAAGCGGCGCGCTTCCAGGGCGCCGATCCCGAACTCCTCCAGGATCGCGCGCAGCCGCTGCGCGGCGCTGCGCTTCTTCTGCCCCGTGCGGCGCGCGAGGATCAGCTCGTTCTTCATGCTGTGTTCCCAGCCGACGAGCTCGGTCACGGTGACCTGGTAGCCCATCGCCTCGAGGTACAGACAGCGCAGCACGTTGGTGAGCTGGCTGCCCATTTCGCGCGTGTGCAGCGGATGCCGCCACAGCTCCGACAGCGGCGTGCGCGCGAGCGCCAGCGCCTTCTGCTCGCGCAGGCAGCTCGCCACTTCCGCCTGGCAGCAAGGCACCAGCACCATGAAGCGCGCGTCCTTGCGCAACCCGAAGGCGATGGCGTCATCGGTCGCGGTGTCGCAGGCATGCAGCGCCGTCACGACATCGATCTGCGCCGGCAGCTGCGCAGCGTCCGCCGCCTCCGCCGCGCTCAGGTGCAGGAAGCGCATGCGTTCGAAACCCAGCCGGGCCGCGAGCGCACGCGAGCGCTCCACCAGCTCGGCCCGCGTCTCGATGCCGTAGATGCAGCCCTGACCCCGCTCGCGGAAGAACAGGTCGTAGAGGATGAAGCCCAGGTAGGACTTGCCGGCGCCATGGTCCGCGAGCGTCGGATGCCCCTCACCCGTGGGCACTTCCAGCAGCAGCTTCTCGATGAACTGGCAGAGGTGGTAGACCTGCTTGAGCTTGCGCCGCGAATCCTGGTTGATGCG
The DNA here is from genome assembly GCA_023438115.1 of Pseudomonadota bacterium. Taxonomy (GTDB): domain Bacteria; phylum Pseudomonadota; class Gammaproteobacteria; order Burkholderiales; family Burkholderiaceae_C; genus Ramlibacter. Next base: position 8,121 of record JAEZEB010000317.1, on the reverse strand, counting down.
GCCCTCGCGCGTGAGGATGTGCAGTTCCTTCAGCAGCTCCAGCGACTGTCCGGGCTTCAGGCCCAGTTCCTCGTGCACCTTGTCCGCGCCCTTCACGGTTTCGCTCCCACGTCCAGCGCCGCCCAGCCTTCGGGGCCCAGGCGCCGCAAGGTCTCCATGTTCGCTTCGTAGATGGCCGCCGGATCCGGGAATGCGGCCACGGCGCGATCGATGCTCTCCTCGCGCAGCAGGTGCAGGACCGGATGCGGTGCGCGGTTGGTGAAGTTGGTGATGTCGTCCTCCTCCACGCCCGCGAAGACGAAGCGCGGATGGAAGCTCGCCACCTGCACGACGCCCTCCAGCCCGCGCTTGCGCACCAGCCGCTCGGCGCGCTCGGTCAGCGCGTGGAAAGCCAGGAAGTCCTCCATGCCGCACGGGATCACCAGCAGCGTCGTATCACGCACCTGCGCATCGAGCGCCACCAGCGCGTCGAGCTCGCGTGCGAAATCCTCCAGCACGCCGGCCGCGTCGTCCGCGGGCGCGGCCGCGATGTGCACCTGCTGCTTGACCATCACCGCCTTGGCGAAGGGGCAGAGGTTCAGGCCGACCACGGCGCGCTCCAGCCAGCGCCGCACATCGGCCACGGCGGCTGCCAGGTGATCCGCTGGCGGCTGGGGTACTGCACTCATGGTGAAAACGATTCTACGGGTGCGCCCCGCGCGTCCGGGCCGACAGCACGCGCCCGATGGCCACGGCGATCACCATGCCCGCGAGCGCGCAGCCGCCGGTGACCCACCAGGTCACGTGCCAGCCACCCGCCCGCGCCGCCGCCCAGGCAGCCACGGGCGGGCCGGCGAACTGCCCGAAGGCCGACCATTGCTGCATCCATCCCACCGTGGTGGACACCGAGCCTTCGTCCGGCGCCAGCCGCACGGCCACCGAGAACAGCGTGCCCGGAATCAGCCCGCCCACCGACGAGAACAGCAGCACGCCGCCGTAGCGGACCGCCGCCTGCCAGGTGCCTTCGCCGCCCCAGGACGCGAAAGCCAGCACCGCGCCCACGCCCATCGCCACGTAGCCCAAGTGCAGCAGCAGCGGCGCCGGCACGCCGCGCTGCAGCAGGCGGCCCGAGCCGACGTTGCCGGCGATGTTCACCGCCGCCGCGAAAGCCGTGGCGATCGCGGTGTAGCCGGTGGCAAGTCCGGCCTGCGCGTAGATCGTGGGCAGGAAGCCGATCACGGCCAGCCACTGCGCGGAATACACGGCGAAGGCCACTGCGGCGAGCCAAGGCCCGGGGACGACCACCGTGCGCAGGATGCGCGCGCGCAATCCGGATCCGCTGCCGGCGACGCGCTGGTCCGCTTCGGCGGGAACGGCGCGCCACAACAGCCCCGCCGCCAGCAGCGACAGCAGGCCGAGCAACCACCACCAGCCCGGCCAGCCGCTCGCAGCGATGAAGGCGGGGCCCAGCAACAGCGCGGCCGCCGTGCCCACGGGCATGTACGCGCCCCAGAGCCCCAGCATCGAGGCGAGCCGGCGCGGCTCCACCAGGCGCCGGATCAGGCCGGGTGCAGGCAGCGATGCGAGCAGGAAGCCCGCGCCCTCGGCGGCGCGCAACGCGAGCAGCGCTTCCGCCGTGGAGGCCGTGCCACCCAGCAGGCTCGCGATCGCCAGCAGCAGCAGGCCCAGCACCATCGTGCGACGGGGCCCCAGCGCGTCGGCCGCCGCGCCGATCGCGAGTCCCAGCGTCATGCCGGCCACCTGCACCAGCGACAGCAGGAAGCCCGCCTGCACCAGGGTGATGTGCAACGTCTCGCGCAGCACCGGCAGCGCCGGCGGCAGCTTGCCCACGTGCAGCGCCGCGCTGACGCCCGCCAGCACGACGACCAGCGCCGGATCGAGCCGCTTCATCCCCGGAGCAACCTTCGCCCCGTCAGCCGCTCGTGCTCGCGCAGCGCGAAGCGGTCGGTCATGCCCGCGATGTAGTCCGCCACCGCCCGCGGCGTGTCCTCGCGCGCGGTGAAGCCCGCCTGCATCTCCCCGGGCCGGGCGAGATAGGTGTCGAACAGCTCCCGCACGACTTCCTGCGCCTGCGCCGTGGTGTCGGTCACGCGCGGATGCCGGTACAGGTCCTGGAACAGGAAGGACTTGAGCTGCGCCGCCTGCGCGCGCATGCCTTCACTGAAGCACACGACGGCCGGCAAGGCACGCGCGGCATCGGCATCGGCGGGTCCCGTGCGCTCCAGCGCCGCGCGCGTCGCGTCGATCACGTCGTAGACCTGCGCGCTCAGCATGCGGCGGATCGCCTCGTACAGGAAGCGGCGGCCTTCCAGCGCCGGATGCTCGCGCGCGGTCTCTTCGCAATAGCGGCCGAACAGCGGCACCTGCGCCACCTGTTCGAGCGTGATCAGGCCCGAGCGCACGCCGTCGTCGATGTCGTGCGCGTTGTACGCGATCTCGTCGGCGAGGTTGCACAACTGCGCCTCGAGCGAGGGCTGCGTGCGATCGAGGAAGCGCCGCCCCACCCCGCCCGGTTCCGCGCGCTCCAGCGCCTCGGCATTCGCCCGCGAGCAGTGCTTGAGGATGCCTTCGCGCGTTTCGAAGCACAGGTTCAGCCCGTCGAAGTCGGGATAGCGCTCTTCCAGGCGATCCACCACGCGCAGGCTCTGCAGGTTGTGCTCGAAGCCGCCGTGCTGGGCCATGCAGGCGTTCAGCGCATCCTGGCCCGCGTGGCCGAACGGCGTGTGTCCCAGGTCGTGCGCCAGCGCGATTGCCTCCACCAGGTCTTCGTTCAGGCCCAGCGGCCGCGCGATGGACCGCGCGAGCTGCGCCACCTCGATGGAATGCGTCAGCCGCGTGCGGAAGAGATCCCCCTCGTGGTTGAGGAACACCTGCGTCTTGTAGACCAGCCGCCGGAACGCCGTGGAGTGCACGATGCGGTCGCGGTCACGCTGGAACTCCGTGCGCGTGGGCGCCGCCGGTTCGGGGTGCCGGCGGCCACGCGTGCGTGCCGGATCGCAGGCATGGGGTGCGAGAGGCATGCGGCTTCAGCGGGTGCAGTCGGCCAGCACCTGCCGCACCAGCGCGTCGGGCGCGCCGCGCACCGCCGCCTGCCCGGGCCGCTCGATCACCACGAAGCGGATCTCGCCGGCCTCGGATTTCTTGTCCACGCGCATCAGTTCCAGGTAGCGGTCCGCGCCCAGCGCCGGCCCCACCGTCGGCAGGCCGGCGCGCGCGATCAGGTCGGTCACGCGCCGCACGAATTCCGCGTCGACGAGGCCCAGGCGCTGCGACAGCTGCAGCGCCATCACCATGCCGCAGCCGACGGCTTCGCCGTGCAGCCACTCGCCGTAGCCGAGCCCCGCCTCGATCGCATGGCCGAAGGTGTGGCCGAAGTTGAGGATGGCGCGCAGGCCGGCTTCGCGTTCGTCCTGCCCGACGACTTCGGCCTTGATCTCGCAGCTGCGCCGCACCGCGTGCGCCAGCGCCGCGCGGTCGCGCCGCATCAGCGCGTCGACGTTCGCTTCGATCCACCCGAGGAAGTCGAGGTCCGCGATGGGACCGTACTTGATCACCTCGGCCAGGCCCGCGCTCAGCTCGCGCGGCGGCAGCGTGTCCAGCGTGGCGAGGTCGCACACCACGCGCACCGGCTGGTAGAACGCGCCGATCATGTTCTTGCCCAGCGGATGGTTGATGGCGGTCTTGCCGCCCACCGAGGAATCCACCTGCGCCAGCAGCGTCGTGGGCACCTGCACGAAAGGAACGCCGCGCATGTAGCTCGCGGCGGCGAAGCCCGCCATGTCGCCGACCACGCCGCCGCCCAGGGCGAACAGCACCGTCTTGCGGTCGCAGCCATGGGACAGCAAGGCGTCGAAGATGCGGTTGAGCGTCGTCCAGTCCTTGTGGTCCTCGCCATCGGGCAGCACCACTTCGTGCACCGCGGCGTACCGGGACGCCAGCGCCGCGCGCAGCTTCGCCGCATACAGCGGACCCACGGTGGTGTTGGTGACGATCAGCGCCGAAGCAGCGGCGGGCAAGTCCTGCCACGCGGCGGGATCGGCCAGCAGGCCGGCGCCGATGCGGATGTCGTAGCTGCGTTCTCCCAGCGCGATGCGCACCAGCTGGGAACTCTCGGGAAGCGGGGCGGCCATGCCCCGAGTTTAAGGGTGCGGGGGAAGCACCCCGGCCAGCTCCAGCTGCATGACCACCATGTTGACCAGGGTGGGCACGGAGGGGCGCCCGGTCTCGATGTGGAAGTGCGCCGCCTCGCGGTACAGCGGATCGCGCTCGGCGTACATGGCGCGCAGCCGCGCCAGGGGATCGGCCACCTGCAGCAGCGGCCGCTGCGTGTCGTGCCGCAGCCGCCGGTGGAGTTCCTCGGGCGAGGAGCGCAGGTAGATGACGCGCCCGCCTTCGCGCAGCCGCACGCGGTTGGCCTCGCGCAGCACCGTGCCGCCGCCGGTGGCCACCACCGCATCGGGTCCCGCGGCGAGTTCGGCGATCACCTGCTCCTCGACATCGCGGAAGGCCGCTTCGCCCTCGCGGTCGAAATACTCGCGGATGCTGCAGCCCAGGCGCTGCTCGATCACCGCGTCGGAATCGAGAAAAGGCAGCCCGAGCCGCCTTGCGAGTTGGCGCCCGACAGTGGACTTGCCACTGCCGGGCATGCCGACGAGGAAGAAGATCAAGGCACCCGGTCGTTCCCGCTCAGCGGGCCTGGCCCAGGCGGTCGGTGACCATCTTGGGCGTGATGAACACGAGCATTTCCTGCTTGTTGCTGGAACGGCTCTTGTTCTTGAACAGGTTGCCGGCGATCGGGATGTCGCCCAGCAGCGGAACGCGCGTCTCGTTCTCGAGTTCGGTGAGTTCGAAGATGCCGCCGATCACCACGGTGCCGCCGTTCTCCACCAGCACCTGCGTGCGGATGTGCTTGGTGTTGATCGCGATGCCCGCCGCCGTCGTCTCGCCCCGGCTGTCCTTGTTGATGTCCAGGTCCAGGATGATGTTGCCCTCGGGCGTGATCTGCGGCGTCACTTCCAGCTTCAGCGTCGCGCGGCGGAAGGCCACCGAGGTCGCGCCGCTGGAGGTCGCCTGCTGGTACGGGAATTCCGTGCCCTGCTCGATCAGCGCCTTGGTCTTGTCGGCCGTCACGATGCGGGGGCTGGACACCAGCTTGCCCTTGCCGTCCGCCTCCAGCGCCGACAGTTCCAGGTTCAGGAAGCGGTTGGCGCCCGCGTTGAACAGCGAGATCGCGAAGCTGGCGGGCGCGAAGCCGCCCACGCCCGCGGAAGGCAGGTTCACGAAGCTCGTGTTGACCGTGTCGAACTCGCCGTCCACGGTCTGGCCGGTCTGGGCCGACACGCCGTCATAGGTGGCGCCCAGCGAGCCGCGCTGGCCGCCGATGCCGTAACCCGGCGTGCCGCCGCGCGGGTTGGTGGCGCGCAGGTCCACCGCGCCCAGGCGCGCGCCCAGCGACTTGCCGAAGGTGTCCGATGCTTCCACGATGCGCGCCTCGATGAGCACCTGGCGCACCGGGATGTCGACGCGCGCGATCAGCTGCTGCACCTGCTCCAGCTTGGACGGGACGTCGGTCACGAACAGCTGGTTGGTGCGGGGCTCGGCGATGGCACTGCCGCGGGTGCTCAGGATGCGGGCGGAGCCGGAACCGGTGAGCTGCACCGACACGTCCTGCGCGCGGGTGTAGTTCAGCTGGAAGGCCTGCGTGCGCAGCGGCTCCAGGCTCTGGATCGCGGCGTTGGCCTCGAGCTCCAGCCTTTCCTTCGCGGCGATCTCGTCCTTCGGCGCGATCCACAGCACGTTGCCGCTGCGGCGCATGCCCAGACCCTTGGCCTGCAGGATGATGTCCAGCGCCTGGTCCCAGGGCACGTCCTTCAGGCGCAGCGTCACGGCGCCGGACACGGAGTCGGACGTGACGATGTTGAAGTTGGTGAAGTCCGCGATCACCTGCAGCAGGGCGCGCACTTCGATGTTCTGGAAGTTGAGCGACAGCTTCTCGCCGGTGTAGCCCGGACCCTGGCTCAGCTTGTTGGGGTCCTGGCGCTGCGCGCGCACTTCCACCACGAACTGGGTGTCGGACTGGTAGGCGCTGTGCTCCCACACGCCGCGCGGCTCGATGACCATGCGCACGCGGTCGCCGGACTGCTGCGTGGTCACCGTCTGGATCGGCGTGCCGAAGTCGGTCACGTCCAGGCGGCGGCGCAGGCCCTCGGGCAGCGTCGACTTCAGGAAGTCCACGACCAGGGTCTGGCCCTGCTGCCGGATGTCCACGCCGACCTGGTTGGAAGGCAGGTCCACGATCACGCGGCCGGAACCGTCGGGGCCGCGGCGGAAGTCGAGATCCTTCAGCGGCTGCATGTCGCGATTGCGGCTTTCGGCGAAAGCCTGCGGCGCGGCTGAGGCCTGCGCGGTCTGCGCCACCGGATCCAGCGTCACGAGCAGCGCCTTGCCGTCCAGCGCCAGCTGGTAGTTGGTGGGCGTCTTGAGGTTCAGCACGACGCGCGAACGGTCGCCCGCCTGCACGACGTTGACGGAGCGCACGTTGCCGACGCTGATGTCGACCGCGTTGCGCCCCATGGCATTGCCAGCGCCCTGCACGTCAAGCGCGATGCGCGCCGGCGACTGGGTCGCGAAGCCCGTGGGCAGGGAGGTCAGCGGCTCGGTGAACTCCACCCGCACCACTTCCCGGCCGCTTTGCAGCGATCCCGTGACGTTCTCCACCGACGGGGCGGCATGCACCCACCCGGCGGCCAGGACCGCTGCCGCCGCAAGAAGGGCACGCCAGCTCCACTCGTTCTGTTTCTTCATTTGGACTTCTCCTGCAATTGCAGTGTCGCGGTTCGCTCGATCCATTCGCCGGCGGCGTCCTGTACCAGCTCTCGCAGCACGACCTCGCTTTCGGCCACCTTCGTGATGCGGCCGTAGTTCTGTCCCAGGTAGTTCCCGGGTTTCACCTGGTACAACAATTTGTCCACGCGGATCAACGCGACCGGCTGGCCCTGCTTGAGCAGGCTGCCCACCATCACCATCGCATCCAGCGGATAGGCTTCCAGCGGCTCCTTGCGGCGGTTCAGCTCCGGGGCCAGCAGCGCGGCGCTGGCGGTGCCCGTCTGCTGCTCGTCGCGCTTGAGCGCCAGGGTCAGCTTCTGGTTGCTGAAGGGCTCGACCGCGGCCTCCTGTTCGTAGGCCTGCGGGGCGAAAGGTTTGGGTTCGGCGATGGGCTCGACCTTGGGCTTCGTGGACGCGCGCTGCTGCCGCATCCAAGCCTGGATCTCCCCGTCGTCCGCACCGCCGCAGCCGGCGAGCACCCCCGCCGCGAGCGCGGCGAACAACAGCTTGTGCTTCATTTCTTCGCGCCCTTCCGGGCCTTGCCCTTGCCCTTGCCCTTGCCGGCGGCCTGGCGCTGGGCGGACACCTCGTCCGGATCCAGGTAGCGGTAGGTCCGGGCCTGCGTGTTCATGACGAGTGTGCCGTCCTTGCCCTGGGCAATTTCCAGGTCGTTCAGGGTCACGATCCGGGACAGATGCGCCACGTCGGCGGCGAAAGAGCCGATGTCGTGGTAGCGGCCGTTCACACGGATGCTGATCGGCAGTTCCGCGTAGTACTCCTTCACGCTCATCTGGCCGGGTCGGAAGAGCTCGAAGGACAGGCTGCGGCCCAGGCCGGCCTGGTTGATGTCCGACAGCAGCGCGTCCATCTCGGCCTTGCTCGGAAGCTGCTTCTCGAGCTGCGTGACGTACTGCTGCACCTGTTCGCGTTGCTTGAGCAGCGCGTCGAGGTTGACGGCCTGCGCGAGCTTCTTCTGGTAATCCTGGCGCAGCGTCTGCTCGCGGCCCTGTTCGGCCGTCAGTTCGTCGGCCGAGTTCGTCAGCCAGGCGAACCACAGCGCCACGACGATGGCCGCCGCGACGAGGGCGCAGAACGCCGCCTTCGGCACGATCGGCCAGGACGCCGGGTCGTTGGGATTCAGGTTGCGGAATTGGGACGCGATCTTTTCCTGGAGCGCGGCCGCGTCGAAGCGGGATGTGGTGGTGGCCATGTCAGTCCGTTCCTCGGGGACGCGTCACTTCGTGGCCGGCGCCGGGGCGGCGGCGACGGGCGCCGGCGCCTGGGCCGGTGCCGGGG
>JAEZEB010000381.1 GCA_023438115.1 Pseudomonadota bacterium | reverse complement strand
ATGGGGCCGCGCTTCGGCCAGGACTTCACGCCGGGCTGGATGATGATGACGCCGGAAGAACGGGACGAACATCGCCGGCGGATGCAGTCCGCCAGGACGCCGGAGGAATGCCGGCAGCTGCTGGACGAGCACCGCAAGCTGATGGAAAGCCGGGCGAAGGAGCGCGGCATGGGCAACATGCGGGCCCCTCGACGCGACGCGTGCGCCGACTGGCGCGGTTGAAGACCAGGAGATGAACATGTTCAAGACCAACGTCGGCACCCTCGATCGCTCCCTGCGCGTTCTCGTGGGGCTCGTGCTGCTCGTGCTCGTGGGGATGCAGGAGATCGGGCTCTGGGGCCTGGTCGGCCTCGTCCCGCTCGGCACCGGGCTCCTGGGCTTCTGTCCGCTCTACACCCTGCTCGGGATTCGCACCTGCCCGGCGAAACGGCCGCTCTGAGGCCCGTGGGCGGCCCGGCGCTCAGGAGAGGATCCACCTCGCCAGCTGCCTCGCCTCGCGGTCGCTGATCGGCGGACGCTCCTCGCCATTGGGCATGCGTGCCTTGCCCCAGTGCGGCCCGAGATTGGCGTCGCTGCCGTCGCGCATGACGGCCATGAGCCTCTTCTCGGGATGGTCCATGCGGCGGTAGATCGCCTTGATCGCCTGGAAGGACGGGCCGATCGTGTGGCGGTCCACGGCGTGGCATTGCAGGCACTGCTTTTCTTCCGCCAGCCTGGCGTCGGCGAGGGCGCTTGCGCAGGCGCCCCAGGAGAGTGCCACGGTGGCGGCGATGAGGATGGGTTTCATGCTGGGTCCTCGCAGGTGGTGCGGGCGACCTTACCGGACCCCCGCACCGCCGGCTTGATCCAGCGCAATCGCCCGCCCGGCGGCGAGCGCGACGGCGACGCCGCCCGCGAGTGGAAGAAACCTGTTCATCGTCCATCTCCCGTGCCCGGTGGCATGCCGATGGTGTGCGTGGAACGGCGACCGGGCACGGCGCCGCCTCCGACCAGGAACTTGTGGAGCAGCATTCCGGCCAGCATCGCGACCACGAAGACCGCGGCCTTGCCTTCGCCCGCCGCCATCGAGACGATGCCGGGCCCCGGGCAGAAGCCGGCCAGCCCCCAGCCGGCGCCGAAGAGCAGCGAGCCGACGACCAGGGGCTTGTCGATGTCGCGGGACGTCGGCAGGTGCAGCGCACCGCCGAAGAAGGTGGTCGTGCGCCTCTTCGCCAGCGCGAAGGCGAAGAAGCCGACGAGGATCGCGCCGCCCATGACGAAGGCGAGCGACGGGTCCCAGGCCCCGAACAGGTCGAGGAAGCCCTGGACCTTGCCGGGATCCGTCATCCCGGACAGCAGGAGACCCCAGCCGAAGAGGAGGCCGACGAGGAATTCGATGGCGCGGTGCATGACGATCCGTCCCTTCAGAGATGGCGAACGAGGAACACGGTGAGGAAGCCGGTCGCCATGAAGGCGAGCGTCGCGACGAGCGAGCGCGGCGACAGCCGCGACAGTCCGCACACGCCGTGGCCGCTCGTGCAGCCGGAGCCGTAGCGCGTGCCGAAGCCCACCAGCAGGCCGGCCGCGACGATGGCGCCCAGCCCCGCGTCGATGCGCGGCGCGGACAGGAAACCGGCGGGCGCCAGGAGGGTGAACGTGGCCGGGGCCGCCAGCATGCCCGCCAGGAAGGCCAGGCGCCATCCGGCGTCACCGGCCCTGGGCCCGAGCAGGCCGCCCAGGATGCCGCTGATGCCCAGGATGCGGCCGTTCGCGAGGATGAAGATCGCCGAGGCGACGCCGAGCAGCATGCCGCCGGCGAGCGAGGCCCAGGGGGTGAAATGGGTCCAGTCTATGGTCACGGGTTTACTCCTTCGTCTTGGCACGGGACCGCGCCGCCTTCGCCTTGGGCGGCTGGGCACAGCAGAACTGCAGGTACAGCGTCTCGATCAGCGCGAGCGCCTGCGGGCTCGCCAGCGAGTAGTAGATGTTCTTGCCGTCGCGGCGGGTGGTGACGAGCTCGTCCTGGCGCAGCACGGTCAGCTGCTGCGACAGCGTCGGCTGCACGATGCCCAGCGCCTCCTCGATCTCGCCCACGCGGGCTTCGCCCTGCGAGAGGTAGCAGAGGATGAGGAGACGGTCCGGGTTGGCGAGGACCTTGAGCAGGCCGCACGCGTCGCGCGCGGCCGCCTGCATGTGTTCGAGCGGGAATGCGGTGGTTGCCATCTGCTGCTTCACGTCACTTGACTTGTGGATAGTCTATTGACTTTCAATCTATCAGTCAATATATTGTTTTCAGCTTAACCAAGGACGAGCCATGACCGCCACGCCCCGCCGCCCCCAGGCGCAATCCTTCTTCGACCCGGCCACCTGGACCGCCAGCCACGTCGTCCACGACGGCCCCGGCAGCGCCTGCGCCATCGTCGACCCGGTGCTGGACTACGACCCGAAGTCGGGCCGCACGCGCACGGAGTCCGCCGACCGGCTTGCCGCCTTCGTCCAGGAGCAAGGGCTGCGCGTCGAGTGGATCCTCGAGACGCACGCGCATGCCGACCACCTGACCGCCGCCCCCTACCTGAAGGCGCGGCTCGGCGGCCGCACCGGCATCGGCGAACACATCACCACCGTGCAGAAGGTCTTCCGGGGCATCTTCAACCTCGAACCCGGGTTCCGCACGGACGGGGCGCAGTTCGACCACCTGTTCCGCGACGGCGAGGCCTTCCGTATCGGCGAGCTCCAGGCCGAGGTCATGCACGTGCCGGGACACACGCCCGCCGACGTCGCGTACCGGATCGGCGACGCCGTCTTCGTGGGCGACACGCTCTTCATGCCCGACGTGGGAACGGCACGCTGCGACTTTCCCGGCGGCGACGCCCACGCGCTGTACGCCTCGGTGCGCCGCATCCTGGCGCTGCCGGACGCGACGCGCCTCTTCCTCTGCCACGACTATCCTCCGACCGACCGCGCAGTGGCCGTCGAGACCACCGTGGCGCGGCAGCGCGCCGGCAACATCCACGTCCACGACGGCATCTCCGAAGCGGAGTTCGTCGCCATGCGCAAGCGCCGCGACGCGTCGCTCGAGATGCCGGTGCTGATCCTGCCCGCGGTGCAGGTCAACATCCGTGCCGGCGAACTGCCGCCGAAGGAGGCCAACGGTGTCGCCTACCTCAAGATTCCCGTCGATGCCCTCTAGCCGCGCCGCGGCCAGGATCGCCTCGTGGCTTCCGGCCACGGCGTGGGCGCGCGGCTACGACCGCGAAGCGCTGGCCGCCGACGGGCTCGCCGCGCTGATCGTCACGATCATGCTGATCCCGCAGAGCCTCGCGTATGCGATGCTCGCGGGCCTGCCGCCCGAGGTCGGGCTCTACGCGAGCATCGCGCCGCTGCTCCTCTATGCCCTGCTGGGCAGCA
>JAEZEB010000273.1 GCA_023438115.1 Pseudomonadota bacterium | reverse complement strand
CCGACACCGCCCGCGGCGAGCGGGGCCTAGCATGGGTGCATGCCCCGTCGCCCCAGCTCCTCCAGGTCGCTCAACGTCGGTCTCGGCGTCGCCATCGGCGTCGTGATCGGTCTCTTCATCGACAACGTCGGCCTGGGCATAGGCATGGGCCTGGCAGTCGGGATCGCGCTCTCGCTGGTGCGGCCGCCGGACGACGACGCCGACTGAGCCCTCCTTTCGGCAATCGTAGGGTGGGCACCTCCGGTGCCCACCGTTTGCTTCCGACTTCACGGCAGGTACCGCTCGCTCCACGCCGCGATCACGTTCGCGGCATACACGGCGTCGCTGCGGCGGCGCAGCAGGTGGTCGGCATCGGCCAGCGAGATGAAGCTCTTCGGGTGCCTGGCATTGACGAAGATGCCCGTCGCGTTGCCGATGGCGACCGTCTCGTCCACGGGCGAGTGCAGGATCAGCAGGGCGCGTTCCATCGTGCCTATCTTCTCGCGCAGGTTCTGCTCCGCGGCGTCGGCGAGGAACTCGCGGCGGATGCGGAAGGGCCGGCCCGCCAGCTGCACCAGGGCTTCGCCGCGCGCCTCGATCTCCGGCACCTGCTCGCGGAACAGCCCCGTCACGTGCGACACGTCGCTGGGCGCGCCTATGGTCGCGACGGCACGCACCTCGGGAATCGACGCGGCGGCGGCCAGTACCGCGGAACCGCCGAGACTGTGGCCGATCAGCAGGGCCGGCGCCTGCAGGCTGCCGCGCAGCCAGTCGGCCGCGGCCAGCAGGTCCTCCACGTTGGACGAGAAATCGGTGTTGGCGAATTCCCCTTCGCTGTGGCCGAGGCCGGTGAAGTCGAAGCGCAGCACCGCCAGCCCGTGCTCCACCAGCGCCTGCGCGATGCGGCTGGCGGCGAAGATGTCCTTGTTGCAGGTGAAGCAGTGGGCGAACAGGGCGCAGGCCCGGACGGGACCGTCGGGAGCGTCCAGCCGCGCCGCGAGCATGGCCCCGTGCGCGCCGGGGAAGGTAGCCTTGTCGCTTTTCATGTCCGGCCCCGGTGATCGAGGGTGCGTTCCAGTGCAGCGCGATCCCAGCGGCCGTGGACCGCCGCGGCCTCGTACGTGCCCTGGAGGAATCGCAGCAGCGTGGCGTCGGGATCGGCGGCGGTGCGGACGGCCTCGTAGGGCAGGATGAACTCGCGCGCCGCCGGGTGGTAGGCGGCCGCCGCCGGTTGCACCGCTGCGCCGGCGTAGCCTTCGGGCTCCGGATAGGCATAGGCGTAGAACGCCGCTTCGTCGACGGGGCCGCCGCCGGGCCAGAAACCCGCGCTGCTGCATTCGTGCGAGTAGGCCTCCACCATCACGTAGTCCGGACAGTTGGGCGCGCCCCCCGGATGGCGCGGCGCCGGACGCCCGGAAAAGCGCGTCACCGCGAGGTCGAAGCTGCCCCAGAAGAAGTGCGCCGGGCTCTGCTTGCCCAGGAAGCCGCTGCGGAAGCGCTTGAAGACGCGGTCGACCTGCAGCAGGACGCGCCACCAGCGGTGCACCGCGTCGCGGTCGTAGGCGGTGTGCGCCTCGTCTTCGGCGAAGGGGATCGCGGGTTCGACCTCGACCGGCCGTGCCATCGTCTCGATCTCGAAGCCCAGCGAGCGCAAGGCCTCGAGGTACTGTGCATGGAAGCGTGCGACGGACTTCGGCTCCAGCGCGATGCGGCGCTCGCCGCCCTGTGCGGTGCGCAACACCAGCTCGTGCGCGATGAAATCGAAGTCGACGGTGAGCACCGTGCTGCCCGAAGGCATGGTCGTGGTGCCCAGGCCGCGGGCGGTCACGTACAGGGTGCACTGCCACCAATGGTTCTCCATGGGTGCGAGCGCCAGCCGCGTCTTGCCGACGATCTGCGTCCACATGTGCAGCGTCGCGTACGTGTCGCGCCAAGCGGCCAGCGGCAGCGGTGGCCACGCGTCGGCGAGGGGAGGATCCGCGAAGGCCATGCCGGCTCCCGTGTGGGTTCAGGACTGGCTGGACGATAGCACCGTTTGCATGCATTCCGCACGGCGTCAATGATGAAGCCCGGCGGTAGAAAGGCAGCGCAGCTATGACAACGATAGCGCGCGTTGGCTGGCCTTTATGCGTTCGAACCCCCATACTCGATGGGTCGCAAGAACAGGAGAACGTCGTCATGAGCAGCTTCAGCAACAACAAGCCCGAAGGGTCGACCACCGGCGCCGGTGCGCCCGCGCCGAGCGACCGCAACTCCCTCACCGTGGGAGCGAACGGACCGCTGGTGCTGCACGACGTTCACTTCCTGGAGCAGATGGCGCACTTCAACCGCGAGAAGACGATCGAGCGGCAGCCCCACGCCAAGGGCAGCGGGGCCTTCGGCGTGTTCGAGACCACGGAAGACGTGTCGCGCTACACGCGCGCGGCGCTGTTCCAGCCCGGTGCGAAGACCGAGATGCTGGCGCGCTTTTCCACCGTCGCCGGCGAACAGGGCAGCCCCGACACCTGGCGCGACGTGCGCGGCTTCTCGCTGAAGTTCTACACCAGCGAAGGCAACTACGACCTGGTGGGCAACAACACGCCCATCTTCTTCGTGCGCGACCCGATGAAGTTCCCGCACTTCATCCGCAGCCAGAAGCGGCTGCCCGATTCGGGCCTGCGCGACAACCACATGCAGTGGGACTTCTGGACCAACAACCCCGAGTCGGCGCACCAGGTCACCTACCTCATGGGCCCGCGCGGGTTGCCGCGCACCTGGCGCCACATGAACGGCTACGGCTCCCACACCTACATGTGGATCAACGCGGCCGGCGAGAAGTTCTGGGTCAAGTACCACTTCCACACCCGCCAGGGCATGGCCTTCTTCAGCAATGCCGAAGCCGCGAGGATGTCGGGCGAGGACGCCGACTTCCACCGCCGCGACCTGTTCGACGCCATCGCGCGCGGCGAGTACCCGGCGTGGCAGCTCTCGGTGCAGGTGATGCCTTATGCCGAGGCGCGGAACTACCGCTTCAATCCCTTCGACCTCACCAAGACCTGGTCGCACAAGGACTACCCGCTGATCCCGGTCGGCACGATGACGCTGAACCGCAATCCGGAGAACTTCTTCGCGCAGATCGAGCAGGCGGCGTTCTCGCCCGGCAACACGGTGCCGGGGATCGGCCTGTCGCCGGACAAGATGCTGCTGGGCCGCGCCTTCGCGTACAACGACGCGCAGCGCAACCGCATCGGCGCCAACTTCCACCAGCTGCCGGTGAACCAGCCCAAGGTGCCCGTGAACACCTACATGTTCGACGGCCCCATGGCCTACCACCACAGCGGGAACGCGCCGGTGTACGCCACCAACAGCAGCGGACGCCCCTGGGCCGACGGCACCGGTCCCGCGCCCGACGGCTGGGAGGCCGACGGTGCACTCCTGCGCAGCGCCTACACGCTGCACGAGGAGGACGACGACTTCGGCCAGGCCGGCACGCTGGTGCGCGAAGTGTTCACCGAGGCCGACCGCGCCGCCTTCGTCGACCAGGTGGCCGGCAGCCTGCTGGGCGGCGTGCGCAGCCCGGTGCTCGAGCGCGCGTTCGACTACTGGAAGAACGTGGATGCCGACATCGGCCGCCGCATCGAGGAGAAGGTGCGTGCCGGCAGCACCCGCAAGCCCGCGGAAGGCATGGGCGAGGCCTGAGGCTGCAGCCGGCGGCGCTGCCTGTGCCAAGATGGGGGCGTGAAGGACGCCCCCGCCTCTTCGCCGCCGCGCCGCCGTCTTCTCCCGGCCGCCCTCGTCGCCGCCTTCGTGCTGGCGGCGATCGCGATCTGGCTCGACCGCAACCACGGCCTGCGCGAGCAGGTGGTGACGCTCCTGGATCCGGCCAGCGTGCGCATCGTGCGCACGCCCGGCGGCCTGCTGGAAGTGGCCACGCTGCAGAAGGTGGAGGCCTTCGGCTGGCAGGTGTCGCACCAGTGCCCGCTGCTCGATTGCGGCGAGCTCTTCGGCAAGACGACGTCCGAGATCCGCGTCACGGCGCACTACACCTATCGCATCCCGCTCGCGGAACAACTGGAACTGCGGTTCCGGAAGGACCACTACGAGCTCGTGGTGCCGCGGCTGCAGGCGAAGACGCCGGTGGCTTTCGACACCGCCGGCATGCAGATCCGCACCGAGAAGGGCGGCTGGCTCAGCCCCTCGGCCGGGCCGAACCGCGAGGCCGTGGTGCGCCACCTCGGCGCCGAACTGGCGCGGCGCGCGCAGCGTCCCGAATACCTGCGCGCGGCCGAGGAGAGCGCCGCCGCCACGGTGGCGGAGTTCGCGCGCAAGTGGATGGCCGAACAGGTCGAGGTGCCGCGCCACCCGATCCGCGTGCGCTTCGGCGCCGCGCTCCCGCGCGTGGAACCAGGCAGCGGAGCGTGACATGCAGGACATCGAGATCGCCGACAACCCGGAGCGCCACCGCTTCGAACTGCGCGCGGGCGGCGAAGTGGCCGCCTTTTCCGAATACAACGCCGTGAAGGGCGCGCTGCTCTTCACCCATACCGAAGTGGTGCCCGCCCACGAAGGCAAGGGCTACGGCAGCCGGCTGGTCGCCTTCGCGCTGGAGGACGTGCAAAAGCGCGGCCTGCAGGTGATCCCCGCCTGTCCCTTCGTGTCCGCCTACATCCGCAAGCACCCGGAGTGGATCGAGCTGGTGACGGAGTCGGGCCGCCGCGCCTTTCTCAAGTAGCTCAGGCGGCCTCGCCGGCCGCGCGGCGGATGATCTCCGCGAAGTGCTTGAGCACCGGCGAGCGCGTCGCGCCCTTGGGCCACAGCATCCCCGGCGTGCGGATCGGCGTCGGGTCTTCCAGCGGAATCACGCGCAGGCCTTCGCGCTGTCCGACCGCGCTTTCGGGAATGATGCCGGCCAGGTCGGTCTGCCGGATCAGCTCGATCATCGGCGCGATCGAGTTCAGTTGCGCGACTTCCACCGGTTTCGCGCCGGCGGCGGCAAAGCAGTCGTCCAGCAGCTTGCGCGTGAGGAACTGCGGCCACAGCAGCACCATGCGCACGCCGTGCAGTTCCACCATGCGCACCTTGCGCCGCCGCGCCAGCGGATGCGTGGCCGCGACCACCAGCCGCAGCTCTTCGTTGTAGAGCGGCTCGAACCAGAGCTCGCTGCCCTCGCCGGGCGGATAGGACACCGCCAGGTCCAGGTGGCCCGAGCGCAGGCGCTTGAGGATCTGGCCCGCCGCCAGTTCCTCCACGCCCACCTGCAGGCCGGGATAGGACTTCAGCAGCGTGGCCACGCATTGCGGAACCATCTGCGTGTTGAAGCTCGGCGTGGTGCCCAGGCGGATGCGCCCCGTGATCGCTTGCCCCGGCGCGCGCAGCGCCTGCAGGCCCAGGTCGATCTTCTCCAGCGCCGGCGTCATGTGGCTGCGCAGGATCTCGCCGGCCTCCGTCATGCGCACGCGCTTGCCGCCGCGGTCGAACAAGGGCGTGCCCAGTTCCTCCTCGAGTTGCCGGATCTGGTGCGACAGCGTCGACTGCGTCACGTGCAGGCGTTCGGCCGCGCGCGTGAAGTTGAGGGTCTCGGCCAGGGCGTCGAAATAGCGCAGGTGCCTCAGTTCCATGTGCGGGTTCACCCGGATTGCGATCGATGCCATCGATTATGACGGTTGAAATTCATCACTTGGAGAACCGGTCGAGCCTGCCTAGACTGCGCCCATCACAAGGAGACAAGCCATGCCGCAACTCGAAGTGAGCGATTTCGCGCAGGCCGTGGTGGACCGCATGGCGGACTGCCGCGACCCGCGGTTCAAGGAAGTCATGACGGCGCTGGTGAAGCACGTGCACGCCTTCGTGCGCGAGGTGGACCTCAAGCCCGAGGAGTGGATGGCCGGCATCGAGTTCCTCACCGCCACCGGCCAGAAGTGCGACGAGAAGCGTCAGGAGTTCATCCTGCTCTCCGACACCCTGGGCATCTCCATGCTGGTGGTCGCCCTGGACCAGGCGCGTGGCGCAAAGGCACTGGCGGGCCAGCCCGGCGACAAGCCGACCGAGGCCACGGTGCAAGGGCCCTTCTTCTGGCCCGGCGCCCCCAAGCGGGAACTGGGCGCCGACATCAGCGAGGGCCGCGGCGAGCCGACCCTGTATCACGGGCGCGTGACCGATACCAGCGGACGCCCGATCGCGGACTGCGAGGTCGACGTCTGGTCCGGCGACGACGAAGGCTTCTACGACATGCAGAAGGGCGACAGCATGAGCCTGCGCGCGCAGTTCCGCACCGACGCCGACGGCAACTACCGCTTCTGGTCCATCAAGCCGGCCTACTACCCCGTGCCCGGCGACGGCCCGGTGGGCAGCATGCTCTCGCGCATGGGGCGGCACCTCAACCGTCCCGGGCACATGCACATGATGCTCAACGCGCCCGGCCACGAGCGCCTCGTCACGCACATCTTCGTGAAGGACAGCCCGTACCTCGATTCGGACGCGGTCTTCGGCGTGCGCAACAGCCTGATCGTGGATTTCGAGCGGCACGGACCCGGCAAGGCGCCCGACGGCAGGACGATGGACAAGCCGTTCCACACGGCGCGCTACGACTTCCGGCTGGTGCCTTCGGCGCGCTAGCGCGCACCACCGCCATTCGGCCCGGCGAAGCCGCCGGGCGCACACACAAGGGGATCGCTTTGAAAATCGGCAAGGCCACCGCGCCGCGCTCGGGGATCTGCACGTCCAACGAGGACACGATCGTCGTGCGCGGGCACGACCTGTCGGCCGAACTGATCGGCCAAGTCAACTTCGGCGACTATTTCTTCCTGCTGCTGACGGGGCGCAAGCCCGATGCTGCCACCAGCCAGGTGCTCAACGCCACGCTGGTTGCCATCGCGGAGCACGGCCTGGTGCCCAGCGTGCAGGCCGCGCGCATGACGCTGGCCGCCGCGCCGGATGCCATGCAGGGGGCCGTGGCGGCGGGCCTGCTCGGCTCGGGCTCCGTGATCCTGGGCGCCTCCGAAACGGCGGGCCGGCTCTACGTGGAGATCGAGAACGCGGCGAAGGAAAACGGCGGCGACCTGCGTGCCGCCGCCCGCGCCGTCGTCGCCGAACGCCGCGCGCGCAAGCAGCCGATCGCGGGCTACGGCCATCCCGAGCACAAAAGGCGCGACCCGCGCGTCGACGCGCTCTTCAAGGTGTCGGCGCAGGCCGGCGGCGGCCAGCGCTACGTCGAGATCGCGAAGCTGGTCGAGGACATCATTCCCGACGTCGTTGGCAAGGACCTCAAGCTCAACGTCTCCGGCGCGATTCCCGCGGTGCTGCTGGGCGTGGGCTTTCCCGTTGCCGCGCTCAAGGGCGTGCCCATGCTCGCACGCACCGCGAGCCTGATCGCGCACCTCAACGAGGAACTCAACGACCCGATCGGCTTCGCGCTCTCCTACCAGGCGACGCGCGAGTACGAATACACGGGCGGCCTGCCGGGAGAGCGCGCGTGAAGAAGGTCCTCGACGGCGTCCGCGTGCTGGAGCACGGCACCTTCATCACGGGGCCCGCGGCCGCCATGCTGCTGGCCGACCTGGGCGCGGACGTGGTGAAGGTGGAACTGCCCGGCACGGGCGATCCCTTCCGCGCCTTCAAGGGCGGGCTGTATTCGCCGCACTACCAGACCGTGAACCGCAACAAGCGCAGCGTCACGCTCGACACGCGCAAGCCGGACGACCTGGCGAAGTTCGACGCGCTGGTGAAGGATGCCGACGTCTACCTACAGAACTTCCGTCCCGGCTTCGCGGAGACGATAGGCGCCGGCTTCGAACGCCTGCGCGGCATCAACGACGGCCTGATCTACTGCGCCATCAGCGGCTTTGGCGCGAGCGGCCCCGCCGCGCACCGGCCGACCTACGACAGCGTGGCCCAGGCCGCCAGCGGCTACCTGCGGCTGCTGGTGAACCCGGCGAATCCGCGCGTGGTGGGTCCTGCGATCGCGGACCTCGTGACCGGCTTCTACGCCGCCTACGGCATCCTGGGCGCGCTGTACGACCGCGAGAAGCGCGGCGCCGCGCGGCGCGTGGACCTGTCGATGTTCGAGGCGATGACGCACTTCAACCTCGACGCCTTCCAGCACCTGTTCTCGGCCAACGAGGTGATGGACGCCTTCAGCCGGCCGCGCGTTTCGCAGTCCTACGTGCTGGAGTGCCGTGACGGCAAGTGGATCGCGCTGCACATGTCCTCGCCGGAGAAGTTCTGGCAAGGCCTCGCGACGGCGATGGAAAAGCCCGACCTGTTCCAGGACGAGCGCTTCGCCAGCCGCCAGGGACGCATCGAAAACCAGGATGCCCTCATCGGCGTGCTGACGCCGGTCTTCCTGCAGCAGGACCGGGCGGAATGGTGCCGGCGCCTGGAGGCGCAGGACGTGCCGTATTCCCCGATGTACACCACCGCGGAGGTGCCGGACGATGCCCAGGCGCGGCACCTGCAGCTGTTCGTGGAGACCGAGCACCCGGTGGTCGGCACCTTCCGCACCGTGCGCTCGCCGGTCAGCTACGACGGCGAACGGCCGCTCGAGGTGACGGCGCCGCCCCTGCTGGGCGAGCACAACGACGAACTGGCCGACGGCTGGAAGCCGCGCCGGCCGCACAAGGAGACAAGCAAGTGACGCTGCGCCGTACCGTCCTGGCCGCAATGGCCTCCACCGTCCTCGCTGCCCCGCTGCTCGCGGGCGCGCAGGACTTTCCCGCCAAGCCCATCCGCATGGTCGTGCCCTTCGGGCCGGGCACCACCACCGACATCATCGCGCGCGTGTACGCGGAGGCGCTGGCCAAGCCGCTGGGCCAGACGATCGTGGTGGAGAACAAGTCCGGCGCCGGCGGCAACATCGGTTCGGACCTCGTGGCCAAGGCTCCCGCGGACGGCTACACCATCCTGATGGGAACGGTGGGCACGCATGCGATCAACCCGGGCCTGTACCGCCGCATGCCCTACGACGCGCTGAAGGACTTCGCGCCCATCGGCTTCGCGGGCTACACGCCCACGCTGCTGGTGGTGTCGGCGAACTCGCCCCTGCGTTCGCTGGCCGACATCAAGGCGCAGGCAGCGAAGAGCGGCGGCGTGAGCTTCGCCTCGGCGGGCAACGGCACCTCGGGCCACCTCGCGGGCGAACTGCTCAAGGCGCGCCTGGGCGGCGAGATGGTGCACGTGCCCTACAAGGAAGGCGGGATGGCTGTGTCGGACGTGATGTCCGGCCAGGTGCACTTCCTCTTCTACCACCCGGCGGCTGTGATGCCGCACGTCAAGGCGGGCAGGCTGCGCGCCCTCGGGGTGTCCAGCGCGAAGCGCGCGAGCGCGGCGCCCGACGTGCCGTCGATCGCGGAGCAGGGCGCGGGCGACTTCGACCTCACGCCCTGGTTCATGCTGTATGCCCCCGCGGGCACGCCCCCGCCCGTGCTGGCGAAGCTGCGCGAGGCCTACGCGCAGGCGCTGGCCGTCCCGGAGCTGAAGGCGAAGCTGGCCGCGCAGGGGTTGGAAGTGCCGGTGGTGCGCAGCGAGGAGCTCGAAGCCTTCGGCCGCAACGAGATCGTGAAGTGGTCCGAGCTCGTGCAGCGCTCGGGCGCGCAGGTGGATTGAGTCCGAGCCAGCCAACCAACGACAGGAGACAAGCCATGACCCTCTCTCGCCGCCGTACCCTCTCCGCCCTCGGCGCCGCCGCGGGCGCCCTGGCCCTGCCCGCGTGGGCGCAGGCGCCCGCGGGGCAACCGATCCGCATCGGCAGCACGCTGGCGCTGACGGGCCCGCTGTCAGCCACCGCGCTCACGCACAAGCTCGTGGGCGAGATCTACGTGGAGCAGCTGAACAAGCGCGGCGGGCTGCTGGGTCGCCCCGTGCAATGGATCGTGAAGGACGACCAGTCCAAGCCCGACCTCGCGCGCACGCTCTACGAGCAGCTGGTCACCAGCGACAAGGTGGACCTGCTGATGGGGCCGTACGCCACCGGCGCGATCCTGTCGGCGATGGGCGTGGCGCAGCGCTACAACAAGGTGCTGGTGCACCACACCTTCGGCATCCCCTCGATGGCGAAGTACGACATGCAGTTCCCGGCCTGGTCGCTGGGCCACCAGCCGCAAGTCACCGTGTCCAACACGTTGTTCGACATGCTGGCGGCGCAGCGCAACCCGCCCAAGACCATCGCCATCGTCACGAGCAAGTTCCCCTCCATCCACTTCATGTCGCTGGGTGGGCGCGAGATCGCGAAGAAGCGCGGGCTCAAGGAAGTGCTGTTCCTCGAATGGGACTTCGGCAACCGCGACTTCGGGCCGATCGCCGCGCGGGTGAAGGACGCCAAGCCGGACCTGCTGTGGATCGGCGACATCGCGCTGGAGGGCAACATGCTGCTCGATGCGATGAAGAAGATCGACTACGTGCCGCCGATCCACTTCCACCTGTATCCCGCCCCGGGCCCGATGACCAAGTCGCCCGACGGCGACAAGGCGCTGGCGCTGACCATCTTCGAGGAGCATCCGCCCTTCACCAACCAGGGCACGGCCGCGGAGTTCGTGCAGGTGTTCAACGAGCGCGCGAAGGCGGCCAACCTGCCGGACACGACGGTGGAAGTGCAGGCCGCGGCCTCGTTCTCGGCGTGGCAGATCCTCGAAACGGGTGTGCGTGGGGCCAACAGCCTGGACGATCGCAAGATCGCCGACTGGCTGAAGAAGAACCGCGTCGACACCATCCAGGGGCGGCTGCGCTTCGACGGCCCGGGCAACTACGGCGACGACCTGATGAAGATCAAGCAGGTGCAGAACGGCGCCTGGAAGGTGGTGTGGCCCGAGGCGGCGGCGGCCCCGGGCGCGCGCTTCCAGGCGCGCTGAAGCAAGCGGCGCGATGACGCTTCCCAGCTTCAACCTGCTGGCGCAGTCCATCCTCTCGGGCATCTTCATCGGCAGCCTCTACGGCCTCATCGGCCTGGGGCTGGGCCTCACCTGGGGATTGCTGCGCCAGATCAACCTGTCCCACTTCGGGCTGGTGTTCCTCGGCGGCTACCTGAGCTACCAGATGGCCACCGTGTGGCACATCGACCCGCTCGTGGGGCTGTTGCTGATCCCGCCGCTGTTCTTCCTGGTCGGCGTTGGCATGCAGTGGCTGCTGTCGAAGTTCGCCATCACGCCCTTCAACTCGCTGCTGGTCACCTTCGGCCTCACGGTGGTGATCGAGGCGGGCATCCAGGGCGTGTGGACGGCGGACTACCGGCGGCTGGAGTCGCAGTACAACCAGATGAAGTTCACCATCGGCAACCTCTACGTGCCGGTGCCCGAACTCCTCACGCTGGTGCTGGCGCTGGCCCTGGCCTTCGGGATCTGGGCCGCGATGCGCTATACCGACCTCGGCAAGGCCTTGCGCGCGATGGCGGAGGACGGCCCCATCGCCGCGGCCTACGGCGTCAATTCGCGTCTCCTGTCCCTGTACCTGGCGGGCGCGTGCGCCGCGCTCGCCGGCGTCGCGGGCGTGTGCCTGGCGCTGATGTTCACGCTGGCACCCTCGCAGATCTTCGCCTGGGTGGGCGTGGTCTTCGCCGCGGTGATGCTCGGCGGCCTGGGCAGCGCGCTCGGCCCGCTGGTGGCCGGCGTGATCATCGGCGTGAGCGAGGCCATCACGATGGCCGTGGCCTCGCCCTCGTGGGCGCCCATCGTCTCCTTCTCGCTGCTGATCGTCATGCTGCTGCTGCGACCCGCGAAGGCCGGAACATGAACCGGATCGTCGCTTCCATCCTGGCCGTGGGCGCCGTGCTGGCGGTGCTGCCCTGGCTGGGCCTGCCGCAGTTCTACGAGTCCATCCTGTACCTGGTGTGCCACTGGGCGGTGCTGGCCCTGTCGTGGAACATCCTCTCGGGCTACTCGGGCTACTTCTCCTTCGGGCACGGTGCCTTCTTCGGCATCGGCATGTACACGACGGCCGCGCTCGCCGGCAAGCTGGAGTGGCCCTTCCTCGCCACGCTGCCCTTCGCCGCGCTGATCCCCGCGCTGCTGGGGGTGGGGCTGGGCTTCGTCGTCTTCCGCGTCAAGTCCGTGCGCGGCGAACTGTTCGCGCTGCTCACGCTGGCGGTGACCTTCGTCGTCGCGACGGTGATCCTCAACTCGCCCATCGACGGCGGGCCGGGCGTGTACCTGAACGCGGTGGACACGCCGAAGCTCGGCCCTTCGCCGGCTTCGTCGCTGTACCTGATGATCCTGCTGGCGGCGATCGCCACGCTGCTGATCGCCTACAAGGTCCACGCCTCCAAGCTGGGCATCGGCCTGTTCGCCATCCACGACGACGAGGATGTCGCCGAGGTCATGGGCGTGCCGACGTTCCGCTACAAGCTCGCGGCCTTCGCGCTGTCGTGCGCGCTGGCGGGACTGGCCGGCGGGATCCACGCGCTGTTCGTGCAGTACGTGACGGCGGGCGAGACCTTCAACATCACGGTGCCGCTGACGGTGGTGCTCATGAGCGTGCTGGGTGGCACGCGCCACTGGGCCGGGCCGGCGGTGGGGGCGGCGGCGATCACCGGCTTGCTCTATGCGTTCACGGCGGGAGACCATGCCGTCGCGGGGAAAGCGGCCGTCGGCGTGATCCTCGTGCTGGTGATCCTGTTCATGCCGGAGGGAATCCTGGGACGTTTGCTGAAGCGCAAGGCCCGGACGACGACGCCGGCCGCTGGGCTTGTCATCCCGGCCTCGAGCCGGGATCCAGCGGCGCCAGCCGCCCCCGCCCTCATTACCGGCAAGCCCCTCCTCGAAGTCCACGACCTCTCCAAGGCCTTCAAGGGCGTGCAGGCCCTCGACAAGGTGACGCTGCAGGTGCGCCAGGGCGAGATCCTCGGCCTCCTCGGTCCCAACGGCTCGGGCAAATCGACCTTCATCAACGTGGTCAGCGGGCACTATCCGCTCTCCGGTGGCGAGGTGGTCTTCGACGGCCGCGCGCTCACGGGGCTGCCGGCGCACCGCATCGCGCGCTCCGGCATCGCGCGCACCTACCAGATCCCGCGTCCCTTCAAGCACATGACCGTGCTGCAGAACGTCTCCATGGTGGCGATGTTCGGCGGCGCGGCATTGCGGGCGCAGGAGGCCGAGCGCGAAGCGTGGAAATGGCTGGAGTTCACCGGGCTGCAGGACCGCGCGCATGCGCTGCCCGACGACATCAACCTGCACCAGCGCAAGTTCCTCGAGCTGGCGCGCGCGCTCGCCGCGCGGCCGCGGCTGGTGCTGCTGGACGAGGTGCTGTCGGGCCTGACGCCCGGCGAGATCAACGAGGCGATCGAGCTGATCCGCCGCATCCGCGATCAGGGCGCCACCATCATCTTCGTGGAGCACGTCATGCGCGCCGTGATGGCGCTGACCGACCGCATCGTCGTGCTCAACCACGGCAAGCTGATCGCGCAGGGCGTGGCCACGGAGGTCATGCAGGACGCCGACGTGGTGAACGCCTACCTGGGAAAGCCCGCCTATGCTTGAAGTCTCCAACGTGCAGGCCTACTACGGCGCGGCGCCGGCGCTGTGGGACGTGTCGCTGCAGGTGGGCCGCGGCGAACTGGTGTGCGTGGTCGGCCCCAACGGTGCCGGCAAGAGCACGCTGATCAACGTGATCGCCGGCCTGCACCGCGCGCGCGGCGGCCGCCTCGTGTTCGACGGCCAGGAGATCACGCAGCTGCCGGGCCACCGTTTCTGCGGCGCCGGGATCGCGATCGTGCCGGAGGGACGGCGCCTCTTCACCGGCATGACGGTGCAGGACAACCTCGAACTCGGGAGCTACCTGCCGCACGCCAAGGCGCATCGCGCCGCCTCGCTGGAGCAGGTGCTGGCGCTGTTCCCGGTGCTCAAGGAAAAGCTGCGCAGCCCCGCCGGCGCGCTCTCGGGCGGACAGCAGCAGATGGTGGCGATCGGCCGCGCGCTCATGAGCCGTCCGCAATTGCTGTTGCTGGACGAGCCTTCGCTCGGCCTGGCGCCGCTGGTGGTGCTGGAGATGTTCAAGGCGATCCGCGAGATCAACGCCCAGGGCGCCTCGGTGCTGCTGGTGGAGCAGAACGTCGCGATGGCCATGAGCATCGCCCGCCGCGCCTACGTGCTGGAGGAAGGGCGCGTGGTCCTGGAAGGGCTCGCGAACGACCTGCTGGAACGCCCCGAAATCCAGAAGGCCTACCTGGGCCTGGAGGTCCACTGAAGCATGCAAGTCCTGGGCATCTGCGGCAGCCTGCGCAAGGGCTCCTACAACGCGATGGCGCTGCGCGCGGCGCAGAAGCTCGCGCCGGCGGGCATGGAGGTCCGCACCGCGGACCTCCGGCCCATCCCGATGTACGACGACGACCTGCGCCTCGCGGGCGAGCCCGGCGCCGTGACGGAGCTGAAGGCGCAGGTGCGCGCGGCCGACGCGGTGCTGCTGGTCTCGCCCGAGTACAACTTCTCGGTGCCCGGCGTGCTGAAGAACACGCTGGACTGGCTGTCGCGCCCGCCCGAGCCGCCTTTCGACGGCAAGGTGGTCGGCATCATGGGGGCCAGCGGCGGGCCGCTGGGCACCGCCCGCGGCCAGTACGACCTGCGCAAGATCCTGGTCTACATGAACACCTTCACCGTGAACAAGCCCGAGGTGTTCATCGGCAACGCGCAGACGAAGTTCGACGCCAACGGCGAGCTCACCGATGCGGCGACGGCGAAGTTCATCGCCGACCTCCTCGTCGCGATGCAGGCCCTGAAGAAGCGCCTGGGCTGACCCTGTCTTCCTCCCTCCCCCTCCGGGGGAGGGCCGGGTTGGGGGCGCGCGCGGCGACAATGCGCCGGTGACCTTCCCCCTCATCACCGACTGGCATTTCTACGCCGTCGCGATCCCCGCCGTCCTCCTCCTGGGCCTGAGCAAGAGCGGTTTCGGCGCCGGCTTCGGCTCGCTGGCCGTTCCGCTGATGGCGCTCACCGTCACCGTGCCGCAGGCCGCGGCGATCCTCATGCCGATCCTGTTCGTGATGGACGTGATGGGCCTGCACGCCTATCGCGGCAAGTGGGATGCGAAGCTCTTGCGCTTCCTGATCCCGGCCGGCCTGGTCGGCACCGTGATCGGCACGCTGTTGTTCCGCATGCTGGATGCGCGCCTCGTCGCCGGCATCGTCGGCGCGTTCACGCTGCTGTTCCTCGCGCAGCGCGTGCTGTTCCCGCCGCGCGCGAACAGCAAGCCGCCACCGAAATGGCTGGGCGGCGTGCTCACCGCCACCTCGGGCTTCACCAGCTTCGTTGCGCACGCGGGCGGCCCGCCGGTGACGGCCTATGTCCTGCCGCTGAAGCTGGCGCCGGTCACCTTCGCGGCCACCATGAGCGTGTTCTTCTTCGTGATCAACCTGAGCAAGTGGATCCCGTACGGCTGGCTGGGACTGCTGGACATGCGCAACATGGCGACCTCGCTCGCGCTCATGCCGTTCGCGCCCATCGGCGTGGTCATCGGCGTGCGCATCGCGCACCGGATCGAGCCGAAGTTGTTCTACCGCCTGCTCTATGCGGGGATGCTGCTGACGGGAATGAAGCTGGCGTGGGATGGGTTCCTGGCGGGTTGAGCGCTCCGCCAGGTCTTGGAGATTCGCAGGCTTACAGCAGTAGGGGCGAACGCAGGCGACTCGAGACCTGTCCCCTGTCGCTCCTGCGCCGCGAGGATCAGCAAGTTCTGCGCACGTGAAAAGGCCGTGTGGAACAAGCGCCGGAGGCTTTCGACGCTTTCCTCCAGCTCCCGCCCGCCCAGAGGAAGATCGTGAAAGAGGTCATCCTGGCGTTCGCCAGGTCCAACAAGCCCTGATCGGACACCACGGAGAGGTCCCGTTGGCGCCGAGTGCGGCGCGACGCGCGTCAGGACTGCAGTTCCAGCCGCGCCTCGATTCTCTCGAGGCGCGCCGCCAGGCGGTCGAAGCTCGCTTGCTGCTGGGCGATGCTGCCCGAAAGGTGTCCAATGTGCTGGACCAGCGTGCCCTGCGTCGCTTCCACGGTGGACAACCCGGCCTTCACCTCGCGGACATCGTCCGCGATCTGGTCGATCTTGCCGCGCATGGCGCGCAGGTGTTCGAGCAGCAGGTTCTCTACGTTGTCCACGTGATCAGTCCATCCCTTTGCAGCGCCGCGGGCCAGCGCCCACCCGCCTGGCGATTCCACCGTTTTACGAACTCATCCATGGGCTGTAACATGCCCCATGCGGCTTTCCGCCGCGCAGCACAGGAGCCCGTCGATGCCTGTCGTTGTTGTTGCGAATCCCAAGGGGGGCGTGGGCAAGACCACCGTCGCCACCAATATCGCCGGCTACTTCGCCGGGCAAGGCCACCAGGTGATGCTGGGCGATGCCGACCGCCAGCAGTCCTCGCGCCTGTGGCTGCGCCTGCGACCCGCCGAGGCACGCGCCATCGCGAGCTGGGAAGTGGGCGAGGGCCAGATCGCCAAGCCGCCGCGCGGCACCACGCACGTGGTGCTGGACACGCCCGCGGGCATGCACGGCAAGTGGATGGAAGACACGCTGCGCTCCGCCGACAAGGTGGTGGTGCCGCTGTCGCCCAGCATCTTCGACATGTACGCCACCCGCGCCTTCCTCGACGAGCTGGCGCAGCACCGCAAGGCCGGGCGCATGCAGGTGGGCATCGTCGGCACGCGCGTGGACTCGCGCACCATCGCGGCGGACAAGCTGCAGGAATTCGTGGCCGCGCTGGGCCTGCCGGTGCTGGGCTTCCTGCGGCCGACGCAGAACTACGTGCACTTGGCCGCGCGCGGCCTCACGCTCTCCGACCTCAGCCCCGCCAAGGTGGAGCGCGACCTGGCCCAGTGGGAAGGCATCCATCGCTGGCTGGACGCCTGAGCCCATGTGACAGCCGTGGCCGCGCCCAGCCGCTACATTGGGCGCATGCGAGTCTTCGAATCCCTGGCCGAACTGCCTCCGCTCGTGGGGCAGGAGCTCGCGGTGAGCGAGTGGATCACCATCACGCAGGAACAGGTCGACCAGTTCGCCCAAGCCACCGGCGACCACCAGTGGATCCACGTCGACGTGGAGCGGGCCAAGGCCGGTCCTTTCGGCGCGCCCATCGCGCACGGCTTCCTCACGCTGTCGCTGATCCCGCGCTTCTTCGAGTCGGCGCTGGAGATCCGCAACACGCGCATGGGCGTGAACTACGGGCTCAACCGCGTGCGCTTCACCGCGCCCGTGCCCGTGGGCAGCCGCCTGCGCGCCACGCTGAAGCTGATGGACTGCCAGCCGGTCACCGGCAACGGCATGCAGATGACCTGGGGGGTCACCGTGGAACGCGAAGGCGGCGACAAGCCGGTGTGCGTGGCCGAGTCCATCACACGTCGCTATGCCTGAGCCTTGTAACCCGTTACAGCCAAAAAAGAGCCCGCGCAAGCGCGGGCCGTGAAGAAAGGAGTCTGGGTTGCCTGGCCTGCCCCGAAAGGGCCGGTTGAAGCGCAGATGCAGGACCGTACCCGCGCTTTCAAACTCAGCCGGTGGAAACGGAATATTGCTTCTGTCAGCCAATGAAGGCAGTGCTCAGGCAGCACCCGCAAAGCCCTGTTGCCGCCAGGCTTCGAAGACGCTCACGGCGACGGCATTCGACAGGTTCAGGCTGCGCTGCCCCGGCCGCATCGGCAGGCGCAGGCGCTGCGGCGGCGCGAAGGTTTCCAGCACCGCGGCGGGCAGACCGCTGGTCTCGGAACCGAAGACGAGCCAGTCGCCGGGGCGGAAGGCCACGTCGTGCACGGCGCGCGTGCCGCGCGTGCTGAGCGCGAAGAGGCGCCGCGGATCGGGCGCCTGCGCGGCGAGCAGTGCCTCCCAGCTCGCATGCCGCTTCACTTCCGCGTACTCGTGGTAGTCCAGGCCCGCGCGGCGCATGTGCTTGTCGTCCATGGAGAAGCCCAGCGGCTCCACCAGGTGCAGCGTGCAGCCCGTGTTGGCGGCCAGGCGGATCACGTTGCCCGTGTTGGGCGGGATCTCGGGCGTGACGAGGACGATGTGGAACATGCCGCGATTGTCGCGGCGCCGCGCGCTCAGGGTGCTTCCGTGCGCGCCAGCACCACGGCGGCGACGCGGCTCGCGCCCGCTTCGAGCAGCACGCGGGCCGCGGCGTGCAGCGAGGCGCCGCTGGTCATCACGTCGTCCACCAGCAGCACGGCCGCGCCACGCGCCGCGTCCGCGCGCAGCGGCTCCAGGCCGAAGGCGCCGTCCACGTTGGCTTCGCGCGCCTTGCGGTCCAGGGCGATCTGCGGGCCGGTCTCGCGCAGGCGCAGCAGCAGGTGCGCATCGGTGCGCCGCGCGTCCAGGGCCCGGGCCAGCAGCAAGGCCTGGTTGAAGCCGCGTTCGGCGAGGCGCCGCGGCGCGAGCGGCATGGGCAGCAGCAGGTCGGCCCGCTCCAGTTCCTTCCCCAGGCCCGGAATCGCGGCCATGCGCCGCGCGAACAGGGTGGCCCAGCCAGGCTGGCCGCTGAACTTGAAACGCGCGACCAGGCCGGACCAGGGATACGCATAAGGCACCGCGGCGAAGCAGGCCGCCAGCGGCGGCGGCTCGCGCAGGCAGGCGCCGCAGGTGTCCACGCCCTCGGCCACTTGCACGGCGCAGCGCCGGCAACGCGCCTGGATGGGGGCGAAGCGGGCGGCGCAGCCCTCGCATAGCGGCTGCGCCGGCCAGGCGCCGCACACCGCGCAGCGCGCCGGCGCCGCGGGCATCCGGCGCTGCAACCAGGCGAGGGGCATCGGGTCAATATACTGGTCGGCCCCCGCAATGGCATCCTCCGATCGACCCCCCACCATCGCCCCCGCCGCCGCAGCGCGCTGGGAACGTGCGGCTCCCGCCGCCAGTCCCTGGCTGCACGAGGAAGTGGGCCGGCGCATGGAGGAGCGGCTGGAGTGGATCAAGCGCACGCCGGAGGCCTGGGCCGACTGGGAGCCGGTGCGTGGCGGGCTCGAGGCGCATGCGCTGCTGGCCCGCCGCTATCCGCAGGCCCGCGCCTGGATCGTGGAGCCGCAGCCCGCGCGCGCCGCGGTGGCGCGGACCCAGCTGGCCAAGCCCTGGTGGAAGCGCCTGGGCGGCGGCGCGGTGGAATTCGGCGATGTGCCCCCGGGAGGCGCGCAGATGCTCTGGGCCAACATGCAACTGCACATGGCGGCCGACCCGCAGGCGCTCATGCGGCGCTGGCACGAGGCGCTGGCGGTCGACGGCTTCCTGATGTTCTCCTGCTTCGGGCCCGACACCCTGCTGGAACTGCGCGCCGCCTATGCGGCCGCGGGCTGGCCGCCGCCCTGCCACGAATTCACCGACATGCACGACTGGGGCGACATGCTGGTGCACGGGGGCTTCGCCGAGCCCGTGATGGACATGGAGCGCATCACGCTCAGCTTCGGGACACCCGAGCGCCTGCTGCAGGAACTGGGCGAACTCGGGACCAACCTGCATCCGGCCCGCTTTCCGGCCCTGCGCGGCCGCGGCTGGCGGCAGCGCCTGCTGGACCTGCTCGACGAGCGCCTGCGCGGCGCGGACGGCAAGCTCGCGCTGACTTTCGAGATCGTCTACGGCCATGCCTTCAAGCCCGCGCCGCGCGCCCGCGTGAGCGAGCAGAGCGCGGTTTCGCTGGCGGACATGCGCAGCATGCTGCAGTCGGACCGCGGCCGGCGCGAGTAGCGCGGCGCCGCGCGGCCCGCGCTTGCGCCGTGTCAAACACGCATCAGGCCGGTGTTTGTCCTTCGTCAAGCAGGCGCTTTGGAAAGGGTGGCACATCGGGGGCGGCTACAATGCGCGGTTGATTTCGTGCGTCGCCCGTGTCGAACCTCGTCTTTCGTTTCGCCACCGTCCAGGGCCAGGCCATCCACTGGTTCCTGAGGCGCAATTGCTCGGTGACGCCGGCCCAGCTGGGCTGGCTCTACGCCTCGCTTTGCGTCGTGTCGCTCGGGATTGGAACTTTCTTCTGGTTCCAGGGTGCGGTGATGATCCTCCCCTTCGCCTGGCTCGAGGTGCTGGCCGTGGGTGCCGCCTTCCTCGCCTACGCCCGGCACGCGGCCGACCGCGAGCACATCCTGCTGCAGGGCGGCAGGCTGGTGGTGGAGACGGAGAACGCCGGGCGCCTGGAGCGAGCGGAGTTCAGCCGCGAACGGGTCCGCGTGGAGCCGGTGGCGGACGACCGGTCCCTGATCGAGGTGTCGGGGCAGGGCCGGCGGATGAACGTGGGACGGTACGTGAGGCCGGAATTGCGGCCGGTGCTGGCGCAGGAGATCCGGCGCGCCTTGCGAGAGGCATGACGGTTTATTGAAGGCTTGAGGCTGAAAACGATGAAGAGTATTTCGAAGATCGCGGCGCTGATGGCGCTTGCCGGCGCGGCGCACGCCCAGGTGCAGGACCTGCCGGGCGGCCCGGCGGTGCGCCAGCTCAACCTGCATGCCGCGGCCACCCGCATCGCGGCGGAACAGTCGTGGCTGCACTGGTTCATGCTGATCACCTGCTTCGTGATCTTCATCCTGGTGTTCTCCGTGATGTTCTATTCCATCTGGAAGCACCGCAAGTCCGTCGGCCACAAGCCGGCCAACTTCCACGAGTCGGTGACGGTGGAAGTGCTGTGGACCATCGTGCCCTTCATCATCGTGATCGCGATGGCGCTGCCGGCCACCAAGGTGCTGGTCGCCTCCAAGGACACCTCCAACGCCGACGTGACCATCAAGGCCACGGGCTACCAGTGGAAGTGGGGCTACGACTACCTGAGCGGCGACGCGCAGGGCGTGAGCTTCCTGTCCACCCTGGACGCCACGCACCGCGAGATCTCCAACGCCGGCGCCCGCGGCGACGTGCCCAACGACTACCTGCTGAAGGTGGACAACCCGATGGTGGTGCCGGTCAACAAGAAGATCCGCATCATCACCACCGCCAACGACGTGATCCACGCCTGGGGCGTGCCGGCCTTCGGCGTCAAGCAGGACGCGATCCCCGGCTTCGTGCGCGACACCTGGTTCCGCAGCGAGAAGATCGGTGACTTCTACGGCCAGTGCTACGAGCTGTGCGGCAAGGAGCATGCCTACATGCCGATCCACGTGAAGGTGGTGAGCCAGGAAGACTACGTCGCCTGGGCCGGCGAGCAGAAGAAGATCATGGCGGCCAAGCAGGACGATCCCGCCAAGGTCTGGACGCTGACCGACATCGTCGCCCGCGGCGAGAAGGTGTACGCCGCCAACTGCGCGGCCTGCCACCAGGCCAACGGCAAGGGCGCCGGCCCGATCAAGGCCCTGGACGGCTCGGCCATCGTGCAGGATGCCGACAAGACCAAGGAAATCGACATCGTGCTGAACGGGCAGGGCGCCATGCCGGCCTGGAAGCAGCTGAGCGACACCGACCTTGCCGCGGTGATCAGCTACACGAAGAACGCGTGGTCGAACAAGACCGGCCAGGTGGTGCAGCCCGCCGAAGTGCTGGCGCAGCGCGGCAAGTAATCGAGCGCAGAGGAATCCAGAGGAAAACATGAGCGCAGTTCTCGACCCGCACGGCCACGCCGCTGGCCACCACGACGACCACCACCATCACGCGCCGGCCGGCTGGCGCCGCTGGGTGTACGCGACCAACCACAAGGACATCGGGACGCTGTACCTGTTGTTCTCGTTCTTCATGCTGATGTTCGGCGGCCTGCTGGCCATGGGCATCCGCCTGGAGCTGTTCCAGCCCGGCCTGCAGGTGATCAACCCCGAGCTGTTCAACCAGCTCACCACCATGCACGGACTGATCATGGTGTTCGGCGCGATCATGCCGGCGTTCGTGGGCTTCGCGAACTGGATGATCCCGCTGCAGATCGGCGCGCCGGACATGGCCTTCGCGCGCATGAACAACTTCAGCTTCTGGCTGCTGATCCCCGCCGGCGTCATGCTGGTCGGCTCGTTCTTCGTGCCGGGCGGCGCTCCCGCCGCCGGCTGGACGCTCTACGCGCCGCTGACGCTGCAGATGGGCCCGTCCATGGACATGGGCATCTTCGCGATGCACATCATGGGCGCCTCGTCCATCATGGGCTCGATCAACATCATCGTGACCATCCTCAACATGCGCGCCCCGGGCATGACGCTGATGAAGATGCCGATGTTCTGCTGGACCTGGCTGATCACCGCCTACCTGCTGATCGCCGTGATGCCCGTGCTGGCCGGCGCCATCACGATGACGCTGACCGACCGCCACTTCGGCACGACCTTCTTCAATCCCGCGGGCGGCGGCGACCCGGTGATGTACCAGCACATCTTCTGGTTCTTCGGCCACCCCGAGGTCTACATCATGATCCTGCCGGCGTTCGGCATCGTGAGCCACGTCGTGCCCGCCTTCGCGCGCAAGCGCCTGTTCGGTTACGCCTCCATGGTGTACGCCGTCGCCGCCATCGCGATCCTGTCCTTCATCGTGTGGGCGCACCACATGTTCACCACCGGCATGCCGGTGACCGGGCAGCTGTTCTTCATGTACGCGACCATGCTGATCGCGGTGCCCACGGCCGTGAAGATCTTCAACTGGATCGCCACGATGTGGCAAGGCTCGATGACCTTCGAGACGCCGATGCTGTTCTCGGTGGGCTTCATCTTCGTGTTCACCATCGGCGGCTTCACCGGCCTGATCCTGGCCATGGCGCCGATCGACCTGCTGCTGCAGGACACCTACTACGTGGTGGCGCACTTCCACTACGTGCTGGTGGCGGGCTCGCTGTATGCGCTGTTCGCCGGCTTCTACTACTGGGCGCCCAAGTGGACGGGCGTGATGTACAACGAGACGCGCGGCAAGATCCACTTCTGGTGGTCGCTGATCTCCTTCAACATCACCTTCTTCCCGATGCACTTCCTGGGCCTGGCCGGCATGCCCCGCCGCTACGCCGACTACCCCATGCAGTTCGCGGACTTCAACGCCGTGGCCTCGGTGGGCGCCTTCGCCTTCGGCCTGGCCCAGGTGTACTTCTTCTTCTGGGTCGTGGTGCCCACGATGCGCGGCCAGGGCGCGCCCGCCCCGCAGCGCCCGTGGAACGACCCCGACGGCAAGGGCGCCGAGGGCCTGGAGTGGGAAGTGCCGTCGCCGGCGCCCTTCCACACCTTCGAGGTGCCCCCGCGCCTGGACCCGACGGCCACCCGCGTGCTGGACGCCCGCGTGATGCCCGAGAACCCGCAGGCCGCGCACTGAACGGACGAGGGAAGCAGCCATGTCCGACGATGACCGCAAGAAGAGCAACCTGCGCCTGGCGCTGATCCTCGCATCGATCGCGGTGGTGTTCTTCCTCGGCTTCATCGCCAAGATGGCCTTCCAGGGGAGCTGAGGATGGCGCGCCGCGACAACCGCCGGATGCTGGGCAAGCTGGCCGTCATGACGGTCGGCATGTTCGCCTTCGGCTATGCGATGGTGCCGCTGTACAAGCACATCTGCGAGGCGCTGGGCATCAACGTGCTGGCCGTCAGCGAGCGGCTGGTGCCGGGCAACTCCACGGTGGCCGCGAACACGCAGGTGGACAAGACCCGCACGATCACGGTGGAGTTCGACGCGAACACCTTCGGGCCGTGGAGCTTCAAGCCGGCGCAAGCCTCGGTACAGGTGCATCCGGGCGAACTGGCAACGGTGATGTACGAGTTCCAGAACGTGCAGCCGCGCCGGATGGCCGCGCAGGCCATCCCGAGCTACGCGCCGCGCAACGCCGCGCCGCACTTCAACAAGCTCGAGTGCTTCTGCTTCGACCAGTACACGCTGGAGCCGGGCGAGAAGAAGGAGTGGCCGGTGGCCTTCGTCATCGATCCGAAGCTGCCGAAGGACGTGACCACGATCACGCTGTCGTACACCTTCTTCGAGGTGGGCGGCAAGGTGCCCGCGCCGCCGACGGCGCAGGCGCCGGTGGAAAGGATGGGGGGATGAAGCTCTTTCGCACCGTCAAGGCGGTGCTCTGGGCTTTCCTCGGGATTCGCGACAGGAATGCATACGAGGAGGACCTGGGCAAGCTGAGTCCCTTCCACGTCATCGCCGTGGCGCTGGGCGCCGTGGCGGTCCTGGTGGTCGGGCTCATTCTGCTGGTGAACTGGGTCGTCAAGAATTAGGAAAAGGTATCAGGAGTCGACATGAGCGCTAGCGCACCGGGGACCACGCCCCATTACTTCGTGCCCGAGCCGTCGCGCCACCCGGCGTTCGCGGCCTTCGGTCTCTTCTTCGTGATCCTGGGCGCGTCCACGTGGATCAACGGCGCCGACTGGGGCCGCTGGTCGCTGTTCTTCGGCCTGGCGTGGCTGTTCTGGGTGCTCTTCGGCTGGTTCCGCGACGCCGCGCGCGAGAGCGAGGCCGGCCAGTACGGCCGCAAGATCGACCTCTCCTACCGCTGGAGCATGAGCTGGTTCATCTTCTCGGAGGTCATGTTCTTCGGTGCCTTCTTCACCGCGCTGTGGTGGATGCGCTCGCACTCGGTGCCGGCCCTGGGCGGCGTCGACAACGCGCTGCTGTGGCCCGACTTCAAGGCGGCGTGGCCGAGCGAAGCGCCCGGCATCACCGCCTCGCCGGCCGGCATCGTCGAGCCCTTCCAGACCATGGGCCCGTTCTGGCTGCCCACGATCAACACCGCGCTGCTGCTCACCTCGGGCGTGACGCTGACCATCGCCCACCACGCGCTGCGCGCGGGCGAGCGCGGCAAGACCATCCTGTGGATGTGGATCACCGTCCTGCTGGGCGCGACCTTCCTGTGCGTGCAGGGCTACGAGTACTTCCACGCCTACCGCGACCTGAACCTCACGCTGGCTTCCGGCGCCTACGGCTCGACCTTCTTCATGCTGACCGGCTTCCACGGCTTCCACGTGATCGTCGGCACGCTGATGCTGTTCTTCATCACGCTGCGCCTGATGAAGGGCCACTTCACCGCCGACCGCCACTTCGGCTTCGAGGGCGCCGCCTGGTACTGGCACTTCGTGGACGTGGTGTGGCTGTTCCTGTACATCCTGGTGTACTGGATGTGACGGCCCGGGTCCCCGCTCCGCGCGGGGACGGCGCAAGCGAGAAGGGCCGCGCGAGCGGCCCTTCTCGCTTGAGGTGGCGGCTTACCGCAGCGGCAGGCCCGTGGGGCGGATGTAGCCGAATTTCCAGGCGAGCAGGATGCAGACGAACAGCAGGATCGAGAAGCCGACGCGGAACGCCAGCGCGCGGGCCATGTTGTTCGTCTTCGGCCGGCCGTCGTGGCCGTCGCGCATCATGAAGTACAGCGCCGAGCCGAGGCTGGCGACGATGGCGAGGAAGGCCGCGGCCACGAGGTATTTCATCCTGGCGATTATCCCGCCGGCGCCCGCGCCATGCTGAAGCGGATCCTCATCGCGGCTGCCGCCCTCATTGGCATCGCGGTCACCACCAGCCTGGGTTTCTGGCAATGGGACCGCGCCGGCCAGCGCAACGCCCTGCACGACGCGATCGCCGCGCGCGCCGCGATGCCGCCGATGGCCACCGCCGACCTGTTGGCCGCGCGCCCGGAACTGCCGGGCCTGGTGCACCGCCCCGTGCTGCTGCGCGGGCAATGGATCGCCGAGCGGACGGTCTTCCTCGAGAACCGGCAGATGAACGGGGTGCCCGGCTTCTACGTGGTCACGCCCCTGCGCCTGGCCGGCGACGCCGTGGTGCTGGTGCAGCGCGGCTGGGTGCAGCGCAACTTCACGCAGCGCACCGCGTTGCCTCCCGTTGAGACGCCGACCGGCGAAGTGGAGGTGCGCGGGCGCTTGGCCCCGCCGCCCGCCAAGCTTTATGCCTTCTCCACGGAAGAGAAGGGCACGATCCGGCAGAATCTCGACCTGGACCGGTTCCGCACGGAGACCGGATTGCCGCTGCTTGCGCTGTCCGTGCAGCAGGCCGGCGCCCCTTCCGAAGGCCTGGCGCGGCAGTGGCCGCAGCCCGGGAGCGGCGCCGCGAAGAACATCGGTTACGCCTTCCAGTGGTGGGCCCTCGCCGCCCTGATCGCCATCCTCTATGCCTGGTTCCAATTCCTCCAACCCCGCCGCCGAGCCCGGCGCGCATGACCGGCCGCTCGGGCTGACCGTGCACTCGCTGCCCGAGCCGCGCGAAGCCGCGCTGGCCGACGAGCAGCGCACCCGCACGGGCCGCTGGAAGATGCTGGTGGTGATGCTCGTGTGCGCCGCCCCGGTGCTTGCCTCGTACTTCATGTACTACGTGGTGCGGCCCGAGGGCCGGCGCAACTACGGCGAGCTGATCGATCCCCAGCGCCCCATGCCTTCGCTCGCGGCGACCGACCTGGCGGGGCAACCCGTGAGCCTGCCGTCGCTGCAGGGCCAGTGGCTGCTGGTGAGCGTGGCGGGCGGCGCGTGCGACGCCACGTGCGAGAAGCACCTGTACCTGCAGCGGCAGTTGCGCGAGGGCCTGGGCAAGGACAAGGAGCGCCTCGACTGGGTCTGGCTGGTGCCCGACGCCGTGCCGGTGCGCGAGGAACTGCGGCCCGCGCTGCAGCAGGCCACCGTGCTGCGCGTGGATGGCGAAAAGCTCGCGCAGTGGCTCTCGCCCGCGCAGGGCCAGCAGCTGTCCGACCACCTGTACGTCGTGGACCCCATGGGCCACTGGATGATGCGCTTCCCCGCGGGGCAGGACGCCGCCACCGCGCCGAAGGTGCGCAAGGACCTCGAGCGCCTGATGCGCGCCTCCGCCGGCTGGGACCAGGCCGGCCGCCCCGGCTCCTGACATGAACGAACAGGCCCTCTACGACCTGGCTCCCGCGCTGCGGCTCGCGCTGCTGGGCATCGCCGTGGCCGCCGGCCCGCTCGCCTGGGTGTGGCTGCGCAACCGGCAGGCCGCGCCGGCGCAGCGCCTCGCCGCGCTCACGGTGCTGACGCTGTTCCTCACCTTCGACCTGGTGCTGTTCGGCGCCTTCACGCGGCTGACCGACTCGGGCCTGGGCTGCCCCGACTGGCCGGGCTGCTACGGCAACGCAAGCCCCATCGGCGCGCTGCACGAGATCCGCGCCGAGGAAGCGCGCATGCCCACGGGCCCGGTCACGCACGGCAAGGCCTGGGTCGAGATGATCCACCGCTACCTGGCCACCGGCGTGGGCGTGCTGATCACGACGCTGATGCTGGCCACCTGGATGCAGCGCAAGCGCGGGCTGCCGGTGAGTCCCTGGTGGCCGGCGCTGACCTTCGTCTGGGTCTGCGTGCAGGGCGCCTTCGGCGCGCTCACGGTGACCATGAAGCTGTTCCCCGCGATCGTCACGCTGCACCTGCTGGGCGGCCTCGTGCTGTTGGCGCTGCTGGCGATGCAGGCCGTCGCCTATCGGCACGCGCAGCGCGGCACCGGCCCGGCGGCCATCGCGCCCGGCGCGCGCGCCTGGCTTGTGCTGGCCGCCATGCTGCTGTGGGTGCAGGTGGCGCTGGGCGGCTGGGTCAGCACCAACTACGCGGTGCTGGTCTGCAATGAGTTCCCGGCCTGCCAGGGCAGCTGGTGGCCGGCGATGGATTTCCGCCAGGGCTTCGAGCTGTGGCGCGACCTGGGCAAGACGGGCGAGGGCGAGCACGTCACGCTCGCCGCGCTCACCGCCATCCACTACACGCACCGCCTCATGGCCTACGCCGTCTTCCTCGTCCTCGGCATCACGGCCTGGCGATTGCGTCAGGGCCCGCTGGCGCGCATCGCGCGCTGGATCGCGGGCCTGGCGCTGTGGCAGTTCGCCACCGGCCTGTCGAACGTGGTGCTGGACTGGCCGCTGGTCGCGGCGGTGTCGCACACCGGCGGCGCGGCGGCCCTGGTGGTCGTGCTCACCTGGGCGCTGTGCGAGAGCCGCGCGGTGCCCGCGCACTCGGCGCAGGGCCTGCGTGCACGCGGGGTGTCGGCATGAACGCGACCATCGCCCGCCAGTACTACGCGTTGATGAAGCCGCGCGTGATCCAGCTGATCGTGTTCTGCGCGCTCATCGGCATGGTGCTCGCCGTGCCCGGACTGCCTACGCTGGGCGAGGTGCGCACGGCCTTCCTCGCCTGCCTGGGCATCTGGCTCGTGGCCGGTGCTGCCGCGGCCTTCAACTGCCTGGTGGAAAAGGGCATCGACGCGAAGATGCGCCGCACCGCATGGCGACCCACCGCGAAGGGCGAGCTGAGCGACGTGCAGACGCTGGTGTTCTCCGCGCTGCTGTGCGCAGCCGGCTCCTGGCTGCTGTACGCCTGGGTGAATCCGCTGACCATGTGGCTCACGCTGGGCACCTTCATCGGCTACGCGGTGATCTACACGGTGATCCTCAAGCCGCTGACGCCGCAGAACATCGTGATCGGCGGCGCCTCCGGGGCCATGCCGCCGGTGCTGGGCTGGGCCGCGCTGCGCGGCGACGTGGGGCCGGAAGCGCTGATCCTGTTCCTGATCATCTTCCTGTGGACGCCGCCGCACTTCTGGGCGCTGGCGCTGTACCGCGTGGAGGACTACCGCAAGTCCGGCCTGCCCATGCTGCCCGTGACGCACGGCAACGAGTTCACGCGGCTGCAGATCCTGCTGTACACCATCGTGCTGTTCGCGGCGTGTCTCATGCCCTTCGCTTATGGCATGAGCTCGTGGACCTACCTCGCCGCGGCGCTGGTGCTCAGCGCGGGCTTCACGTGGTACGGTTTCCGCCTGTGGCGCGAGTACTCCGACGCGCTCGCCCGCAAAACCTTCCGCTTCTCCCTGGTCCATCTCAGCGCGCTGTTCGCGGCGCTGCTGCTGGACCACTACCTGCCGTTCTGACCATGCAGCGACGCACCGTCCTCCTGACCCTCGCCGGCACCGCCGCCACGCTGATCGCGGGCTGCGCCGAGAACAAGCCGCAGTTCAAGGCCGTGGACATCACGGGCGCGGACTACGCGAAGGACTTCGCGCCGCTGCAGGACCCCGACGGCAAGCCGCGCAGCCTGCAGGAATTCGCGGGCAAGGCGCTGGTCGTGTTCTTCGGCTACACGCAGTGCCCCGACGTCTGCCCCACGACGCTGGGCGAGATCGCGCAGGCCAAGCAGCTGCTCGGCGCCGACGGCGGCAAGGTGCAGGGCATCTTCATCACCGTGGACCCGGAGCGCGACACGCCGGAGATCCTCAAGGCCTACGTCGGCAACTTCGGGCCGGATTTCGTCGCGCTGCGCGGCACGCCGGAGCAGACCGCCGCCGTCGCCAAGGACTTCAAGGTCTACTACAAGAAGGTGGACAACAAGGGCGGCAGCTACCTGATG
Organism: Pseudomonadota bacterium; assembly: GCA_023438115.1. GTDB lineage: Bacteria > Pseudomonadota > Gammaproteobacteria > Burkholderiales > Burkholderiaceae_C > Ramlibacter. Next base: position 13,070 of record JAEZEB010000273.1, on the reverse strand, counting down.
GACCACTCCGCGGCCAGCTACGTCTACGACCCGCAGGGGCGGCTGCGCCTCTATGCGCGCTACGGCAGCGGCCCGCAGGCCCTGGCCGACGACCTGAAGCTGCTGCTGCAGTCGTCCTGAAACCGCGCGGCGCGCAACCCGCCTAGAAGTTCAGCGGCCGGATCGCCTTGCGCGACTCCGGCGTGATCGCGTCCAGCCCCGCCACCACCCAGTCGATCGTGGCCGCGCCGTCCATGTGCGGATCGGGCAGCATCGCCGCGGCGACGTGGAACTTGAGCGTCAGCGCCGCCGGCAGGGCGGGCACCTGCCGCAGGCCGCTGGCCACGACCTGCTGCGCGCGCGAGGTCACGAGCTGCGGCAGCACCGGCGCTTCGAGCAGCACCGCGAACTCGCGCTCGCCCACGCGCGCGGCCATGTCGAAGCCCACGATGCAGCGGCGCAGGTGCGAGGCCGCGACGACCAGCGCCTTCTCCGCGGCATCGCGGCCGAATTCCTCGGCGATCGCGTCCAGGTTGGAGATGCGCACGCCCAGCAGCGCGCAGTTCTGCTTCTGCCCGCGCGCATGCGCGAGGCTCGTGTCCAGGCGCTCCGTCAGCGCCTGCCGGTGCGGCAGGCCGGTGAGCGCGTCGCTGCGGCTCAGGGCGCGGGCGCGCAGCTCGCCTTCGCGCCGCGCCATCAGGCGCATGCTGAGCGCGTAGTACAGGACGGGCAACTGGATCGCGACGCCGAAGAACAGCCCGAAGCGCGAGAGCGCCGTGCTGGGCACCAGGCCGAAGCCGCGCGCGAGCGGGAACAGCGCCATCAGCAGCACGGGGGCGAAGCCCAGCGCCACCCAGCGCAGGTAGCGGTCCTGCGCGTCGAGCCCGCCCCAGGCCAGCATGCTCAGGATGGCCAGCAGCGACAGGCCCGTGAGCGCCAGCAGCAGCGACATGCTCAGGCGGCTGGCCACGGCCAGGTCCACCGCCACCGCCGACAGCAGCGCCGCGATCAGGGCCCACACGGCGAGGTCGAGCCCGCGCGAGACCCGCGCCGGATTGGTCACGACCTTCACGAACCAGAGGGCGGCGGCCGTCGCGGCGCCGGGCCAGAGGCTCAGCATCGTGTTGTTCCAGATCGGCCAGTGCGGCCAGAGGTATTGCGCGCCGATGCCGGCCCGTCCGAGCTGGCCGGAGCAAAGGAGCACGGCGTACAGCGTGAACGCGAGCAGCGCCTTGTCGCGGAACACGACTCCGTTGGCCAGGGCGGCCAGGATCACCAAGGCGGCCAGGCCGAAATAGGTGCCGAAGAGGAACTGCTCCTTCTCGCGCGCCTGCTGAAGGGCGTCCTCGCGGAACAGCGTCAGCGGCGCCGAGAAATCCGCGCGCTCGTCCTCCACCCGCATCCAGTAGTCCACGGGGCCCGACTGGTCGTTGGCCAGCGCGAAGGTGGGCACGCGCCCGGGCACGGCCCAGGACTCCACCGGCTGGCCGGTGCCGGCCTCCTGCGCGACCCATTCGCCCCGTGCATCGCGGTGGTACAGCGCCACCTTGTCGTACGCCACGGCGCCCAGTTCCACGTACCAGTGCTCGTTGCGGGGCACCTGGGCGGTGAAGTGGATCCAGAGGGTCCCGCCTTCGAGGCGGCTCACCTGGTCGCGGCGGCGCGTTTCCCAGGGCAGTTCGTGGGCGCGCGCCTCGACCTGTTCCACGCGCATCCCGCTCTGCGGATCCCTCCAGGTGGCGCCGTGCCCGGCGAGAGGCACGACCATCTCCCCGGCGAGCGCGAGCGGCTGCGCTCGCGGCGGTGGCACGGGATCGGGCGCCGATGCTTCGTCGGCCACACTGCAGGCGGCCGCGCACCAGAGCAGGGCCGCGCCGACAGCGCGCAGGAATCTCCTCCTCATCCGTGGGATTGTCCTGCGCCGGGAAGCTTTCCCGTGCCATATCGGCCGCAAAAATGTCGCGCGGGGGCGCCGATACAACAGAAAAAAAGCCCGGCGGGTGCCGGGCTCGTTGCTGGATGTCGGCGCGTCAGGCGTAGGCGGCCAGCGCCTTGCGCATCTTCTTCATCGCGGCCACCTCGATCTGGCGGATGCGCTCGGCGGACACGCCGTACTCCGCCGCCAGCTGGTGCAGCGTCATGCCGCCGGAGCCGTCGTCGTTCACCTTCAGCCAGCGCTCTTCGACGATGCGGCGGCTGCGCGGATCGAGTTGCTCCAGCGCGGTGCTGATGCCCTCGGTGGCCATCGCGTCGCGCTCGCGGTTCTCGAGTTCCGCCGTCGGCTCGTGGGTCGCGTCGGCAAGGTAGGCGATGGGGCCGAAGGCTTCCTCGCCGTCGTCCGCCGGGCCCGGATCGAGCACCACGTCGCCGCCGGACATGCGCGTCTCCATCTCGAGCACTTCCTCGCGCTTGACGTTCAGCTCGCGCGCCATCACCTCGATCTGCGCGTCGGTGAGCGTCTCGCGGTGCGTCTCCGCGCCTTCGTCGTCCTTGAAGCCCTGCTTCATGGACCGCAGGTTGAAGAACAGCTTGCGCTGGGCCTTGGTCGTGGCGACCTTGACCATGCGCCAGTTCTTCAGGATGTACTCGTGGATCTCCGCGCGGATCCAGTGCAGGGCGTAGCTGACCAGCCGCACCCCCTGCTCGGGGTCGAAGCGCTTGACGGCCTTCATCAGGCCGATGTTGCCTTCCTGGATCAGGTCGCCGTGCGGCAGGCCGTAGCCCAGGTACTTGCGCGAGACGGACACCACCAGGCGCAGGTGCGACAGCACCAGCTTTCCGGCGGCTTCAAGGTCGTTCTGCTCCTTGAACTTCTTCGCGTACTCGTATTCTTCCTCCGCCGTCAGCATCGGCAGCCGGTTGACCGCCGAGATGTATGCGTCCAGGTTGCCCAGCGAAGGAACGACGGCCCAGGGATTGGCCACTGCCAATGCCGTGGTACCCGAGGCTCCAATGGATGAGGACATACCGGAAACTCCTTTTGCTCGTGAAATATTAGCACTCTGTTAGACGGAGTGCTAAGCAAAGGGTTCCGTAGGCAGGCGTGCCGAAAGGGCGTAGTCGCTGCCGTCTCAGGAGCGGATGGCCGCCCCGAGGCTCCGTCACCAGCGGATGCCGAGCTTCAGGAACAGCTTGCTCAGGACGAAGATGGGTCCGACGAAGAGATATTGCAAGTCCTCGAAGAAGCTCGGCTTCTTGCCCTCGATCCTGTGGCCCACGAACTGGGCGATCCAGGCGCCCACGAACACGACGATCGAGACAGTGAGCACGTGCTCACCCAGCGCATGGACCAGGGCCAGGCCGATCACGGACAGCACGGCCATGGTGACCAGGAACACGCCGCTGAGGCGCACATAGTAGGCCATCGCGGCCAGCACGAAGGCGTAGGCCACCCAGGGATGGATGGCGAACAGCAACCCCAGCAGGCTGAACATGATCAGCGGGATCGCCACGAAGTGGATCACCTCGTTCGTGGGGTTCCGGTGGCTCTCCTCGTAGTGGGCGAGCAGCTGGTCCACCCGGCGGGCGGTGGGGGCGGCGGCGGATTCGGTGGCGGTGGTCATGGGCGCTCCTCGGGGCGGACAATGGGCGCATTCTGGAAGCCGCCCCCATGGAAGACTGTAAACAATCCGACATTCTGGCGGTGACGACGACCGTCGCCTCCGCCGCCGAAGCCCAGGCGCTGGCCCGGGCGATCCTGGAGCGCCGGCTGGCCGCCTGCGTGCAGGTGGAGGAGGGGCTGACCTCCTTCTACCGCTGGGAGGGGAAGGAGTGCGCCGAACCGGAGGTGCGCCTCACGATCAAGACATTGCCGGCTTGCGAGGGCGCCTTGCAGGCGCTCTTTGCTGAAAAGCATCCGTACGAGGTGCCGCAGTTCCTCGCGTTTCCGATGCGGGCGAGTGCGGCGTATGGGAAGTGGGTGCGCGAGGAGGTGCGGGTGCCGAGCGGCGGCGAGCCGGACCCGGTGTAACGGCGGTTTCGCAGGCCGGCGGTGCGCGCGAAGCCGCACCCCGGTGTGCGGCGGGGTTCCTGCGTCACCCCGCCCTACGGGGAGCGACGCCAACCAGCTCTTACGCCAGCAGCGCCAGCGCGAACTCCCGCGCGCTGAAGGTCTCCAGGTCCTCCAGCTTCTCGCCCACGCCGATGAAGTACACCGGCACGGGCTTTTCCTTGGCGATCGCCGCCAGCACGCCACCCTTGGCGGTCCCGTCCAGCTTGGTGACCACCAGGCCCGTGAGCTGCAGCGCGGCGTCGAAGGCCTTCACCTGCGCTAGCGCGTTCTGGCCCGTGTTGCCGTCGATCACCAGCAGCACCTCGTGCGGCGCGGTCGCGTCGGCCTTGGTCACCACGCGGCGGATCTTGCGCAGCTCCTCCATCAGGTGCAGCTGCGTGGGCAGTCGGCCGGCCGTGTCGACGATCACCACGTCCTTCCTGCGCGCCTTGCCGGCCGAAACCGCGTCGAAGCTCACGGCGGCCGGATCGCCACCTTCCTGGCTGACGATCTCCACCTTGTTGCGATCGGCCCAGACCGCGAGCTGCTCCTTCGCCGCCGCGCGGAAGGTGTCGGCCGCGGCCAGCAGCACCGTCTCGCCAGCGTCGGCGAGGTGCTTGGTCAGCTTGCCGATCGACGTGGTCTTGCCGGCGCCGTTGACGCCCGCGACCATGATCACCGTGGGCTGCCGCTCGCCGATGGTGAGCGGCTTCTCCAGCGGCCGCAGCAGCTGCGTGAGCGCGTCCACCAGGATGTTCTTCGCCTGCACGGGCCGCGTGGCGCCGGTGGCCGCGACCTTGCGTTTCACTTCCTCGAGCAGGAAGTCCGTCGCCGCCACGCCGGTGTCGGCCAGCAGCAGCGCGGTCTCCAGTTCCTCGTACAGCGCATCGTCGATCTGCGCGCCGGTGAAAACCTGCGAGATGCTGGAGCCGGTCTTGCGCAACCCGGCGCTCAGCCGCTGCATCCAGCCCTGCCGTTCCTGCGGCACCTCGGCCGCGACCGGGATCTCCATGGGCGCGACCAGCGCGCTGCCGATCAGTCCACCCGCAGCCGGTGGTGCGGGCTGCGCGGGTTCGGGCGGAAGCGGTGCCGGCGTCGCGGCGGGTTCGACGGCGGGCGGCGGGGGCGGCGCCTTTTTCCGGAAGAAGCTGAACATCAGGGGAGTTTCTAGAATGGCCCATTCTATGAAACAGCTCCTGCGCCCGCTCCTCCTCCTTGCCTCATCCGCAGCCTTGTTCTTCCTGGCCCCCGCGCAGGCGCAGTTCTCGGGGCCGCCGCCGGCCACCGAGCAAGCCGTCTCGTGGAAGCTCGCCAACGGCCTGACCGTCATCGTCAAGCCGGACCGGCGCGCCCCGACCGCGGTGCACATGCTCTATGTGCGCGTGGGCGCGATGGACGAGACCGATGGCACCAGCGGCGTGGCGCACGTGCTCGAACACATGCTGTTCAAGGGCACCAAGACGACCAAGCCGGGCGAGTTCTCGCGCCTGGTCGCCGCGCTGGGCGGGCGCGAGAACGCCTTCACCACGCGCGACATGACGGGTTACTTCCAGCAGATCCCCGCCAGCCGGCTCGAGGACGTGATGCGGCTGGAAGCCGACCGCTTCATGAACAACCAGTGGGCCGACGAGGAGTTCAAGCGCGAACTCGAGGTGGTGAAGGAGGAGCGCCGCAGCCGCACCGACGACAGCCCGCGCGCGCAGCTGTTCGAGCAGATCAGCGCCGTCGCCTTCACCGCGTCGCCGTACCGCCGTCCGGTGATCGGCTGGATGAGCGATCTCGACGCGATGTCGCCGGACGACGCGCGCGCCTTCTACCGGCGCTGGTACGTGCCCGCCAATGCGGCCGTGATCGTGGCGGGCGACGTGGACGTCGCCAAGGTCCGCAGCCTCGTGGACAAGCACTACGGCCGCATCCCGGCGCGCCCGGTGCCGCAGGGCAAGCCGCGCGAGGAGCCGCCGCAGAAGGGCATCCGCCGCATCGAGTTCAAGGCGCCGGCCGACCAGTCGTACGTGGCCCTGGCCTTCAAGGTGCCGCAGATGACGTCCTTCGAGCCCACGCCGCAGAACGACGACGCGCTGGCCCTCACCGTGCTGTCCGCCGTGCTCGATGGCTACGACGGCGCGCGCCTCGAACGCGCGCTCACGCGCGGCCCCGATCGCGTCGCCGACAGCGTCGATGCCGGCAACGGCCTGTGGGGCCGCGGGCCGCAGCTCTTCACGCTGACGGGCGTGCCCGCGCCGGGCAAGACGCCGGAGCAGGTGGAAGCGGCGCTGCGCGAACAGGTCGCGCTCATCGCCCGCGAAGGCATCACGGAGGCCGAACTGCAGCGCGTGAAGACCCGCTGGACTGCCGGCGAGATCTACAAGCTCGACTCGCTGATGGGTCAGGCGCGGGAATTGGGCAGCGCCTGGCTGCTCGGGCTGCCGCTGGACGCCGACCGGCAGCTGATGGCGCGCCTGAACGCCGTGACGGCGGAGCAGGTGAAGTCCGTCGCCGCCCGCTACTTCGGCGACGACCAGCTCACGGTGGGCATCCTGCGGCCGCTGCCGCTGGATCCGCAGCGCAAGCCGCGCGCGCCCGCCACCCCCTCGCGCCACTGAAAGAAGAACAAGCATGACGCCGAAGAATGTCGTTGCGCGCGCCGGCCTGGCCGTGGCGCTCGCCCTGGCCAGCCTCACGCCCGCGCTCGCGGCCCTGCCGATCCAGAAATGGCAGCAACCCAGCGGCGCGCAGGTGTGGCTGATCGAAAGTCCCAGCCTGCCCATCGTGGACGTGCAGATCGATTTCGACGCCGGCGCGCGGCGCGATCCCGCGGACAAGTCGGGCCTGGCGACGGTGACCGCCAGCATGAGCGGCAAGGGCGTGCAAGCGCGCGACGGCGAGCCCGCGCTGGACGAGAACCAGCTGGGCGAAGCCTGGGCCGACCTGGGCGCGGGCTTCGGCGGCAGCGCCAGCACCGACCGCATGAGCTTCAGCCTGCGATCCCTCACCTATCCCGACCTGCTGCAGAAGGCGGTGGCGCTGGCCGCACGCGAACTCGGCGAGCCCGCCTTCCCGGACAGCGTCTGGCAGCGCGATCGCCAGCGCATGATCGCCTCGATCCGCGAGGCCAACACCCGGCCCGCGACCATCGCCAACCGCGCCTTCGACGCGGCCGTGTACGGCGGCCATCCCTACGGCTACGACACGACCGAGGAGTCCCTGGGGCGCATCGGCGTGGAGGACATGCGTGCCTTCTACCGCGGCCTGCAGCCTTGCCGCGCCAAGGTGAGCGTGGTGGGCGCCGTCGACCGCGCGCAGGCCGATCGCATCGTGACGGCGCTGCTGGCCCGCATGCCGAACGGCAACGGCAATTGCCAGCCGCTTCCCCCCGTGCCCGAGGTCCCGCCGCTGGCGCAGGCCGTGGAACGCCACATCCCCTTCGCCTCCGCCCAGGCGCACGTGCTGATCGGCCAGCCCGGCTACGCGCGCAGCGACCCGGACTACTTCCCGCTGCTGGTGGGCAACTACATCCTGGGCGGCGGCGGCTTCGTCTCGCGCCTGGTGGAGGAGGTGCGCCACAAGCGCGGCCTGAGCTACAGCGTCTACAGCTATTTCGCGCCCGGCCTGCATGCCGGCGCCTTCACCCTGGGCCTGCAGACCCGGCCCGACCAGGCGGCGCAGGCCGTGGAGGTCTCGCGCGACACGGTGCGCCGCTTCGTGGCGGAAGGACCTACCGCCGCGGAACTGAAGGCCGCCAAGGACTACATGATCGGCGGCTTCGCGCTGCGCCTGGACAGCAACCGCAAGCTGCTGGACAACCTGGCGGGCATCGCCTGGTACGACCTGCCGCTGGATTACCTCGACACCTGGACGCAGCAGGTGGAGAAGGTGACGGCGGCCCAGGTGAAGGCGGCGTTCGCCCGCAAGCTCCAGCCGGACCGCATGGTGACGGTCGTCGTGGGCGGCGACGTGGCGGCGGCCCGACAGTAATCTCCCCCTTTCGGGGGTTCCCCTGTCAATGTTGACAGGGGGAGCCGTGGACGCTTTCTCCCGCTGCCCCAACAATGGCCATGCGCTGTCACGCGTGGGCCTTAGTGCCCTGGGTTTTTCTCACAGGGAGAGAGTGGGGCACGGCTTTCGGGTCGTGCCCTTTTTTTTGGGGCCGGAGGGTGGATGGCCCCGGCTTCAGATCGCGCGCTGGTCGACTCGCCTGGAGAGTTCCCCGGCGGACTCCTTGCGCTCGCTGTAGCGGTCCACCAGGTATCCGCTCAGGTCGCGGGTGAGCAAGGTGAACTTGAACAGCTCCTCCATCACGTCGACCACGCGGTCATAGAACGGCGACGGCTTCATCCGGCCGTCCGCCGTGAACTCCGCGAACGCCTTGGCCACGCTGGACTGGTTGGGGATCGTGATCATCCGCATCCAGCGGCCCAGCACGCGCATCTGGTTCACGGCGTTGAAGCTTTGCGATCCTCCCGAGACCTGCATGACCGCCAGCGTCTTGCCCTGCGTGGGGCGCACGGCACCCACGGACAGCGGAATCCAGTCGATCTGGGTCTTCATCACGCCCGTCATGGCGCCGTGGCGCTCGGGCGAACACCAGACCATGCCTTCCGCCCAGGTCGCCAGGGAGCGCAGTTCCTCGACCTTCGGATGGGTTTCCGGCGCCCCGTCGGCCAGGGGCAGTCCGGCCGGGTCGAAGACCCGGACCTCGCCCCCCATGGCCTCGAGCAGCCTGGCGGCCTCGAACGCGAGCAGGCGGCTGTAGGAGCGCTCGCGCAGCGACCCGTAGAGGACCAGGAACCGGGGGCGGTGCTGCGAGGGCTTCGTGGTGGCGAGACGGTCCGGCGTCGGGACGTCGAACAGGTCGGCGCGCAATGCCGGGAACTCGTGGTCCTGGCGCGACTGGTAGTGGTGGTGTCCGGACATGGCGGGAAGATCAGGAAGCGGCGCAAACCGGCTGCGGCCTGCGGGCGTTGACGATGGCGACCAGGGAAAGCATGACCGGAACCTCGACCAGCACGCCCACCACGGTGGCGAGCGCCGCTCCCGAGTGCAATCCGAACAGCGAGATCGCCACCGCGACGGCGAGTTCGAAGAAGTTGGAAGTGCCGATCAGGCAGGCCGGGCCCGCCACCTCGTGGGGCAGCTTCAGCGCCCTGGCGCCCCACCAACCGACGAAGAAGATGCCGTAGGTCTGGATCACCAGCGGAACCGCGATGAGGCCGATCACGGCGGGCTGCGCGACGATGGTGCCGGCCTGCAAGCCGAACAGCAGGATCACGGTGGCGATCAGGCCGACGATGGACCAGGGCTTGAGCCGGGCGACGAAGTCCGCGACCGCGTGCGCCGAACGCTTCTGCAGCAGGTGGCGGGTGGCCATGCCCGCGGCCAGCGGCAGCACCACGTACAGCACGGTGGACAGCAGCAGCGTTTCCCACGGCACGGTGACGTCGGTCACACCCAGCAGGAAGGCGGCGATCGGCGCGAACGCGAACACCATCACGATGTCGTTGATCGACACCTGCACCAGCGTGTAGTTGGCGTCTCCCTTCACCAGCTGGCTCCAGACGAACACCATGGCCGTGCACGGTGCCACGCCCAGGAGGATCATCCCTGCGATGTATTCGCCGGCCGACTGCGGGTCCACCCAGTCGGCGAACAGGAACCTGAAGAACAGCACGCCCAGGGCCGCCATGGTGAACGGCTTGACCAGCCAGTTGATCGCCAGCGTGAGGTACAGGCCTTGCGGCCTCCTGCGGATGTCCTTCACGGCGTGCCAGTCGATCTGGATCATCATCGGATAGATCATCACCCAGATGAAGACGGCCACGACCAGGTTCACCTGGGCGAACTCCAGCGCGGCCACCGCCTGGAACGCGCCCGGCACCGCCAGGCCGAGGGCGACGCCGGCAGCGATGCCCAGTGCGACCCAGAGGGTGAGATAGCGCTCGAACAAACCCATTCGACTTCTTCCGGTTTCAGTGGATCTCACGCAGCGCCTGCTGCAGTTGCGCGTCGTCCATGGACGCCAGGGGCAACTGCAGCAGTTGCAGCATGCGGTAGCCGATCGCCTGGCGCGTCAGTTCGAAAGCGTTCCGCCTGTCCGCCTCCGGAGCGTTGGAAGGGTCCGGATAACCCCAGTGGACCTTGATGGGACCGCCTGGCCAGTAGGGGCACTGTTCCGCTGCGGCGCTGTCGCAGACGGTGATCACGATGCGCATCTGCGGAGCCCCCGGCCGGGTGAACTCGTCCCAGCTCTTGCTGCGCAAGCCGGCCGTGTCGACGCCTGCGCCGGCCAAGGCTTCGAGGGCGTGAGGGTTGACGCGGCCGCTGGGCGCGCTGCCGGCGCTGTAGGCCTTCACGTCCTTGCCAAGCTTGCGCGCCCAATGATCGAGCATGCCTTCGGACAGGACGCTGCGCGCCGAGTTGTGGGTGCACAGGACCAGGATGTTGGTGGTCATGAGGCGGTGCCGATGGATCGGACTTCCTTCCAGGACGAAGCGATGTTGGCCGGGGCCTTCGGCAGCTAGCAGCAGGAGCCGTCCCGGACCGCGACGCCGACGGGCTTGCCGCGCGGCGGGCAGCAGGCGGCGGTGGATGCCGGTGAGGGCGCCGCGGCGCCGGATTCGCTGAAGACGGGGATGTCGCCCAGGGTCTGGTAGTGTTCCCAGGCGATCCCCTGCGGGTCCGTGACCCAGTGCTTGTCGCTGCGGGCGTAGCAGCAGGTCGTCGCGCCCTCGTCCAGCACGGGGCGGTCCGCCGCTTCGGCGCGGGCCTTCAGCTGCGCCAGTTCCTCGGGCGTGTCGGCCTGGAAGCCCAGATGGTCGATGCCCGCCTGGCCGCCGCGGGTGCTGATCGCGAAGTTCAGGCGGGGGTTGTCCAGGTGCCACTTGGCATAGTCGGCCTCCGTCCGCACCGGCGGGGCGCCGAACATCTTCGCGTAGAAGGCGATGCTCGCCTGCAGGTCCTGGACGTGGGCGTGGACATGGAATCGCATGGTCGGCTCCTTGGGAAAGAGGGTCAGCAACCGCATTCGGCGGCGGGCCCGACGGCGCAGGCGGCGCCTTCGCAGCAGTTCTCGGTGAGGTAGCCGAGAAGCGCATTCATGCGGCCGAAGGCGGCGCGGTAGATGAGGTTGCGGCTCGAACGCTCCTGGGTCACCAGGCCGGCGTTGGCGAGTTCCTTCAGGTGGAAGGACAGCGAACTGCCGGGGATGGCCAGGCCCTCGGCCATGGTCGAGGGCGTCATCCCGCGCGGGCCGGCGACGACCAGCGCACGGAACACCTGCAGCCGCACGGGCTGGGCCAGCGCGGCGAGCGCCTTGACGACTTCGGCTTCGTTCATGGCGCGCATCATACGATATTTCGACCATGATGGAAATATGGATAAACGTAGCGGCCGCTGCCCTCGTCGCCGGCGGTAAGCTCCCCCCATGCCCCGCACCGCCGTCCCCGCCCGCCGCTCGCTGCCCAACCAAGTCCGCATCATCGGCGGCCAATGGAAGCGCACGCTGCTGCCTGTGGCCGACCGGCCCGGCCTGCGGCCCACGCCCGACCGCGTGCGCGAGACCCTGTTCAACTGGCTGGGGCAGGACCTGACCGGCTGGCGTTGCGTGGACGCTTTCGCGGGCACGGGCGCGCTGGGCTTGGAAGCCGCCTCGCGCGGCGCGGCCGAAGTCCTGCTGGTCGAGGCCGAAGCCACCCTCGTGGACCAGTTGCGTGCCCTCGTGAAGCGCCTCGAGGCGCAGAACGTACGCGTGCAGAGGGGCAATGCGCTCACCGTGCTGGCGCAGCTCGCGCCGCGCAGCGTGGACCTGGTGTTCCTCGATCCGCCTTTCGAGGCCGACCTGTTCGACAAGGCGCTGGCCGCGGCGCGGGCCGCCATCACCGGGGAGGGCTGGATCTACCTGGAAGCGCCCACGCGCTGGGAAGGCGAGGCGCTCGCGCGCCACCGCCTCGAGGCCGTGCGCCACATGAAGGCCGGGGCCGTCCACGGGCACCTCCTGCGGGGCACTGCATAATGCGGCGCAGCAATCGCCCGCCTCCTCCTTTCGGGCGATAGGAGATTGCCATGCCCAACGACGTGCTTGCCGTCTACCCCGGCACCTTCGACCCGATGACGCTGGGCCATGAGGACGTGGTGCGGCGCGCCTGCCAGCTGTTCGACCGCGTGATCGTCGCGGTCGCGGCCGGCCACCACAAGAAGGCGCTGTTCACCATGCAGGAACGCGTGGAGATGGCGCGCGAGGCGCTGGCGGGCTATCCCCAGGTCACGGTGGAAAGCTTCAGCGGCCTGGTGCGCGACTTCGTGGTCGAGCGCCAGGGCAAGGCGATGGTGCGCGGCGTGCGCGCCGTGACCGACTTCGACTACGAGTTCCAGCTCGCCGGCATGAACCGCCACCTGATGCCCGAGGTGGAGACGGTCTTCCTCACGCCCGGCGAGAAATACCAGTTCATCAGCAGCACCTTCGTGCGCGAGATCGCCATCCTCGGCGGCGAGGTGCACCAGTTCGTCTCGCCGACGGTGCAGCAGCGGCTGATCGACAAGGTCAAGAGCCTGGGCCGGGACTGATCCCGCGGCCTTGTCATCCCGGCCTCGAGCCGGGATCCGGTTCCGCGCGGATGATGGTTGCCAGCCAAGCCGCCAGTTCCGCGTTCACCACGTCCGGCCTTTCCATCGTCAGCATGTGGCCGCATCGGGGCACCAGCACCAGCTTCGCACCGGGCGCCAGCGACGCGATCTCGCGCGAGCGCTCCGGCGGCGTCAGCTGGTCGCTGTCACCGCAAAGCACCAGCACGGGGCTGCGCAGCGCCCGCAGGCCCGGCCGTGCGTCCGGGCGCGCGATGACGGCGCGGTTCTGGCGGATCAGCCGGTCGGCGCCCGCGCCCAGCACCTGTTCCAGGTAAGCCGCACCCAGCGCCTGCGTGTTGTCGGGATGGAAGGCCATCGCGATGTTCGGCTCGATCACCTCGCGCGCCCGGCCTTGCGCGAAGAGTTCGATGGCGGCGGTGCGCAGCGCGATCATGTCCGGCGTGTCGGGCCGGGCGTCGGTGCCGAGCAGCGCCAGGCCCGCGACGCGCTCCGGCGCCAGGCGGGCCGCGGCCATCGCGAC
>JAEZEB010000268.1 GCA_023438115.1 Pseudomonadota bacterium | reverse complement strand
GGCCGACGGGGTGTACCGCCACGTGCCGCTAAACACCCCTTCGGGGCAGGATGGACTCCCCCCCACCCAGCCTCCCCCTCGAGGGGGAGGAGCAATACCGGTGCGCGTCTACGCGCCGGTCGGCGAGCACCGCGACCTGCTCGCCTACCTCGTGCGGCGCCTGCTGGAAAACGGCGCCAATTCGTCGTTCGTGCACCAGCTCGCCGACGAATCCGTGGGCATGGACGAACTGCTGCGGTCGCCGATGCACCTCGCAGCGGAAGCCGGCCTGCCGCTGCCGCCGGACCTGTATGGTCCGGGGCGCCGCAACAGCCTGGGCGTGGACCTCGCGGTGCCCGCCGTGCGCGCGTCCATGGAGGCGGCGCTCGCGCAGGTGACGGTGCCCGCCGTGCCCGAAGCGAACGTCGCCGCGATCCCCGCCGCCGTGGATCGCGCCCTCGCCGCGGGCCATGCGTGGGAACGCACGCCGGTGGAGCGCCGTGCCGCGACCCTGCGCGGCGCCGCCGATGCGATGGAACACGGGCTGCCGCACCTGTGCGCCCTGCTCGTGCGCGAAGGCTTCAAGACCTGGGGCGATGCGGTGGCGGAAGTGCGCGAGGCCGTCGACTTCCTGCGCTTCTACGCCAACGAGGCCGAGCGCATCCTGCAGCCGGTAACCCTGCCCGGCCCCACCGGCGAGAGCAACGTGCTGCGGCTGACGGCGCGCGGCTGCTGGGCCTGCATCAGCCCCTGGAACTTCCCGCTGGCGATCTTCACCGGCCAGGTGGCGGCCGCGCTCGTCACCGGCAACACCGTGCTCGCCAAGCCGGCCGAACAGACGCCGGCGATCGCGCTCGAAGCGGTACGCCTGCTGCATGCGAGCGGCGTGCCGCAGGACGTGCTGCAGCTGTTGCACGGCCCCGGCGAAACCGTGGGCGCGGCGCTGGTCGCCGAGCCCCGCATCGCGGGCGTCGTGTTCACGGGATCCACGCAGGTGGCCAAGGCGATCCAGCGCGCGCTGGCCGCCAGGGACGGCCCCATCGTGCCGCTGATCGCGGAGACCGGCGGCATCAACGCGATGCTGGTGGATTCGACGGCCTTGCCCGAACAAGTGACCGATGCCGTCGTGCAAAGCGCGTTCCGTTCGGCCGGCCAGCGCTGCTCGGCGCTGCGCCTGCTTTGCGTGCACGAGGCGATCGCCGATGGCGTCATCGAGATGATCGCGGGCGCGGCGCGCGAACTGGCGGCGGGCGAGCCCGCGGAGTGGCGCACCGACGTCGGCCCGGTCATCGATGGCGAGGCGTTCGACAACCTGCAGCGGCACCTGCGCCGCCTGCAGGCGGAGGCCAGGCCCTTGCTGCCATGTTCGCAGCTTTCACCAGAGCAACGCCTGATCCCGCCGCAGGCCTTCGAGGTGCGCAGCCTCGCCGACGTGGAGCACGAGATCTTCGGCCCCGTGCTGCACGTGGTGCGCTGGAGCGGCGATCCGCTGGAGGTGATCCACGCGATCAACCGCATCGGCTACGGCCTCACGCTGGGCCTGCAGACGCGGATCGACAGCCGGGCCGATGCGCTGGCGCGCGAGGCGCGCATCGGCAACGTCTACGTCAATCGCAACATGATCGGCGCCGTGGTGGGCGTGCAGCCCTTCGGCGGAGAAGGCCTGTCGGGGACCGGCCCCAAGGCCGGCGGACCCCACTACCTGGCGCGCTTCTGCGCCGAGCAGACCGTGACAATCAACACGGCCGCCGCCGGCGGCAACGTAGCGCTGCTCGCCTGATCAGACCTTCAACAGATTGCGGGAGACCTGCTCGCGCACCGGGTCGCCCAGCAGTTCGTTCGTGGTGGGCAGCGTGCCGTCGTAGCTGCCCAGCACTTCCTGCAGCGCGGCCAGGCTGCGCTTCGCCGCTTCGGCATCGGGGCGCCGGGCCAGCTCGGCGCGGGCGTCCTCCAGCGCGCGGAACAGCAGCGCTCGCGTGTTGCCGCGGATGACGAGGTTGCCGTCCGCCTGCCAGATGGCCTTGTGCATGTATTTCATGGAGCATCTCCGTGGGATGGGTACAGGATGCGCTGTGCCCGGTCCCGGGCTTGTGGGCCGGGCTGCGGACTTGGGGCCGGTGTGCTTTACACGCCGTGTCGGCGCGTAGCGCGGCGGTAGCCGTCGAATCGCCGGCAAGGCCGTGTCGGCCAAGGCCGCGCCCCTGGGCGAGGGGCGGTGTCCGACAGCGCGCCTGCACCCGAGCCGACGCGATGCTCGACGGCGTCCGCCCAGACTGGACGTTCAACCAAGGAGGACCCATGGCTTACAGCAGCATCCTGGGCGCGGACGCCGCGCCCTCGCAACCCTCCGGCCGCGAGGCCGAACTGCTGGGCCCGAGCGACAACTCGGACAGCGGCAGCGACACGGTGGGCACGGAGGAAGCCGACGACGACAGCACCGATGCCTCCGGCACCGGCGACCGGGGCGCCGTGGCGGGTCCGGACGCGCGCGAAGGCGCGGACATCCTGCCCGACCGCGTGGTGAACCTCGCCGACGACGAAGGCTTCCCCGAGGCCGATCCCGACGGCATGGAGATGACCGACATCGACGCGGACGACCCGCAGGCGCTCGCCGACCGCGACGCCGGCGAACAGGACTGAGCCCGTGGCGCGCCACGCACCACCCGCCGCCTCCGGACGGCGGGTGCGGACCCTGCTGCGCGACACCTTCGGGCTGTCGCGCCTGCGCCCCGGACAGGCCACGGTCATCGAGCGCGTGCTCGCGGGCCGTTCCACGCTGGCCGTGATGCCCACGGGCGCGGGCAAGTCGCTGTGCTACCAGCTCCCCGCCCTGCTGCTGGAAGGCCGCACGGTCGTCGTCTCGCCCCTCATCGCGCTGATGAAGGACCAGTGCGAATCGCTGCGCGAGCGCGGCATCGCGGCGGTGCAGGTGAACAGCGCGATCGGCAGCGAGGAGGAGGAAGCCGCCGAACGCGCGGTCGCCGACGGCAGCGCGCGCATCATCATGACGACGCCGGAGCGCCTGGCCGATCCGGAATTCCTGGAGATCCTGCTGGCGCATCCCGTGGCGCTGCTGGCGGTGGACGAGGCGCACTGCATTTCGCAATGGGGCCACGACTTCCGCCCGGCCTTCCTCGAGATCGGCCCCGCGCTGAAGCGCCTGGGGCGGCCCACAGTGCTGGCGCTCACGGCGACGGCCACCGACGAGATCGCGCGCGACATCAGCCGGCAGCTGGGCATCCCCGCGGACGGCCTGGTCAACACGAGCGCCTACCGCAGCAACCTCGACCTGCGCGTGCTGCCGGTCGCCAAGGAAGCCGACAAGCTCGCGCAGGCGCTGAAGCTGGTGCGCGCCACGCCCGGCAGCGGCATCGTCTACGCGGCGACCGTCAAGGCCGCGGTGGCGGTGCACGAGGCGCTGCTCGCAGCGGGCGAATCCGCCGGCCTGTACCACGGCAAGCTGCCCGCGGCCGAACGCAGCGCCGCGCAGGAAGCCTTCATGGACGGCGGGCTGCGCGTGATGGTGGCCACCAACGCCTTCGGGCTGGGCATCGACAAGGCCGACATCCGCTTCGTGCTGCACTACCAGCTGCCCGCGACGCTGGAGACCTACTACCAGGAGGCCGGCCGCGCCGGCCGCGACGGCGAACCCGCGCGCTGCACCCTGCTCTTCCTGCGCGGCGACAAGGCGATCCAGCAGTTCTTCATGGCCGGGCGCTATCCGGGCGAGGAGGACGCGCTGGCCGTCGTGCAGGCCTTGCGCGAGACACCGGCCGAGGGCGGCGCCTGGACGCTGCCGCTGCTGCAGGCGCGCACCGGGCGCCCGCGTTCCAAGCTGCAGGTCACGCTGGGCCTGCTGCGCAAGGAGCGGCTGGTGGTGCAGGACCGCGAGGGCAACCTGCGGCTGGCGAACAAGGAAGCGGGCGGCGCGCGGCTGCGCGAACTCACCGACGGCTACGCGCGCAAGCGGGACCTCGACCGCGAGGCGCTGGAGCGCATGGTGTTCTACGCCCAGACCGGCCAGTGCCGCTGGCGCGTGCTGCTGGACCACCTGGAAGGCGGCGCGGCGCTGGAGCGCTGCGGGCACTGCGACAACTGCAGGCGCATCGCAGCGCACGAGGCTGTCGTCGAGGAGTTGCTGCGCAACGCGCCCGCCACGCAGCCGGCTGCGCAGGAAGCGCCCGAGGCGCCCGCCTTCGCACGCGGCGACCTGGTGGAGGTGCGGCGCTACGGCCGCGGCGTGGTGGAGGAAGCCACGCCCACGCAGGTGACGGTGGTGTTCTCCGACCGCAGCCGCCGCAGCTTCCTGCCGGAGTACGTGCGGCGGGCGCGGGCCACCGGCACGAAGAGATCGTCGGAAACCGCGGCCGCGGCCTGAATCGCAGCGACCGGCGCGCCGCCGCTAAAGCGTCGCCACCACGGCGATCGCGACGGCGACGGCCAGCGCCGCGATCACGGCGCCGCGCACCTGCAGCACGCATTCCATCGCGCCCTCCGCATGCAGCCAGTCCACGGCCTCACCAGCCGGCGGCCCAGAGTTCGGCGCTGGGAAGGTTGTAGCCGGGGCGGGCCTGCGTGGAGAGCAGGAGGTAGCGCGCATGGTCCACGTCGATCAGGAAGTCGGGGGCGGCGTCGCCGTCCAGGTCGGCGATGGCCTGCACGCCGGTCTGCGCCGCATCGAAAGGGCCCAGCACGTAGCTGTAGGTATGGCCGCCGTAATCGATGGTGTATTCCATGCCCTTGGCGACGTTCTCCACCCGCAGGTTGAAGCGCGTGGCGCCCAGCGCGAGTTCGTAGTCGGCGCCCAGCGTGGGCTGGTGCAGCACCTGCATGTGCGGATAGAGGCGGCGCGCGCCGGACTTGAGCTTCGCGCCCGGAAGGTGCAGGTACAGCGCGTTGGCCGGCACCAGGCCGCCGTCGCCGGGATGCACGGAACGCACCTCGATCGCGCGCTCCTGCGGCGCCAGGCGCCACCAGCCGTCATGGGGCAGCGGCACGGGGCGCGCCGAACCGGTCTCCTGCCGCCAGGAGGTGGCGTCGATCATCCAGGCCTCGGCCGGCCCGCCCTGTGCCCACAGCGTGGCGGCCGCGGCGCAGGCGGCGGCGACGAGCGCGAAGCGCACGAGGGCGCGGGTGGTGGCGGATCGCTTGTTCTGCATCGTCGTTCTCCTGTGGGGCGATGCAGGCATTCTTCGCAGCGGGCCGGCAGGAAACAACGCTGCGGCGCAGCCACTTCGTTCACGGCCCGGAAGAAATCTTCACGCGGGGCGGCAGGGCCCCCCTCGATAATCCGCCCATGACCCGCGTCGCCGTCATCGAGGACGACCTCCCCACCAGCAACCAGCTCGCCGGCTGGATCCGCGCCGCGCGCCCCGGCATCACGATCGACCAGTGGTTCGACCGCGACAGCGCCGAGGCGGCGCTCGCGCGCGAGAACTACGACGCCGTGGTGCTGGACATCGAGCTCGGGCGCGAGCGCCATGCGGGCGTCGCGCTGATCAACGCCCTGAACAAGCGCCGCGCCGGCGTGCCGGTGCTGGTGGTCTCCGCGATGCCGGCGGCCATCTACCGCAGCATCATGAAGGCGCTGGACGCCTGGGACTACCTGCAGAAGACCACCTTCGAGGAAAGCGACTTCATCGAGACCTTCCTCGAGATCCTGCGCGTGGCGCGCGATCGCGGCGAGGCGCAGGCGCAGCCGCCCGAGGGCGAGCTCGCGCTCGATCCGCTGTGGCAGCGCACGCCCACCTGGCGCGGCCAGCGCATCAACCTGCCGCTGACGGCGCAGCGCATCCTGGCCACCCTGTACCAGCGCCGCGGCGAGGTGGTCTCGTACGAGGAGCTGTTCGAGGTGGTCAAGAGCGGGCGCAACCGCGACAACGTGCGCAAGCACGTCAGCACCATCCGCGACGCCTTCCGCGAGGTGGACCCTGCCTTCGCCGCGATCGAGAACGTGCCCATGCGCGGCTTCCGCTGGGCCGGCGTGCCGGCCGCACCGCCGCGGCCATGAAGCGGCCGGCGCCGCGGGCCGGGCTGGCGTCCTTCCGCCGCCGCATCCTGCTGCGGGGCGTGTTCCTGCTGCTCGCCTTCGCCACCCTTGCCCTGGCCGTGGTGCTGCTGCGCGACGAGAAGCAGCGCAGCGTGCGCAACTACGAGCAAGGCTTCCGCGAACGCCAGGCCGAACTGATGACCCGCCTGCGCGAGCCGGCCGGCCTGCTGGCGCTGCTCAATCCGCAATCCGGCGGCGAGGTCACGCCGCTGCGGCCGCTGCTGCTGCCCTATGCGGCGCTCGATTTCGACGATCCCACCAAGTCGCAACAGGCGGTGGAGATGGCCGGCTGCCCCGTGCGCTACCCGGACGGCGCGACGCTGTGCGTGGCGGTGGGCAGCAACGCCTTCGCCGGCGGCTACCTGTACCTGGTGGGCAGCTTCCGCACCGGCGACCTGGTGCCGCGCGAGAGCGGCGTGCTGGAACTGGAAGGCGTGCACCGCGCGCGCATCCGGCTGGAGATGCGCGGCGAGCTCAAGACCTGGATCGCGCCGTTCGAGCGGCTGTCGCTGCGCGGCGAGCCGCTGGTGCGGGGACGCCTGAGCGGCTTCGTGCACGAAGGCGAGATGACGCTCGATACGCAGGCGAAACCGGTGCGCGATTTCCGCGGCTGGCTGTGGCAGAGCGCCACCTGCGCCGAAGGCGGCGAGCTGCCGGACTGCCCGCGGCGCGTGTTCTATTCGATCCGGCTGCCGGTGGAAGCCTTCCGCGCCGCGCTGTTCGACCGCGCGCGTCCCGAGTGGCCGCCCTCCGACCTGGACCAGATCCGCGCGCACGTGCAGATGCTCGCGCCGTGGCAGGCCGAGCCGGTGTTCGACAGCAACGCGCCCGGCGCCGTGGGTCCCGCCTCGCTGGATGCGATCGCGCAGGTGCTGCGCCCGGGCGAGACGCTCGCCATCACGCCGGAGAACGCGGACCGTGCGGTGCCGGTCGTGCTGCAGGGCCGCGAGCAGAGCGCGGAACCCAGCTCGCCGCTGATCCTGCGCCTGGTGGACCTGCTCCCCGTGGCGGTGCAGCCCACGCGCATGGAGGCGCGCGAGACCATCACCACGCCGCTGGGCAGCTTCGACGTGCGGCTGGCGGGCGAGCCGCGCGGCATCGCGCGCGGCCTGAGCGTGGTGGCCACGCGCATGTCCTGGTACGTGGGTGCGATGCTGGGCGCAATCGTGCTCGCCTGGCTGGTGATCGAGTGGGGCCTGATCCGCCGCATCATGGTGCTGACGCGCCGCGCCGCCGAGGTGTCCCGCGACATGCAGGACGGCGGCATCGCGCAGCTGGACGTGTCGGACCTGCGCGGGCCGGACGAACTGGGCATCCTCGCCGGCAGCCTGGCCGATCTGGTGCAGCGCGTGAAGTCCGACGTGCAGCGCGAGCAGCTGCGCGCGCAGCGCGAGCGCGACATGCTGCAGGCCGTGGGCCACGAGATCCTGTCGCCGCTGCAGTCGCTGATGGTGCTGCATCCGCGCCCCGAAGACCCCGCGCACCGCTACGTCCAACGCATGCAGCAGGCGGTGAAGGTGCTGTACGGCCAGGCCTCGCCCAGCGAGGCGCTGGCGGCCGCGCAGCTGGAGCTCGCGCCGGTCGACCTCGACGCCTTCCTGCGCGAGGTGGCCGCCAACGCCGGCTTCGCCGGCATCGCCGACGTGCGCTACACCGCAAGCGGCCGACCGCTGGTGGTGCGCGCCGACGCCTTCTCGCTGGAGGACGTGGTGACGCACATCCTGCGCAACGCCGAACGCCACCGCGCGCCGGGCACGCCGATCACGCTGAGCCTGGAACGCCGCGGCGGCCACGCGGTGATCGGCATCCACAACAGCGGCCCCAACATCCCCGAAGCGCTGCGCGAACGCATCTTCGACTACGGCGTCAGCGCATCGGCGGCGGCCGAGCCCGGCGCGGGCCGCGGGCAAGGCCTGTTCGTGGCGCGCACCTACATGGCCAAGATGGGCGGCACCGTCGAGGCGGTGAACACCTCGGACGGCGTGCGCTTCGACCTGGGCTTTCCGCTCGAAGGCTGAGGGAAGGAAGCCAAGACCGCCAAAGCAGCCGGACGCGAAAGTCGCGAAGGTTACGCAAAGGTCGCAAAAAAAGCCCTGGCCTGTTTCGCGAGCTTTGCGGAACCTTTGCGGTTTTTGCGTCCTCCGGTTTCCAATGCCGTCGCACCCCGCGGGCGATGCCATGCGCTAGTCTCGCCATATGCGCTTGGCCACCCGGCTGCGGAGCCACCGCCTCCTCCTTCCACTGACCCTGTGCGTGCTGCTGGCCTGCGTGGCCTGCAGCCCGCGGCCCGGTCCTGCGCCGGCGCCTGAACCGGCTCCGGCCCATCCCACCGTGCCGCCGCGCCCCGCCGAACCCGAGCCGCCACCGGCGCCTCCCGCCGTTCCGCTGGCCGACGCCGAGCGCGATGCCGTGCTGTTCACGCAGTGGCGCAGCCGCCGGCCCACCGAAGTGGAAGCCTTCGAATCCTTCCTCGCCTACTCCCGCGTGGCGGACGTGGTGCCCACCTACCAGCTGCTGCGCAGCGCCTCGATGTGGAAGGAGTGCAAGGCGGAGCCTTTCCAGATCCCGCCGGAAAAGCAGTGGACGCAGGTGCGCGACCTGCTGCAGCTGCTGCGCGAGTTGCGCGAGCGCCAGGTGCTGCCGCCCTTCGAGGTGGTGTCGGCCTACCGCGACCCGCGCCTGAACCGCTGCGCGGGCGGCGCGCCGGGCAGCTCGCACCAGCGCTTCGCGGTGGACATTTCGCCGTTGAAGCGCGCCGACGCGGAGCGGCTGTGCCGCTTCTGGCGCGAAGAGGGCCAGCGCTGGTCCATGGGCGTGAGCCGCTATCCCAGCGGCCGGATCCACATCGACCGCACGGGCTACCGCACCTGGGGCGCCAGCCACAAGCGTGGCAGCAGCTACTGCCTGCAGGACTAGGCTTCCACGCGGCAGGAAAAACGGGCCCTCCAGAGGGCCCGTGCCGTCAACCGAGCTGCACCTGCTCGTGCTCGCCCATCTTCTTGGGGCGCTCGCCGGTCAACGCGGCCTTGCCCATCTTCAGCAGCTGCATCAGCTTGTTCGACTTGACGTCCCAGTACTCGGCTTCGTCGACTTCCACCGCGACCAGCTCGGCTTCGGGGTCCTCGGGGCCGCCCGGGAACCAGGCCTTCACCATCGCGTTGAACAGCTCGCGCCGCTTGGCCATGTCGTCCACCACGCGGGCGACGCCCGTCACCGACACCCAGGTGTCCTTGTCGGGGTTGGCATAGGCGAGGTTGACGTTGCCGTCCTGCTGCAGCCGCTGGCCGACCTCGGTCTTGCGCGAGACGAAGAAGTAGAGGCAGTTGTCCGCGCCCAGTTCCTTGTTCACCGTGGTGAGCGGATGGGAGTGCAGCTTGCCGTCGCCATGGCGGTGCGACAGCATGCACACGCGCGTTTCCTTGATCAGGTCCCAGAGGACTTCGCGTTCGTTCCTGTTTTCGTTCATGGGGCTTGCTCCTGTGGTTCACCGCCCATGGTCGTGCGGGGCCCAACGCGCGGGCGTCGGGGCAGCCCGGCGATGCTTGTGGGGCATCGCCGACAGTCCGGCTCAGCCGGCGCGGGACTGCAGCTCGGCGCCGCCGCGCGCGGTCAGCGCGCGCGCAGCAGCGCCGCGAATTCGTCGAACCCGCGCCGGAAGTCCTCCAGCAGCCGCCGCAGGTCCTCCTGCGGCGCGACGGGGGCGCGCTCTTCCATCAGCGCGCCCAGCGCCGCGCAGCGATCGGCGGACACCATCCCGGAGCTGCCTTTGGCGGAATGCGCCAGGCGCTGGAACTGCTCGCGGTCGTCGGCGTCCAGCGCCGCCTCCAGCTTGCGCAGCAGGCC
>JAEZEB010000217.1 GCA_023438115.1 Pseudomonadota bacterium | reverse complement strand
CGCGGGCCCAGGGTCATGGGCCGCCAGCCGGCCGCGCGCGCCGCTTCTTCTTCCGCCGGCGAGAGTCCGCCTTCGGGGCCGCTGAGCAAAGTGACGGCGGCGGCGTCGCTTCGGGCGCGCAAGGCCTGCGTCCCCGCCGCGAGCGAGAGCACCAGGCCCGGGGCCGCGGTCTCCAGCCAGGACCGCAGCGGCTGCACGGGCTGCACCGCCGGCACGCGGTTGCGCCCGCATTGCTCGCAGGCCGCGATGGCCACGCCCTGCCAGTGCGCCTGCTTCTTCTGCGCGCGCTCGCCGGCCAGGCGCAGCACGCTGCGTTCGGCCAGCAGCGGCTGGATGGAGGCCACGCCCAGTTCGGTGGCCTTTTCCACCAGCCAGTCCATGCGTTCGTTGGCGGGCATGCCCACGGCCAGGTGCACGGCCTGCGCGGGTTCGCACTCGACGGCGTGGTGCGTGCCCACCTGCACGCGCACTTCGCTGCGGCCCATGTGCTCCACGGTCGCTTCGTATTCGCCGCCGCGGCCGTCGAACAGGGTCAGCGCATCGCCCGGCTGCAGGCGCAGCACCTGCACGTGGCGCGCCGCGCCGGGCGGCAGGGCCAGCCGGGCGCCGCTCGCCAGGGGCTCGTCGCAGAAGAGGCGCGGCACGGCGTGGCGGGGGCTAGATGCGGCCGAAGGCGTAGCCGCTCACCGCGTCGCTGCCCTCGATCTCGTCGACCAGGCGGGCGAGCGGCGCGAGCTCGCGGTAGCGGCCCGCGGTGGCGCGGATGTAGCCGATGAAGCGCGGCGCGTCGGCCAGGTAGCGCGGCTTGCCGTCGCGCAGGGTCAGGCGCGCGAAGATCCCCGCCACCTTCAGGTGCCGCTGCAGGCCCATCCACTCCACGGCCCGATAGAACTCGCCGAAGTCGGCGTTCACCGGCAGGCCGGCCTTGAGCGCCTTCTCCCAGTAACGGACGGTGATGTCGATGACGAACTCCTCGTCCCAGCTGAGGAAGGCATCGCGCATCAGGCAGGCGATGTCGTAGGTGATGGGGCCATGGACGGCGTCCTGGAAGTCGAGCACGCCCAGGCGCGGTTCGGCCGCGTCGCGCGGGATCATCAGGTTGCGCGGCATGAAGTCGCGGTGCACGTACACCGCGGGCGACGCGAGGTTGCGCTCCACCAGCAGGCGGAACTGCGCGTCCAGCACCTGCCGCTGCGCGTCCTGCAGCACGAGGCCGCGGTGCTTGCCGAGGTACCAGTCGGGGAAAAGAGACAGCTCGCGCGCGAGCAGCGCTTCGTCGTAGGGCGGCAGAACGCCCGGCTTCGAGGCCAGCTGCCAGGCGACGAGCGCATCGACGGCGCGCATGTAAAGCGCCTGGTTGGCCTGCGGCCGCTGCGCGTCGACCACCTCGATCATGGTCTGCGTGCCCAGGTCGTCCAGCAGCATGAAGCCGAGCGCTTCGTCCCAGGCCAGGATGCGCGGCACGTGCAGGCCGGCGTCGGCCATCAGCCGCGCGACCTTCACGAAGGGCCGGCAGTCCTCGTGCTCGGGCGGCGCATCCATCACGATGAAGGTGGTGCCGGCGCCGTCCACGCGCAGGTAGCGGCGGAAGCTGGCATCGGCGGAGGCGGGGCGCAGGGTGGCGGGTTGCAGGCCGTGGGCCGGCGCGACGGCGGCAAGCCAGCCGTGGAAAGCGGCTTCGCGACGGGAGTCGCTCCAGGCGACTGCGGAAGGGGTGGACGCGGAATCGCTCATGGATAATCGATTCTACAAATCCAATGGGGCGCGCCTTCCCGGCCGCCCGGGTTCGCAACCCCGCATGCACCACCCAAGAAACAAGGCGCCCGCCGCCCGCTTCGCCCTGAGCCCGGTGGCGCTGGTCGTGGCCTCCCTGCTGCAGCCGGCGGCCGTCCACGCCCAGGCCGCCGACGAGCCGGCGCCGCGCCTGCGCGCGAGCCCGCTGCTGCGCGAGGACGTCCCCGTCGACCCGAACCGGCTGCCCACCTTCGTGGAGGGCGACAGCATCCGCGGCCGGCCCGACATCGAGACCATCATCGAGGGCAACGCCGTCCTGCGCCGCGGCGACACGGTGATCCGCGCGCGGCGCCTGGAGTACCACCACGTCGAGGACCTCGCGCGCGGCATCGACGACGTGCGCATCAACAAGGCCGGCAACATCTTCGAAGGCACGCTGCTGGAACTGCGCGTCGACGCCTTCCAGGGCTTCTTCAACGAGCCGCGCTACCGGTTCCTGAGCAACTCCGCCTACGGCCAGGCGGACCGCATCGACTTCCTCGACGAGCACCGCTCCGTCATCCAGAACGCGACCTACACCACCTGCCAGGCGCAGCCCGGGCCCGACTGGATGCCGGACTGGATCCTGCGCGCCTCGCGGCTGACGATCGACCAGGAGGAGCAGGAAGGCGTCGCGCGCAACGCCGTCCTGAGCTTCAAGGGTGTGCCCATCCTGCCGGTGCCGGCGCTCAGCTTCCCCACCGGCGACCAGCGCAAGTCGGGCGTGCTGCCGCCCACCATCGGGCTGGACAACCGCAACGGCCTCGACCTGACGCTGCCGTACTACTGGAACATCGCCCCCAACCGCGACCTGACGCTCTACCCGACGCTGATGACGCGGCGCGGCGTGGACCTGGGCGCCGAGTTCCGCTACCTCGAACCCGACTACTCGGGCACCGTGCGGGCGAACTACATGCCGCACGACCGGTTGCGCGACCGCGACCGCTGGGGCCTGTCGGCTTCGCACGTGCAATCGATGGACTTGCCCGGCTTGGGCCCTTCCGGCTTCTCAGCCTCGGTCAACCGTGTCAGCGACGACGACTACTGGCGCGACTTCTCGCGCAATTCCGCCACGCTCACCGAGCGCCTGCTTTCCAACGACTTCAACCTCGCCTGGGGCTGGAACGGCGTGTCCATGCGGGCGCGCAGCCTCACCTGGCAGACCCTGCAGGACCCGCTGGCACCCATCGTTCCTCCGTACGACCGCTCGCCACAGCTGACCGCCGTCCAGACGCGGACCGACCTGGCGGGCGGCCTGGAGACCTATGTCGAGGCGGACTACAGCAGATTCGAATCCGATCCCGACCGAACGCTGCAGCCGAATGCCCACCGCGGCCACCTTCTCGCGCAGCTGAGCCGGCCGTGGCAGGCTCCGGGCTGGTTCGTCGTGCCGCGCGCGCAACTGCACTCGAGACACTATGAGTTCAGCCAGCGGAACACGGCCGATCCTCGCAGTGCCAGCGTCACCGTGCCGACCTTCAGCCTCGACAGCGGGCTCGTGCTGGAGCGCGAGGCAAGCTATTTCGGCCGCCGGTTCCTGCAGACGCTGGAGCCGCGGGCGTTCTACGTGTACACGCCGTTTCGCGAGCAGAACCACCTGCCCAACTACGACTCCGGCATCAACGACTTCAACTTCGCGACGATCTTCATCGAGAACGCCTATGGAGGTCATGATCGCATCGCGGACAGCAACTTGTTGACCGTGGGCGCGACCTCGCGCCTGCTGGATCCCGACACTGGTGCCGAGGCCGCCAAGTTCGCCATCGCCCAGCGCCTGCGCTTCAAGGACCAGAACGTGGTGCTGCCGGGCCAGCAACCCGTGAGCGAGCGCCTTTCGGACGTGTTGTTCGGCACCTCGATCGCGCTGGTGCCGCAGTGGTCGGTGGACGGCACCGTGCAGTTCAACCCGAAGACGCGGCGCTCGATCCGTTCCGTGCTCGGCGCGCGCTGGACGCCGGGCGACTTCCGCACCGTCAGCGCGGCCTACCGCCTGCAGCGTGGCTCGAGCGAGCAGATCGACGTGGGCTGGCAGTGGCCGCTGGCCGACCTGTTCGGCCGGCGCGTGAGCGAGGGCCCGGGCTGCACCGGCCGCTGGTACACGGTGGGCCGGCTGAACTGGAGCCTGCGCGACCGGCGGCTGGTCGAGGGCATCATGGGCCTCGAGTATGACGCGGGCTGCTGGATCGGCCGCGTGGTGGTCGAACGCCTGCAGACGGGCACCGCCACGGCGAACAAGCGCATCCTGTTCCAGATCGAGTTCCTCGGCCTGAGCCGCCTGGGCTCCGGCGCCCTGGAGACCCTCAAGCAGAACATCCCGCGCTACAAGTACCTGCGCGAGGACGTCGAACCGCCGAGCCGCTTCACCAACTACGACTAGACTGCACCGATGAAATCCCGTTTCCTGGCCCTGGCGCTCGCCTGTACCGTGGCCGCGCCGGCGCTGGCGCAGAACCTGCGCATCGTCCCGCAGCTCGGCGCGGGACAGCCTCCCGCGCCCGCCCCCGGGGCGCCCCGCCCCCCCGTCAA
>JAEZEB010000206.1 GCA_023438115.1 Pseudomonadota bacterium | reverse complement strand
CGGCGGCCTGCTGGGCAACCAGGTCGGCAAGGGCCACGGCCGCGAGGCCGCGACCGCCGCGGGCGCGGTGATCGGCGCCATCGCCGGCGACCGCATCGCCAACCGCTCGCAACCCTATCCGCAGGCGCAGCGCGAAGTGCGCTCCTGCCGCACCGTGTACGACCAGCAACAGCAACTCACCGGCTACCTCGTGACCTACGACTACCAGGGCCACCGCTACAGCACCGTGATGCGCGAGCAGCCCGGCGCCACGCTGCCGGTGCGCGTCTCGGTGACGCCGCTGGACGAGCGCGACGCGCGCCGCTTCTGACTGCCGGAACCGGGGGCAAAAAAAAGCCCCCGGTGAAGGGGGCGGAGGGATCCTGATGTGGCTGTCCCGCGGAACATCGCTCTCCGCAGACGCAAGGCCAGTTTAGGTCCGGGTGCTGCGCGGGCAGCAGGGGGAAAGCCCCAGTGAAGCGGAAGGAACCCCGAAGCGGGATCGTGGTCCAAAGCCCGGGCAGGCTCTGCGGCACGAGGCCGCGCAAGCTCACGCGCGGCGCCGTGCCGCGGCCGCCGTGGCGATCTCCGGCGGCAGGCGCTTGAGCATCCAGCGGATCGCCAGCGGCACCAGCACGATGTCGTCGATCACGCCGATGAAGGGCAGCGCATCGGGCAGCAGGTCCACCGGGGACAGCAGGTACAACGCGATGAGCGCGGTGCCGAGCTTGAGCCACCCCGGCGCGCCCGGATGGCGCAGCGCGAACCACAGCTGGCGCGCGTCGCCGCGCACGACGGTCCACAGCAGGGTCAGGCGTTTCCACATGGCTTCATCTCCCGCGGCGACGGCCGCGCAGGGACCATTTGAAGCCCTGCGGGCCGGATGCAAGAGCTGGCCGCGCGAGTTTTACAAAATCGCCGCGCAGGCTCAGCAGCTGCCGCCCTGGGCCCGGGTGAAGGCGGCCACGCCGCGCAGCGCCGGATGTTCGGGATGGTCCACCACCCTTAGCGCGTCGCCGTCGACCTCGAACACCATGGCACGTCCGGCCTGCGAACGCAGGTTCAGGCGCTTGCCCTCGACACGTCCTTCGCCTTCGCGCAGCTGCCCGCGCCGCAGCACGCGGCCCTGCACCTCCTGGTAGCGCTGCGTGAGTTCCATGGAGCCGCGGCCCAGCAGCGGATGCGGGCACCACAGGCCCTCCACGCGGGCGGGGACCACCCACAGGTGCACCTTGCTCGATTTCTCCAGGCCCACCTTCTTGTCCGGAACCGGAACGACGGTGGTGCGGTCCGGCTTCCAGTCGCCGAGATCCCAGTCATGCGAGACGATGCGCGTGCCGGGCCGCAGCGCCAGCAGGCGCGGGCGCAGCTGCAGGTTCACCTCGGGCAGCAGGTACATGGTGACGACGGTGGCGGGCGCGAGGTCCGTCTCGAACAGGTCCTGCTCGCGGAAGCTCACGCGGTCCGCCACGCCCGCCTCGCGCGCGGGGCGGCGGCTTTCTTCCACGAGCTTGGCAACGATCTCCACGCCCAGCCCGCTGGCGCCGAAGCGCTTCGCCGCGACGATGACGATGCGGCCGTCGCCGGAACCCAGGTCGATCACGTGGTCGCCGGGACCGACATCGGCCGTCCGCAGCATCTCCAGCGTGACGTCGTCCGGCGAGGTGATGAAGGGCACCTCGTCGATGAACTGCGCGTTGGCAGACAAGGCGCAGGACAACACGGCGAGGGCGGCAAAACGCGGGAGGAAGGATCGCATTGGCGCAAAGCTACCACGTCGATCCGGCCGGATGTCATCCCGGGCTCGACCCGGGATCCACGCGGCGGCGGTTCAGGCGCCGCATGGATCGCGGGCGCAATGACCAGGGGCGCGCTCAGGCCGGCAGCACGATCTCCACCCGCGCGCCGCCCAGGTCGCCGCGGGTGAGCTTCAGCTCGCCACGGTGACTGGCGACGAGGTCGTTCACCACCGCGAGGCCCACGCCGTGGCCGGGCACGCGTTCGTCGCCGCGCACATGGATGCGCAGCACCGATTCGGTGTCGCTGAAGCCCGGGCCGTCGTCGTCGACGCGGATCGCCAGCGCGCCGCCTTCGCGCGCCGCGCGGACCAGCACGCGCGAGCGCGCCCACTTGGCGGCGTTGTCCATCACGTTGCCCATCATCTCGAACAGGTCGCCCTGCTCCATGCGCCAGGCGAGGTCGGGCGCGCACTCGATATCGAACCGCAGGCCCTTTTCCGCGTGCACCTTCGCGAGCGCATCGCGGATGCGATCGAGCACGGGCGCCACCAGGACGGGCGGCGCGAAGCGCGTGGCGCCGCCGGCGGCCGCGCGGCCCAGCTGGTGCTGCACGATGTCGTCCATGCGCGCCACCTGCTGCTCCACCGCCGCCGGCAGCTGCGCGGGATCGGCGAGCGCGTTGCGCAGCACGGCCAGCGGCGTCTTCAGGCTGTGCGCGAGAAAGCTCAGCGCCTCCCTGTACCGCGTCTGCCGCACGCGCTCCTGCAGGATCAGCGCGTTGAGGTTGTCCGTGAGGCCGGAAATCTCCGTGGGATAGCGCCCTTCGATGCGCTCCTGCTCGCCGGCCTCGACGCGGCGGATTTCCGTGCTCACATGCCGCAGCGGCCGCAGGCCCCAGCGCAAGAGCAGCAGCTGCGCCAGTAGCAGCAGCACGCCGGCGCCGCCCAGCCACGTCCACAGCGTGCGCGCGAAGGTGCGCAGCTCGCGGTCGAAGGCGGCCTTGTCCTCCAGCACCGACAGCACCAGCGGCGCCTCCGCCGTGCGCCCTTCCCAGTTCACCCGATAGCTCGCGGCCAGGTAGCCGCCCGTGCCGCCCTCCACGGTTTCGAACAGCCACTGGCCTTGCTCCACGTCGCGGCGAAATGGCGGATCCGCCACGCCGAGCGTCGAAGCGGAGCGCCACGCCTGGTCGCGCGCGGGATTGAAGATGGAGGCGTACAGGCCCGAGCCGGGCAGCGACAGCCGCGGCTCCGCGAAACCGGCGGGCATCACCAGCGCGCCCGAGGCATCGAGCTCCGCGCCCGCGAGCAGCAGGTACACCGTGCCCTGCAGGCGGCTGAAGTGCGAGGCGCGCACGCTGTCCGCATGCGCGCGCTGCACCGCGAAGCCCGCGCCGGCCATGAAGGCCAGCAGCACCAGCGCGGCGCCCAGGAGCAGGCGGGCGCGGATGGAATAGCCGGAGGTCATCCGAGCGTGAAGCGGTAGCCGCGGCCGCGCACCGTCTCGATGGGCGCGAGCTTGCCTTCGGGATCGAGCTTGCGCCGCAGGCGGCCGATCAGCACTTCCAGCACGTTGCTGTCGCGGTCCTCGCCGTGCGGGTACAGGTAGTCCGACAACTCCTGCTTGGTGACCACGCGCGCGCGCTCGCGCACCAGGTATTCGAGCAGGCGGTATTCGAAGGCGGTCAGTTCCAGCGCTTCGCCGCCCAGGCGCACCGCCTGCGCCGCGAAGTCGATCTCCAGCGGACCGAGCGCGAGCACGTCGGAGACCGCCTTGAGCGAGCGGCGCAGCAGTGCCTTCACGCGGGCCGCCAGCTCGGGATAGTCGAAAGGCTTGACGAGGTAGTCGTCGGCGCCTGCTTCCAGGCCCGCCACCTTGTCCTGCCAGGTGCCGCGCGCCGTGAGGATCAGCAAGGGGATCTCCTTGCCCTCGGCGCGCAGGCGCTGCACGATGGTGAGGCCGTTCACCTTGGGCAGGCCCAGGTCCACGATCGCGAGGTCCACGGGATATTCCTGCGCGAGGTACAGGCCTTCCGCGCCGTCGCCGGCCTGGTCGACGCGGTAGCCCTCGGCTTCCAGTTGCCGCGCCAGGCCCTGGCGCAGGTCGGCATCGTCCTCGATCAGCAACAGCCGCATGGCGTCCTCACCGCGTGCGGCCGGTGGCCACGTCGATCAGGATGACGCGCACGTCGCCGCGCGGCGTGAGCACCTTGACGCGCCACACCGGCCGCTGCTCGACCTCGGCGCGCTCCACCGCGAGCACCCGCCCGCCGCCGCTGGCC
>JAEZEB010000178.1 GCA_023438115.1 Pseudomonadota bacterium | reverse complement strand
GTCACCTCCGCCCGGTCGCCGGACAGGAGCTCCACCCGGAAGCCCTGGTCCTGGAGGGCCCGCACGGTGGCGGGCGCATCCTCGCGCAGCCGGTCCTCGAAGCGGAAGACCTGCGGAGGCTGGCCGGGCCGGGCCAGCCAGATCTCCGGCAGCGCCGGGCCGTCCGGCGTGACGCCGACCTCGGCCGGACCGTCCGCTTCCAGGCCCGCCAGGGCCCAGGCGCGCTGGCCCAGCCGCACCTCGCCCGCAGGCGTCGCCAGGAGGAGGCCCCGGCCGGGAATCTCGCGCACGCCGTCCAGGGCCTGGACATCCGGGCAGGCCGCGACCAGGCCGCGCGCCAGCACATGCTTGCTGCTCATGGCCATGGCGGCCGCCAGCTCCAGCGCCGCTGCCGGCACCCGGTCCCGGCCGACCAGCTCGGCCGTCCGGCGGTCAGCGTGCCGGTCTTGTCGAACACCACCGTGTCGACGCGCGCGCCCGCTTCCAGGGCCTCCAGCCGCCGCACGAGGATGCCGCGCCGCGCCAGCGCGCCGGCCGCAGCGAGCGTCGAAGCCGGCGTGGCGAGCGACAGCGCGCACGGACAGGTGACGATCAGGATCGCCACGGCGATGCCCAGCGCCTGCCCCGGCCCCTGCGGCCACCACCAGGCGGCGGCGCCGGCCGCAGCGAGCACCACGGCCAGCAGGAAGGGCGAGGCGATGCGGTCGGCC
This sequence comes from Pseudomonadota bacterium, assembly GCA_023438115.1. Taxonomy (GTDB): domain Bacteria; phylum Pseudomonadota; class Gammaproteobacteria; order Burkholderiales; family Burkholderiaceae_C; genus Ramlibacter. The sequence goes on along the minus strand of JAEZEB010000178.1, from coordinate 13,438 downwards.
AGGCGCGCGATCGCGGGTTTCTCCACCGAGGCGCGCTCCATCAGCTGCACGATCTGGCCGAAGCGCGTCGCATCGCCCGTGCGCTCCACGGCGACCGTCACGGTCCCCCCGAGGTTGGCGCTGCCCGCCACCACGGCATCGCCCGCGCCGCGGCGCAGCGGCTTCGACTCGCCCGTGAGCAGGGCCTCGTCGACGTGCGTCTCGCCTTCCAGCACGCGGCCATCGGCGGGGAACACCTCGCCCGCGCGGATGCGCACGCGGTCGCCCGCCGCCAGGGCGCGCACGGCCACGCGTTCGGCGCTGCCGTCCGCCGTGATGCGCTCCACCGTCGCGGGCAGGCGCCGCACCAGCGCCTCCAGCGCGCCGGCCGTGCGGTCCCGCAACCGCTGCTCCAGCAGGCGGCCGGACAGCAGGAAGAACACGAACATCGTCACCGAGTCGTACCAGACCTCGCCCCCCAGCGGCCCCGCGGGATCGAAGGTGGCCGCGGTGCTGGCAAAGAAGGCGATCAGGATGCCCAGGCTCACGGGCACGTCCATGCCGATGCGGCGGTTGCGCAGGTCCCGCCAGGCGGAGGAGAAGAAAGGCCGCGAGGATAACAGCAGCACCGGCAGCGTGAGCAGCCAGGCTGCCCAGCGCAGCAGCGCCGCCATGTCGGGCGTCATGTCGCCGGGCTCGGCCACGTACGCGGGCACCGCGTACATCATCACCTGCATCATGCAGAAGCCCGCCACCAGCCAGCGCCACAGCAGCACGCGCTGCGCCTGGCGCCGTGGCACGGCGGCGAGCTGGTCGCCCGCGGGGAGGCCCCGGTAGCCCGCGCGTTCCAGTGCCCGCAGCCACTGCGAGGGGCGTCCCTGCCCCGGCGTCCAGACGATGCGGGCGCTCGCCGTGGCGCCGTTCACCTCCACCGAACGCACGCCGGGCAGGCCCGCGAGCGCCTGCTCGATGGTGAGCGAGCAGCCGGTGCAGTAGATGCCCTCGATGGCGAGGTAGGACTCCCACGTGCCCGGTTCGCCCCGCAGTTCGCGGCCGAAGGACGGCCACTCGGCGGGGTTGTCCAGGAGCGCCTCGCCGCCGCCCGCACAGGGATCCGGGACCTCCGCCTGGAAGGGGGTGGGGGCGAGTGCGGCGGAGGACATGCGGCAAAGCCTAAAGGGGGGTCCCCCGCCCCCGGTTGACGTGGATCAAGCGCGGCGGGAAGCTGCGCCTTAAGCTGGTCCGCAAAGGAAGAAAAGGAAAGGCCCCATGTACAAACGCATCCTCGTGCCCACCGACGGCTCGGCACTCTCGAAGAAGGCGGTCAAGAGCGCCATCGCCCTGGCCGCCGCCGTCGACGCGGAGCTGGTCGCGCTGAACGTCGTTCCGCGCTACCCCAAGTCCTATTTCGAGGGCGCGCTGACGATCTCCCCCAGCGAGGTGGCGCGCGTGGAACGGCAGTGGACGGACCAGGGCCGCGCCATCGTGGACGCCGCGTGCGACGCGGCCGAGAAGGCCGGCGTCGAGGCCCGCGCGGTGACGGTGCGCTCCGAGCTGGTGGCCGAGGCCATCCTGGGAGCGGCGAAGAAGCACCGCTGCGACCTGGTGGTCATGGCCTCGCACGGCCGGCGCGGCCTCCGGCGGCTGCTGCTCGGCAGCGAGACCCAGCACGTGCTCACGCATGGCAAGATCCCGGTGCTGGTCCTGCGCTGACCGGCATTCCCTCCATCCGCAACGAGAAGAAAGAGCCCCATGAAGATCGTCCGCGCCGCCGACGGCAGCAACTACACGAAGAAGGCCCTGGCCTTCCTGGTCACCCATGAAGAGATCGCCGGCGCCGGCGGCGAAGTCGTGGTGGTCAACGTGCAGCCCAGCGTGCCCCCGCGCGTGAAAACCATGGTGGGCGCCGCCGCGGTCGCCGACTACCACCGCGAGGAGTCCGAGAAGGTCCTCAAGCCGATCGCCAAGTACCTGGAGCGCCACGGCATCGCCTACAGCACCCGCTCCGCCGTCGGCTACCCCGGCGTGGAGATCGTCAAGGCCGCGCGCAAGGAGAAGGCCCACATGATCGTGATGGGCACCCACGGCCACGGCATCCTGGGCCGCGCGCTCCTGGGCAGCGTGGCGCAGAACGTGGTGACCGACACCGACATCCCCGTGCTGCTGGTGAAGTAGAAAGCACACATCGGGCGGGAGCGAAGCCCCCGGCACCGCTCCCTGCCCGACGAAACGCGCGCGACGCAAGGCCAGTCCTACACCCGCGCAGTCCAGCTTGTCCCATGATGGCGCCTTCCATCGAACAACGGACAAGCAGAAGATGCGAAGACTGGCGGCCTGGCTGGCGCTGGCCTGTGCTGTCGGCGCCCAGGCGCAGCAGCAGCAGGATCCCGCGACGGTTCCCTCCTTCAAGGAGCTGGACAGCATGGAGGCGCGCGTGCAGGGCTGCGTCACCTGCCACGGCCAGCAGGGACAGGGCACCGCCAACGAGTACTTCCCCCGCATCGCCGGCAAGCCGGCCGCCTACCTGCGCCGCCAGCTGATCGCCTTCCGCGACCTGGACCGGCGCTATGCGCCCATGAACTACCTCGTCGCCTTCCTCACCGACGAGTACCTGGGCGAGATCGCCGAATACTTCGCGAAGCAGAACCCGGAGTTCCATCCACCGCAGCCGGCCACGGTGCCGCCGGACGTGCTCGAGCGCGGCCGCCTGCTGGTGCAGAACGGCGACGGAAGCAAGCAGATTCCCGCCTGCGTCGCCTGCCACGGCGCCTCGCTCACCGGCATGGAGCCGGGCATCCCCGGGCTGGTCGGCCTGCGCACCAACTACATCGCCGCCCAGCTCACGCGCTGGCGCACCGGCGAGCGCAAGGCGCTCGCGCCCGACTGCATGCATCGCATCGCGACGCGCCTGACGGAAGCCGACATCCAGGGCGTCTCCGCCTGGCTGGGCGCCCTCGCCGCGCCGCAGCGGCCGCAGCCCGAGAAGGCCGACAACCGGCGCATGCCCATGGCCTGCGGGAGCCAGTCATGAGCCGGCGCGTGCTCACGGCGCTGGGCATCGTCGCCCTCGCCTTCCTCGTGGCGATCGGCTACGTGCTGTGGATGGCCCAGCCCTGGCGCAAGCTCCAGCCCTCCAGCATCCGCGGCCCGGTGGGCGACGACATCATCTCGCGCGGCGAGTACCTGGCGCGCGCGGGCGACTGCGTGGCCTGCCACACGGCTCCCGGCGGCGTGGAGTTCGCCGGCCTGCTGCCCATGCCCACGCCCTTCGGCAACATCTACTCGCCCAACATCACGCCCGACGACGAGACCGGCATCGGCACCTGGACCGCCGACGAGTTCTACCGGATGATGCACACGGGCATCTCCAAGGACGGCAAGCTGCTCTACCCGGCGATGCCCTTCGCCAACTACACGCGCGTGACGCGCGCCGACTCCGACGCGATCTACGCTTACCTGATGTCGGTGCCGCCGGTCAAGCAGCCCAACCGGCCGCACGAGCTGCGCTTCCCCTACAACCAGCGCGAGCTGCTGATCGGCTGGCGCACGCTGTACTTCAAGCAGGGCGAATACGTCCCCGACCCCAAGCAGAGCGCCGAATGGAACCGCGGCGCCTACCTGGTGCAGGGCCTGGGCCACTGTTCCATGTGCCACACGGCGGTGTCGCCGCTGGGCGGCTCGCGCGAGCAGAACGCCTTCAGCGGCGGGATGATCCCCAACCAGAACTGGTACGCGCCCTCGCTCACCTCCAACCGCGAGGCCGGCCTGGGCGACTGGGAGATCCGGGACATCGTCGACCTGCTGCAGAAGGGCGTGTCCGACCGCGGCACCGTCTACGGCCCGATGGCGGAGGTCACGTACCACAGCCTGCAGTACATGACCGACGAGGACGTGAAGGCGATGGCCGTGTACCTCAAGACGCTGCCGCCGCGCGGCGAGGCGCGCGCGCCCTCGCAGGCGCAGCTGGTGGCGCCCGGCACCATGGAGCTGGGACGGCGCATCTACGCCGCGCAGTGCGCGATGTGCCACGGCGACGAGGGCAAGGGCTTCCCGCCGCACTTCCCGCCACTGGCCAACAACCAGTCGATCGAGATGGCGGTGCCGGTGAACCCGATCCGCATGATCCTCAACGGCGGCTACGCGCCGGCCACGCACAAGAACCCGCGGCCCTACGGCATGCCGCCCTTCGCCCACCTGCTGAACGACGAGGAGGTGGCGGCCGTGGCCACCTACATCCGCGTGGCCTGGGGCAACGGCGGCACCCCCGTGACCGCCTCCGAAGTCAACGCGCTGCGCGTCGTCCCGATCCAGTGAGCACCATGCAAGAGACCGACAAGCATCCCGACGACGAGGCCGTGGAGAAGATCGTTCGCGAGGGGCCGTCCGGCACCTGGGCCGTCGCCGGCGTCGCGACCTTCATCGTCGTGGCGATCTACTTCCTCTTCTATTTCCTTGCCTACCTGCCGCGGGGGGCGACGCAATGAGCACCGCAGCGCATCACCACTCGCCCGCGGCGCAAGCCGCCGAGCGCGCCGAGCGGCGCTGGGCCTGGGTCGTCGGCGTGATCATCTTCGTGCTGATCGCGATGATGGTGTGGACCGGCCTGCATTGGGCCGCCATGCCGCCCTCGCGCGTGGAGGTGATCGATCCGCGCACGCTCCACGTCAGCGGCGAGTTCGTCGAGGAGAACCTGGGCACGCGCGTCGAGGAGGACGGGCGCGTGGTCGTGCGCCTGGTCGCCCAGCAGTATTCGTTCACGCCCTCCTGCATCGTGGTGCCCGCGCAGACGCCGGTCACCTTCCGCGGCACCGCCAGCGACGCCGTGCACGGTTTCGTCGTCGGCAGGACCAACGCCAACACCATGCTGATCCCCGGCTTCGTGGCCACCTTCACCGCCAGCTTCCCCGACGTGGGCGAGCAGCTGATGCCCTGCCACGAGTACTGCGGCACGGGGCACGAGGGCATGTGGGCGCGCGTGCAGGTGGTGGACCGCTACGACTTCATGCAGCAGGCGCAGCCGGGAAGGAGCATGAGCTGTGTTCCTCGCTAGGCGCCTCGTCCTCGCCCACTTCTGGGTGGCCTTCATCGCCTTCGCCGTCGCCCTGGTGCTCGGCGAATGGCAGATGGCCGTGCGCGCGCCGCAGCTGCCCTGGGTGCAGAACCCGGAGCTGTACTACCGCTCCGTCACGGCGCACGGGACCATCATGGGCTACGTGCTGCCGACGCTGGTGGCCATGGGCTTCGGCTACGCCCTCACCGAGCTCTCGCTCAAGCGCCCGCTGCTGGGCGTGCGCTGGGCCTGGGCGGGCTTCTGGCTGGTGGTGGCGGGCACGCTGATGGCGGGCCTCACGGTGGCCGCCGGCAAGGCTTCGGTGCTCTACACCTTCTACCCGCCGCTGGTGGCCAACGCCTTCTACTACCTGGGCGTCGTGCTGGTGGTGGTGGGCTCGTGGGTCTGGGTGGGCCTCACGTCCTGGAACCTGTACCACTGGAAGAAGGACAACCCGGGCGCGAAGATCCCGCTGGCCATGTTCGGCAACGCCGCCGGCGCCTACCTGTGGGCCTGGACCTCGATCGGCGCCGCCTCCGAGATCCTGCTGCTGATCCTGCCGGCCGCCTTCGGCTGGCGCGACACGATCGATGCCGGCCTGTCGCGCGTGCTGTTCTCGTGGACGCTGCACGCCATCGTCTACTTCTGGCTGATGCCCGCCTACATCGCCTTCTACACGATCATCCCGCGCGCGATCGGCGGCCGCCTGTACAGCGACACCATGGGGCGCGTGGCCTTCGTGCTGTTCCTCGTGTTCTCCATGCCGATCGGCATCCACCACCTGTTCGCCGACCCGCAGGTGGGTGCGGGCTTCAAGTTCGTGCACGCGGTCTTCACCGCGATGGTGTCGGTGCCCACGCTGCTGACGGTGTTCACCATCTGCGCCTCGGTGGAGATCGCCGCCCGCCTGCGCGGCGGCCGCGGCGCCTTCGGCTGGGTGAAGGCCCTGCCCTGGGACAACCCGTACCTGCTGGCCGTGGTGTTCTCCTTCATCATGCTCGGCTTCGGCGGGGCCGGCGGGATCATCAACATGAGCTACCAGCTCAACGAGACGGTGCACAACACGCAGTGGGTGACGGGCCACTTCCACCTGATCTTCGCCGGCGCCATCGTGATCATGTACTTCGTGATCGCCTACGACCTCTGGCCGCAGCTGCTGCCCGGCGCGCAACCCTCGGTGAAGCTGATGAAGTGGCAGCTCTGGCTGTGGTTCGTGGGCATGATGGTCACCACCCTCCCCTGGCACTTCACCGGGCTGCTCGGGATGCCGCGGCGCATGGCCTACTTCGACTACAGCCACCCGGCGCTCGAGCCGCAGGCGATCACCGTGACGATCTCGTCCGTCGGCGGCCTGCTGCTGGTGATCTCGGGCCTGATCTTCATCTGGATCCTCGCCACGGCGCGCGGCAAGTCCGCCGCCACGCCGCCCGCCTACACCTTCAGCACGCCGGTGCATGCGGGGCCGGTGCCCAAGGCCCTGAACGGCTTCGCATTGTGGGTCGGCCTGATGGTGGCGCTGACGGTCGTCAACTACGGGCTGCCCATCGTGCAGCTGGCCGCCATCGAGGAGACCTCCGTGCCGGTGATCCGCGTGGGAGGCCCGCGATGACGCGGGACGAGCGCTTCTTCAACGGGACGGTGCGGCTCGCGCTCGCCGCGCTGGGCGTGATGCTGGTGCTGGCCATCGCGGTCGGCTTCCTGTGGCTGCCGATGGTCAAGCCGGACTTCGCGCAGGGCGGCCTGTGGGAGGCGATCTGCCGCGCCGCGGGCGTGCCCACCAGCTGGTATGCACCGCTCTCGCAGGACGATGCCGCCGCGAGCCGCTTTCCCGTCGTGCCGGTGCGTGCCGACTTCGCGGGCGGCGACGTCGGCCGCGGCGGCACGCTGGCCCTGAACTGCACCATGTGCCACGGCGCGCGCGGCGTCAGCTCCTCCGACGTGCCCAATCTCGCCGGCCAGTACCGCGAAGTCACGGTCAAGCAGATGCTGGACTACCAGAACGGGCAGCGCACGCACACGCTGATGCAGAACCTCGCGCGCGGGCTCACGGAACAGGACATCCGCGATCTCGCCGCCTTCTACGCGCAGTTGCCGCGGCCCTCGCCCGCGCCGGCCGGCGAGCCGGTCCCCGCGCTCGTGAGCGTCGGCGATCCGCTGCGCAGCATCGCGCCCTGCGCCTCCTGCCACGGCGGCATCGACCGCAAGTCCGGCAGCCCCTGGCTGGAAGGCATGCCGCAGGCCTACCTCGCCACGCAGATGCGCGCCTATGCCGAAGGCACGCGGCGCAACGACGCGCACGGGGTCATGCGCAACGTCGCGCGGCAGATGACGCCCGAGGAGATCAATGCGGTGGCGCGCTACTACGCCAGCCGCGCGATCGTCGGCACGGGAACCACGCCGGCGCGCTGAATCCCCACACGCCTTTGACTTCGGTCAAGGGAAGCGGGGGGACGCCTTCCTACCATTAGGTGCATTCCGCATGCACCTTTTGGACAGAGGAGTCCCCCAATGACCCAGACCGCTTCCCGCATCGACGTGCGCACGATCGCCCCGCGCGACCGGCATCCCCTGATCTTCTCCACCTTCCGCGCCCTCGCGCGCGGCGAGGCGATGGAGCTGGTGAACGACCACGACCCGCGGCCGCTGTACCACCAGTTCAACGCGCAGGCGGCCGGCCAGTTCGAGTGGCAGTACCTGGAACAGGGCCCCGACACCTGGCGCGTCTCCATCAAGCGCACCGCCACCGCCCATGAAACGGGCAGCTGCTGCGGCAGCTGCGGAGGCGCGTGAACCCCCTTCCCTGAACTCCAGGAAACACCATCATGAACAACAACAGCATGCTGTGGCGCTGGCTCGGATTCATTTTCGTGCTGTCGTTCGGCGCCCTGGGCTACATCGGCTACCAGATCTACGTCGAGGCCCCTCCCATCCCGAAGCAGGTCGTCACCACCGAGGGCCAGGTGGTCTTCACGGGCGAGCAGATCCAGCGCGGCCAGCAGGTCTGGCTGGCGGCCGGCGGCCAGCAGCAGGGCAGCGTCTGGGGCCACGGCGCCTATCTCGCCCCGGACTGGTCGGCCGACTGGCTGCACCGGGAAGCGGTGGCGCTGAAGGACCTGCGCGCCAAGGCGCTTGCCCGGGATCCGCAGGCGATGACGCTCGAGGAACGCGGCGCGGTCGAGGCATCGCTGCGCGCCGAGATGCGCCGCAACACCTATGACGCCGACAGCGGCGCGGTCACCGTGTCGCCCCTGCGCGCCCAGGCGATCCACGCGGTGGCCGGCCACTACGCGGCGCTGTTCGGGCAGGACCAGTCCCTCGCCTCCCTGCGCTCGCAGTACTCGATGGCGGAGAACACGGTGACCACCGCCGCCGACCGCGAGGCGCTCACCGCCTTCTTCTTCTGGACCAGCTGGGCGGCCTCCACCGACAGGCCGGGCGAAGAAGGCCTCTCCTACACCAGCAACTGGCCGCACGAGCCGCTGGTGGGCAACAAGATGACCAGTTCCGCCGCCGTGTGGTCCATGGTCAGCGTGATCCTGCTGCTGGCCGCCATCGCCGCCATGCTGTGGCTGCACGGCGCCGCGAAGCACGAGCCGGAAGCCGTCCCCCCCGCCACGGATCCGCTGGCGAGCGTGAGCGCCACGCCGTCGATGAAGGCGACGCGCAAGTACTTCTTCGTGGTGATCGGCCTGATGCTGCTGCAGATCGCCATGGGCATCCTGACCGCGCACTACGCGGTGGAGGGCAATGCGCTGTTCGGCATCGACCTGAGCGTGCTGATGCCCTACGTCACCAGCCGCACCATCCACACGCAGGTGGGCATCTTCTGGATCGCCACGGCCTGGCTGGCCACCGGCCTCTACATCGCGCCCATGCTGGGCGGCCGCGAGCCGAAGTTCCAGAAGCTCGGGACGGACTTCCTGTTCTACGCCCTGCTGTTCATCGTGGTGGGTTCCATCGTCACCGGCTGGCTCGGCACGATGCAACGCAGCGGCACCGACTTCGCCTTCTGGCTGGGCAACCAGGGCCTGGAGTTCACCTCGATGGGCCGCGTGTGGCAGTACCTGCTGTTCGTGGGCCTCATCCTGTGGGCGGTGCTGCTGGGCCGCGCGCTCTGGCCCGCGCTGAAGAAGCCCTCGGAAAGCCGCGGCCTGATCGCCATGGTGTTCCTCTCGGCCACCTGCATCGCCGGCTTCTACGCCACCTCGCTCACCTGGGGCCAGGGCACGCACTACTCGATGGTCGAATACTGGCGCTGGTGGCTGGTGCACCTGTGGGTGGAAGGCTTCTTCGAGGTGTTCGCCACCGCCGTGATCGCGCTGATCTTCGCCAAGCTGGGCCTGGTGCGCGCCACGAGCGCCAACCGCGCCATCGTCGCCGAGACCATCGTGTTCCTGTTCGGCGGCATCCTGGGCACGCTGCACCACCTGTACTGGACCGGCACGCCGACCTCGGTGATCGCCGTGGGCGCCGTGTTCTCCGCGCTCGAAGTGGTGCCGCTCACGCTGATCGGCCTGGAGGCGCTGCAGACCTGGAGGCGCACGCAAGGCATCAGCTGGCTGCAGGCCTACAAGTGGCCGGTGCTGTGCTTCGTCGCCGTGGGCTTCTGGAACACGGTGGGCGCCGGCCTGCTGGGCTTCGCCATCAACCCGCCCGCCTCGCTGTACTACGTGCAGGGCCTGAACATGACGCCCGCCCACGGCCACGCCGCGCTCTTCGGCGTGTACGGCATGCTGGGCATCGGCCTGATGCTGTTCTGCCTGCGCGGCCTGTATGCGCGCCACCTGCACGCCGACGGCCTGCTGAAGCCCGCGTTCTGGGGCCTCAACATCGGCCTGTTCATGATGGTGTTCATGTCGCTGCTGCCGGCCGGCATCTACCAGGCCTGGGCGGCCATCACGAAGGGCCTGTGGTACGCGCGCTCCGCCGAAGTCGTCCACTCGCCGGTGATGGAAGCCCTGGTGTGGCTGCGCGTGCCGGGTGACGTGGTGTTCGCCATCGGCGCCGCGATCCTCGCGCTGTACGCGTACCGCCTGCTGCGCCCGGGCAGCGGCAGTCCCGCGATCGCGGCGGGCCCCAATCCCGCGCGCACCTGATCTCGATCAGTCGGGCCGGCGCAAGCCGGCCTTATTCTTTGGACAAGCATGAAACTCACCACGTTCACCGACTACAGCCTGCGCGTGCTGGTCTACCTGGCCGCGCATTCCGGCCGGCGCGCCACGATCAGCCAGGTGGCGGGCGCGTACGAAGTGTCGGAGAACCACCTCGTGAAGGTGGTGCACTTCCTGGGGCGCCAGGGCTGGCTGCGCAACGTGCGCGGCAAGGGCGGCGGGCTGGAGCTGGCGCTGCCGCCCGAGCGCATCGTGCTGGGCGAAGTGGTGCGCTGCACCGAGGGCCAGGGCGCCGTGGCCGAGTGCTTCAGCGACACCGGCGGCGACTGCTGCATCGCGCCGAGCTGCCGCCTGCGCGGCATCCTGGCCGAGGCCGTCGCCGCCTTCCACGCAGTGCTGGACCGCTACACGCTGGCGGATCTCGCCGGCAATGCGTCCGATCTCGCGCGCATCCTGTTCGTGCCGCCGGCCGAAAGGGCCGCCGCATGAGCGACAGTCCCTTTCCCTACGACGGGCCGCCGGACTTGCTGCCCACGCTCGTCGCGGCGCTGGAGCGCGTGGTCGATCCCGAGGTCGCGATGAACATCGTGGACGTCGGTCTCGTCTACGGCGTGACGGTGCAGGACGGCCGCGTGGACGTCAACGTCACGATGACCTCGGCGGCCTGCCCGGTGGCCGACGTGATCGTGGAGGACATCGAGTTCCAGCTCGACCAGTCGCTGCCGCCGGAGCTGAAGATCCACGTCGAACTGGTGTGGGAGCCGCCATGGAGCGCAGACCGCATGAGCGCCAAGGCCCGCCTCCTGATGGGATGGTGAACCGCCGCGCGGCCGCCGGCGCGGTGCTCGCCGCGTGCGTGGCCGCGGCGCTGGTGGCCGGCATCCTGGGCGGGCTGCTGCGCGTGGGCGTGGCGCTGCCCGGCACGCGCGAGGCCGCGTGGCTGGGCAACGGCGCGCTCTCGCATGCCGCGCTGATGATGTGCGGCTTCCTCGGCACCGTGATCGGCATCGAGCGCGCGGTTGCCGCGCGCCGTGCGTATGCGTGGCTCGCGCCCTTGTGCTCCGGTGTCGCGGGACTCGCGCTGCTGCGGGGACAGGCGCCGCTCGCGGGCGCGCTGCTCGTCGCCGCCGCCACGGTCTTCATCGCCGTCAACGTGCAACTGCTGCTGCGCCAGCGCGCGGGCCATACCGGGCTGCTGCTGGCGAGCGCCGGCGCCTGGTGCGTCGGCAACGTACTGTTTGCCTTGCAGGCGTCGAGCGTCGCCGTGCTGCCCTGGTGGTTCGCCTTCCTGGTCATGACCATCGCGGCGGAGCGGCTGGAGATGACGCGCCTGATGCGCCGCCGGCCCGGCGCCGCGCCGGCGCTGGTGATCATCCTCGCCGCGCTGTGCGTGGGTGCGGCACTTTCCGCCGCGCACGCGCTCGCGGGCGGCCTGCTGTTCGGGGCCGCGCTGCTCTTCCTGGCGGCGTGGCTGTTCGCCTTCGATATCGCGCGCCGCACCGTGCGCGCCGACGGCCTCTCGCGCTACATGGCCGTGTGCCTTCTCGGCGGCTACGCGTGGCTGGCCGTCGGCGGCATCGCCTGGATGGCCACGGCGGCGGGCCTGCCCGCGCGCGACGCCGCGCTGCACGCGCTGGGCCTGGGCTTCATCGTCAGCATGATGATGGGCCACGCGCCCGTGATCCTGCCGGCGATCGCACGCATCAAGCTGCTGTTCGGCGGCTTCTTCTACGTCCCGCTCGTCCTGCTGCATGCGTCGCTGCTGCTGCGGCTGGGCGCGGGCTTCGCCGACTTCGGCTGGCGCGCCCAGGGCGCGCTGGCCAACGCCCTGGCCATCGCCCTCTTCGCCGCCACCGCCGCGGGCGCGGCGCTGGCCTGGCGCGGGCGGTACGGTGGCCGCAGCGCCGCACGGAGGACTTCATGAGCTTCATCCCGATCGACGAGCCCCCGCGTCCCGCGTCCCGCGGTTTCGCGCTGTGGCAACTGGGCTTCCGCCCCTTCTACCTGCTGGCGAGCGCGTTCGCCGCGCTGTCCATCGTGCTGTGGTCGCTGCAGTTCACCGGCCGCTTGCCTGCGCCCTACCTGCCCACGCCGCTGTGGCATGCGCACGAGATGCTGTTCGGCTTCACGCTGGCCGTGGTGGTGGGCTTCCTGTTCACGGCCGGACGCAACTGGAGCGGCCTGCCGACGCCGACGGGCTGGAGGCTCGCAGCGCTGGCCCTGCTGTGGCTGGCGGGGCGCGTGCTGGTGCTCACGCCCTGGGGCTGGGCCTCCGCCCTCGTCAACGCGGCCTTTCCATGGGCTGCCGCGGTGGCGCTCGCGATTCCCTTCGTGCGCGCCGGCAACCGGCGCAACTACTTCTTCGTCGGCCTGCTGGTGCTGCTGGGCGCGGCAAGCTTCGCCGTGCACCTGGAGCAATTGGGCGTGGTGGCCGTGCCCGGCTGGGCCGGCATCCAGGTCGCGCTGGACGTGGTGCTGTTCATCCTGTGCGTGATGGGCGGGCGCGTGATCCCCATGTTCACCAACAACGGCGTCCCGGGCGCCCAAGCGAAGCGCAACGCGTGGGTGGAGAAGGTGGCGCTCGGTTCGGTGCTCGCACTGCTCGCTGCCGACGTTCTTCGCCTGCCGGTGCCCGTGCTGGTGGCGATCGCCGCCGCCGCCGCGCTGGCGCACCTCGCGCGCTGGTGGCTGTGGCAGCCGTGGGTGACGCTGCGCACGCCCCTCGTGTGGGTGCTGCATCTCGCGTACGTCTGGATCCCGGTGCACCTGGCGATGCGCGCCCTGGCCGCCGCCGGCTGGATGGCGAGCTCGCCGGCGGCGCACGCGCTGACCGTGGGCGCGATCGGCGGGCTGGTCATCGGGATGATGACGCGTACCGCGCGCGGCCACACGGCGCGGCCGCTGCGCGCGGGGCGGTGGGACGTGGTGGCCTACGTGCTGGTCGCGCTCGCCGCCTTCGTGCGCGTGCTGGGGCCGGTGGTCGCGCCGGCGGCGATGCTGGAGGCGATCCTGTGTTCCGGCGCCTTGTGGTCGGCCGGCTTCGCGGTGTACTTCGTCGCCTACTGGAACGTGCTGACGCGGCCGCGGCTGGATGGGAAGCCGGGGTGATGGTGATGGAAATGGGTAGTGGTGGGCAAGCAGGCTTGCCCACCCTACGGCCGTAGCGCCGATGTAGGGTGGGCACGTTCACGTGCCCACCATTGGGTTGGCCGAACCGGCCCGGGGGATGGGTTCGCCCACATGCCCACCATTGCATTGCCTGAACCAGACCGTAGGGTGGGCACGTCCACGTGCCCAC
>JAEZEB010000176.1 GCA_023438115.1 Pseudomonadota bacterium | reverse complement strand
TCGGGGTTCGGCTTCGCGCTCACCCCGACCTACGAACTCCCGACCGACGAAGAAGGGCCGGTCAGGCCTTGATCTCGCGTGCGCTGATCTGGTACTTGAAGTCGTCCGGCGCGTAGGAGTCGAAGCGGCCCTGGCGGTCCTCCGCCACCGGGTACATCAGGAAGCCCAGCTTGCCCAGCTTGGAGCCGGGCAGCGCGACGTCGTGCGCGGTGTTGTAGCCGACCCAGTTGCCTTCCCAGGCGCCGTAGAGGCCCTGGTACACCGGCTTCACCACGGGGTGCTGCACGGTCTTGATCCACTCGCCGGTTTCTTGGCGCATCACCTTGGCGACGTCGGCGGGGTCCATCGCCACCCAGCCGTGCGCTTTCAGGAAGACCTCGGCGCGGCAGTGCTGCGAGCCCTTGAGGTTGGCGGAGTTGCTGCCCAGTTCCTTGTAGCCGAAGGCCGAGGGCGCCAGGCGCAGGCCGTACACGTCGCGCGCCGGCACGCCGGCGGCGCGGCACAGGCCCACGAACAGCGCGTTGATGTCCGCGCACTTGCCTCCCAGGTCGCCGGTCTCCAGCATGGTCTTGATGTCGCCTTCGCCGCAGCCGCGCACCGCCGGCTCGCGCCAGGAGTTGGTGACGACCCAGTCGTAGAGGCGGCGGACCTTGTCTTCGTCGGTGCGCGCGTTGCCCACGGCCTTGAGCGCCGTCTCGCGCACGATGCCGTCGATCGGGATCAGGCTGGTGGGACGCAGCGCATGCGCCAGCGTGGCGGCATCCTCGCGCGCCGCCACGGGACGCGACCAGTCGGTCGAGCGGTCGCGCGTCCGGATGCGCGTGGTGGTCTCGACGAAGGGCTCCTTCACCGACTCGTCGAACACCACGTGCAGCATCTTCGCCCCCTCGACACCGTCGGTGGTGCGCACCGCGCGGCCATTGGTGGTGAAGGCGGTCTCCAGCGAACGCTGCCAGCCGGTGTCGATCGAGGGAATGGGCACCCACACCTGGTGCGTGCCTTGCGCCATGGCGGGCGTGACGCGGGTGGTCAGCTCGAAGGTGCGCCAGCCGTCCGCCCCGGGCGCGAAGCGGCGCTCCTGGGCGAAGGCGGCGAGGGGAAGGGAAAGGGCGCCGGCGGCGGCGGCGGTGGAATGGAGGAAGTGGCGGCGCGTCTGCATGGACGCGATTATCCGCGCCTTCAACTCCAGAGGCTCTCGACCAACCGCCCCGCTTCCGCCGAACTCCAGTCGTACTCGCCACGCACCCGCCAGCGTGCCCGGCCCTGGGCGTCGAAGCCGAAGGTGGTGGGGAAGGTCTTCACTTCCCAGGCCGCCGCGCCGGCGCCGGCGGAATCCAGCAGCACCGGATGCGACCAGCCAGCGGTCTGCATGTAGCGCTGCACGGTGGCCGCGCGTTCCTTGAAGTTCACCAGTTGCAGCGTGAAGCGGTCGCCGTACAGGTCGACCAGCTGCAGCAGCAGGGGCATCTCCACGCGGCACGGCGGGCACCAGGTCGCCCAGAAATTCACCACCGACGGGCGGCCGACCGCCGGAACGGGGGCGGCCCCGTCGCGCAGGTCGGGGGCGGAGAAGGCTGGCAGGCGCTTGTCCGCGGGGAGCTGGAGGACTTCGGCGGCGCGGATGGGGAGGACCAGGCCCGCGCCTGCGGCGGCGGCGGCACGGAGGACCGTGCGCCGGGTCTGCCCCTCACCCCTGCCCTCTCCCCGCAGGGGAGAGGGAGAAAAACCGGGGAGGCTCACAGCCGTTCCGTGATCCAGCCCTGCACCGACTGCAGCGCGGCGGGCAGCTTGCTCGCGTCGGTGCCGCCGGCCATCGCCATGTCCGGCTTGCCGCCGCCCTTGCCGCCCACCTGCTGGGCGACGAAGTTCACCAGCTCGCCGGCCTTGACCTTGCCCATGCTGTCGGCCGTCACGCCCGCGGCCAGCTGCACCTTGGCGCCGTCGACCGCGGCCAGCACGATCGCCGCCGTCTTGAGCTTGCCCTTGAGCTTGTCCATCGTGTCGCGCAGGGTCTTCGCATCCGCGCCGTCCAGGCGCGCGGCCAGCACCTTGACGCCCTTGACGTCCACGGCCTGCGCGGCGAGTTCGTCGCCCTGCGAAGACGCGAGCCTGCCCTTGAGCTGGGACACTTCCTTTTCGAGCGCGCGCACCTGTTCGAGCACCTGCGCGATGCGCGACTGCAGCTCCGGCACCGGCGCCTTCAATGCGCCGGCGGCGCCCTGCACCGTGCTTTCGAGCTGCTGCAGGTAGGCCAGCGCGTTGGCGCCCGTCACCGCCTCGACGCGGCGCACGCCGGCGGCCACGCCGCCTTCGCCCACGATCTTGAACAGGCCGATGTCGCCGGTGCGCTGCACGTGCGTGCCGCCGCACAGCTCGCGGCTGCTGCCGATGTCCAGCACGCGCACGGTCTCGCCGTACTTCTCGCCGAAGAGCATCACGGCCCCGGTCTTCTGCGCGGCCTCGATGTCCATCACGCGCGCCTGCGTCGCGTGGTTGTCCAGGATCTCCGCGTTCACGCGCTTCTCGATCTCGCGGACCTGGTCGTCGGTGATCGGCGCGTTGTGCGTGAAGTCGAAGCGCGTCTTGTCGGCGTCGACCAGCGAACCCTTCTGCTGCACGTGCGCGCCCAGCACCTCGCGCAGGGCCTTGTGCATCAGGTGCGTGACGCTGTGGTTGCGCATCGTGGCTGCGCGCAGCTGCATGTTCACCGACGCCCGGACGGTGTCGCCGACCTTCAGCGTGCCCTGCGTCTGCGTGCCGTGGTGGCCGAAGACGTCGGACTTGATCTTCTGCGTGTCCTCCACGCCGAACTGCACGCCCTCGGCGGACAGCACGCCGCTGTCGCCGACCTGGCCGCCGCTCTCGGCATAGAAGGGGGTGGTGTCCAGCACCACCACGCCCGGCTGGCCTTCCTCGAGCTGCTGCACGGGCGTGCCGTCGCGGTACAGCGCCACCACGCGCGCCGTTTCCTCCAGCTTCTCGTAGCCGGTGAAGACGTTGCCCGCACCGGTGTATTCCAGCAGCCGGTCCATCTTGAACTTGCCCGCGGCGCGGCCGGCGGCCTTCTGCCGGTCCATGGCGGCGTCGAAGCCGGCGGCGTCCACCGTGACGTCGCGCTCGCGGCAGACGTCCTGCGTCAGGTCGAGCGGGAAGCCGTAGGTGTCGTGCAGCTTGAAGGCGACGTCGCCCGGCAGCACCTTCTGGCCGCCGGCGAGCGCGGCATCGAGGATTTCCATGCCGTTGGCGAGCGTCTCGTAGAAGCGCTCCTCCTCCGCCTTCAGCACCTCCATCACGCGCTCGCCCGAAGCCTTCAGGTTGGGATAGGCCTCGCCCATCAGCTTCACCAGGTCCGGCACCAGCTTGTGGAAGAAGGGCTTCTTGCGCCCCAGCTTGTAGCCGTGGCGGATGGCGCGGCGGATGATGCGGCGCTGCACGTAGCCACGGCCCTCGTTGGAGGGGATCACGCCATCGGTCACCAGGAACGACGTCGCGCGGATGTGGTCGGCGATCACCTTCAGCGACGGATTGGCGAGGTCCTGCACGCCGGTCTCGCGCGCCGCCGCCTTGATCAGCGCGTCGAAGATGTCGATCTCGTAGTTGCTGTGCACGTGCTGCAGGATCGCGGCCAGGCGCTCCAGCCCCATGCCCGTGTCCACGCAGGGCGCGGGCAGCTTCTTCAGGCTGCCGTCGGGCTGCATGTCGAACTGCATGAACACGTGGTTCCAGATCTCGATGTAGCGGTCGCCGTCCTCGTCGGGGCTGCCGGGCGGCCCGCCGGGAATCTCCGGGCCGTGGTCGTAGAAGATCTCCGAGCAGGGGCCGCAGGGACCGGTGTCGGCCATCATCCAGAAGTTGTCGCTGGCGTACTTCGCGCCCTTGTTGTCGCCGATGCGCACGACGCGCTCGGGCGGCAGGCCGATCTCCTTGGTCCAGATGTCGTAGGCCTCGTCGTCGTCGATGTAGACGGTGGCCCAGAGCTTGTCGGCCGGCAGCTTGTAGACCTGCGTCAGCAACTCCCAGCCCCACTTGAGCGACTCGCGCTTGAAGTAGTCGCCGAAGCTCCAGTTGCCCAGCATCTCGAAGAAGGTGTGGTGCCGCGCGGTGTAGCCCACGTTCTCCAGGTCGTTGTGCTTGCCGCCGGCGCGCAGGCAGGCCTGCACCGAGGCCGCGCGCACGTAGGGACGCTTGTCGGTGCCGAGGAACACGTCCTTGAACTGCACCATCCCCGAGTTGGTGAACATCAGCGTCGGGTCGTTGCCCGGCACCAGCGGGCTCGAGGCGACGACCGCGTGCCCCTTGTCCTTGAAGAAGTCCAGGAAGGTCTGGCGGATGTCGGCGACGGTGAATTTCGGAGTGGTCATGGGGGGTCCAGCTGAACCTTCGATTATAGATTTCGGCCTTTTTCCGCCCCCGCGGAAGCCCACGGCGCCGACGTCGCTCCCTGCCGCAAGCTGCCTCGTCGTCGAAGCGACTACTTTAGAACTCATGTCAATCGCGAGCGGGGTCCTTTGTCCTCGGCCGTTTGGCGGAGCCCGCCTCCAATTTCCCTATCCAGGATTAATTAACATTACTATCAATTTGTCACAAATTGAACGACGAGGAGACAAGCATGCGAAAGATCCTTCGAACCCTGCCCGCCATCGCGGTGGCCACGCTCATCGCCGGCTGCGGCGGCAGCGATGACAGCGGCTTCGCCCTGAGCGGCACGGCCGCCACCGGCGCCCCGGTGAGCGGCGGCGACGTCGCCGTCACCTGCGGCAGCGCGACCGCGGCCACGGCCACCGGCGAAGACGGCACGTGGACCACGCGCGTCGGCGGCAGCTTCCCCTGCGTCGTCAAGGTCACCGGCGGCTCGCTGGCCGACGGCGAAGCGATGTACGGCTACGCCACCAGCGAGTCCAACGTCAACGTGACGCCGCTGACCACGCTGATCGGCGCCTATGCCGTCGCGGCCGCCGATGGCGGCACGCCCACCCCCGAGCAGCTGGAGGAGGCCACCGCCAAGGTGCTGAAGATGCTGGTGGACGCGGGCTTCACCGACCTGCCGGAAGATCCGCTGACGGCCGCGTTCAGCCCCAAGGCCGGCGACCCGCACGACGACCTGATCGAGGCGCTGATGCTCACCTTCGCGCAGCAGGGCAAGACGCTGGCCGAGGTCGCGCAGGACATCGCCACCGACGGCGAACTCGAGACGGTGGCCCTGGTCACTCCGAGCGTCGTCGCCTGGGACTCCATCGCCGATCCCCTGCCGTACAACATGGCCAGCTACGGGCTGCAGGCGTACCAGCTCACGAGCCTGGGCGACCGCGTCAAGCTGGCACCCGGCACTCCGCGCAAGCTGCGCAGCGTGACGCTGGCGATGAGCAGCTGGGCCTGCGAAAACGGCACCTGGAGCACGAACGACTGCGTGACGACTCCCGGCAGCACCTTCGACCACGAGATCGCCATGGGGATCTTCGCCGTCGACAGTTCCACCCCGCTGGCCGTGAGCTACAAGACCTACACGATTCCCTTCCGGCCGACGCCCGATGCCACGTGCGAAGGGGGCACCGCCTGGAGGGCAGCCGACGGCAAGTGCTACAACGGCAAGGCGTTCACGATCGAATTCGACTTCTCCGCCGAGGGCTTGACGCTGCCCGACGAGTTTGTCTACAAGGTGACGTACAACACCAATACGTACGGCTTCGATCCGATCGGCACGACGGGTCCCTGGGACTCGCTGAACATCGGCACCTATCCCACCACCGCCGGCCCCGGCGTGGGGACGGATCCCGATGCCGGTTACCTGATCTGGAACGACGTCGCCACGGCCAAGAGCGTCGGCGGCCTCACGGCCCGCATCCACGTCGGCAAGTAAGCCCCCCGCAGGGAGCAAAAGCAAAGGGCCAGGAAATCCTGGCCCTTCTTCTTTCCGTCTCGCGCGGCGCTTACTTCCTGCGCGCGGCGATCGCCTTCTCGGCGGCGTCCACCAGGTCGGCGCCGATGGTCTTCTTCCACTTGTCGTAGACCGGGCGCGTCGCCTTCACGAAGGTCTCGCGCTCCGCGGGCGTCAGGTTCGTCACCGTCACGCCCATGCCCGCGATGTCCTTCAGCAGCGGCTTGTCGGCCTCGTCCAGGCCCTTGCGGGCCAGCACGATCTCCTGCTTGCCGGCGTCGATGGCGGCCTGGCGCACGATCTCGCGGTCGGCCGGGCTCCAGCTGTTCCACACGTCCTTGTTCACCACGAAGATCAGCGGGTCGGCCACGTAGCCCCAGGTGGTCACGAACTTCTGGCCCACGGTGTGCATCTTCAGCACCGTGAACAGGAACAGCGGGTTCTCCTGGCCGTCCACGGCGCCGCTGGACAGCGCCGGCTGCGCATCGGCCCAGCTCATTTGCGTCGGGTTCGCGCCCAGGGCGTTGAAGGTGTCGGAGAACAGCGGCGAGCCGACCACGCGGATCTTCATGCCCTTGAGGTCCTCCGGCGACTTGATCGGCTTCTTGCTGTTGGTCAGCTCGCGGAAGCCGTTCTCGCCCCAGGCCAGCGGCACGGCGCCGGCGCGGTCCACGGTCGCGGAGATCGTGTTGGCCCCTTCACCCTGCGTCAGCGCGTCCACGGCGGCGTAGTCGGGCATCAGGAAGGGCAGCGAGAACAGGTTCAGTTCCTTGATCTGCGGCGACCAGTTGATCGTGGAGCCCACGGCCATGTCGATCACGCCCTGGCGCAGCGAGCTGAACTCGCGCGTCTGGTCACCCTGCACCAGCGACACGCCGGGGTACAGCTTGATGTTGATGCGGCCCTGGGTGCGCTCCTTCACGAGGTCGGCCCAGATCTGGCCGGCCATGCCCCAGGGCGTCGGCGGGCCGAGCACCAGGGACATCTTGTATTCGGCCTTGTAGTTGGACTGCGCGACGGCGGCTTGCGTGAAGCCGAGGGCCGTCGCGGCCATCGCGAGGGCCAGCAGCGTGCGGCGGATCTTCATGGGACTTGTCTCCTTCAGGTGGAACGAACGAACAAACTAGTACCCCAGCGTGCGCGGCAGCCACAGCGCCAGCTGCGGGAAGGCGATGACGGCCGCCATCACGGCCGCCATGGACAGCAGCATCCAGCCGACCCATCGGATCGTGCTCTCCATCGGCACGTTGGCGATGCGGCAGGACACCATGAGGTTGACCGCCAGCGGCGGGGTGAACTGGCCCAGCGCCACCTTCAGCGTGAGGATCACGCCGAACCAGACCGGGTCCCAGTTGTAGTGGCGCATGATGGGCAGCAGCAGCGGCACGAAGATCAGGAAGATCGACACGCCGTCCAGGAACATGCCCACGGTCACCAGCAGCAGGATCAGCAGGACCAGCACGCCGTACTCCCCGAGACCGGAGTTCACGATGGCGTTCGTCACCGGATCGATGATCCCCAGCGTCGACAGCGACCAGGCGAAGATGCCCGCCAGCGACACCACCAGCAGGATCACCGCCGAGAGCTCGCCCGATTCGCGCAGGATCACGAACAGGTCCCGCACCTTGATCGTCCGGTGCACCACCATGCCGATGAACAGGCCGTAGAACACCGCCACCACGGCGGCCTCGGTCGGCGTGAACCAGCCCGCGCGCATGCCGCCCAGGATCAGCACCGGCGCCGCCAGGCCCCAGCTCGCGTCGCGCAGGCTGCGCCAGAACGGCGGCCGCGGCAGCTGCGCCTCGAGGTGGCCCATGCCGTGGCGGCGTGCCAGCCACACGGCGGGGATCATGAGTGCGAGGCCCGCCAGAACGCCGGGCACCATGCCGGCGGCGAACAGCGCCGGCACCGAGGCGCCGGGCACCAGCACCGAATACACGATGAAGGCCACCGAAGGCGGGATGAGGATGTCCGTGGCCGCGGCGGCGCCCACGACACTGGCCGAGAACGACGCGGGATAGCCGGCACGGCTCATCGCGGCGATCATCACCCCGCCCACGGCCGCCGCGTTGGCGGGGCCGGACCCGGAGATGCCGCCCAGGAACATCGCCACGGCGATCGCCACCATCGGCAGCATGCCCGAGCCGCGGCCGACGATGGCCACGGCGAAGTTCACCAGGCGCAGGGCCACGCCGGAGCGGTCGAAGATCGAGCCCACCAGCACGAACATGGGCACGGCCAGCAGCGGGTACTTGGCCAGGCCGGCGTAGAAGTTCTGCGGCACGGCCAGCAGGCCCCACCACTGCACGTCCAGGTTGGCGAGCGCGATGCACACGGCGCCGGCGATGCCCAGCGCCGCGCCAATGGGCACGCCCAGGAACAGCAGCGCCAGGAAGGCGACGAAGAGCAGCGTCGCGATCACGGGCGACGGCCCCGGCGGATGAACAGGCCCAGCGCGCGGCCGGCGATCGCCACCGACATCACGGGCATCCACATCGTGTACCACCAGATCGGCACGCCGATGCCGGGCGAGGTCTCGCCGAAGCGCACGTCGTCGTACACGACCCGCGCGCTCAACACCGCCAGCACCGCGAAAAAGACGAACATCATCAGCGCGCCGAAACGGGCCAGCGCGCGCTGCCGCCACTCCGGCCCGTTGTCGGCGAAGTACTCGATGCGGATGTTGCGGTTGCGCGCGACGGCCGCGGACCCGGCCACCAGCGCCAGCACGATCATCAGGAACACCGAGATCTCCTCGGTCCAGGCGAAGGACTGGCTGGTGAAGTAGCGCACCAGCACGTTGGCGAAGGTGATCAGCGCCAGCGCCGCCATCACGATCACGGTGAGCCAGTCCTCGATGGCCAGCGGCACGCGCACGGCCTCGTCGGGCTCGCTCGGCGGCTCGCCCGGGAGCTCGGAGGGAAGTTCAGGCAGGGACATCGGAGACTCAGGCAAGAAGGCCGCGCGCCGCGGCGGCGATGTCGGCTGCGGTGACGCGCGACTGCGCCTCCAGCACGGGCGCGTAGCCGACAGGGATGCGCGGCGCGCCGAGGCGACGCACCTTGCAGCCGGGGACCGACTCGGCCACCGTCGCCGCGATCTCGGCGCCGAAGCCGGCCGGCTGCACGGCCTCGTGCACCACCAGCAGGTGGCGCGTGCGCGCGCAGGAGGCGAGCACCGCCTCGCGGTCCCACGGCCAGATGCTGCGCAGGTCGACGAGTTCGGCCGACACGCCCTGCGCGGCCAGCTGCTCGCAAGCCGCCTGGCAGGCCTGCACCTGCTTGCTCCAGCTCACGATCGTGAGGTGCTCGCCGGGCCGCACGACGCGCGCCGCGCCCAGCTGCGCGGTGACGCCGGGATCGACCTCGCCCGTCAGGCCCCACAGCGCCTTGTGTTCCATGTAGACCACCGGGTCGCCGCTAGCCAGCGCCGCGCGCAGCAGCGAGTAGTTGTCCTGCGGCGTCGCCGGGCACACCACCACCACGCCCGGCAGGTGCGCGAACCAGCTCTCGAGCGACTGCGAGTGCTGCGCGGCCGACGCGTCCCAGTTGCCGATGGGCATGCGCAGCACCAGCGGCACGCGGCCCTGGCCGCCGAACATGAAGCGGTTCTTGGC